>NZ_JBICZA010000019.1:51376-133513 GCF_043201585.1 Streptomyces sp. NPDC048297
ACGGAACACCGGGCCCCTCACCCCTCCTCTGCCACCGGCAGCCGCAGCACGGCCACCGCGCCCCCGTCCCCCGCGTTCGTGAAGGACAGCCTCGCGCCCAGCACCTCCGCCTGTCCCAGCGCGATGGTCAGCCCGAGCCCGTGCCCCTTGGCCCCGCCCTCGGTACGGAACCGCTGCGGCCCGTGAGCCAGCAGGTACCCCGGATACCCGCCCCCGTGATCCCGCACCGTCACCACGGGCCCGTCCACGGTCAGCACCACCGGAGGGGCCGCGTGCTTGTGCGCGTTGGCCACCAGATTCCCCAGCACCCGCTCCAGGCGCCGCCGGTCGGTCTCCACCCGGGCGTCCCGTACGACCCGCACCCGCGTGTCGGTCCCGGAGGCCCGCACCACCCGCTCGGCCAGCGCGCCCAGCTCCTCGACGTCCACGTCCAGCCGCTCCCGGCCGGTGTCCAGGCGGGAGATCTCCAGCAGGTCCTCGGTGAGCGTGCGCAGCGCCGCCACCCGGTCCCGGACCAGCTCGGTCGGCCGCCCCGGCGGCAGCAGCTCGGCGGCGGCGTGCAGCCCGGTCAGCGGCGTACGCAGCTCATGGGCCACGTCCGCCGTGAACCTCTGCTCGCTCAGCAGCTTGCTCTGCAGGCTCGACGCCATGGAGTCCAGCGCGGCCGCCACCACCGCCACCTCGTCCTGGGGGCGGGTCGGATCCATGGTCCGGGGATCGTTCACGCGGGCGTCCAGATCGCCCGCGCTGATCCGCCGCGCCACCCGGGCGGTGCCGTGCAGCCGCCGGGTCACCCGGGTCACCGCGCACGCGCCGACGAGCGCCGTCGCCCCGATGGCCAGCACCGACGACCACAGGATGGAACGGTCGAGCCCGTCGATCGTGCGGGCCTGCTGCGAGTAGTCGATCTCCACCGCGAGCGCCCGGTGCCCGTCCGCCGGGCCCGCCGCCCACATCGTCGGCCGCCCCTGCCGCGTGGTGACCATCGTGCCGCGCTCCCCGGACAGGGCGAGGTCCCTGAGCGAGGCGGGCAGCCCCGCCGGATCCAGGGCCGCCCCGGGCAGCAGCGCGTCCCCGGCCTCGTACGCCCGCGTCGCGTCCTCCAGCCGGGCCAGCGCCTGGTCACGGGCCTGGCCGACGGTCTGGTCGGTCACCGACACATGCACGAGGACACCGAGCAGCGCGGCCAGCGCGCAGCACATCACGGCGACGAACGCGGCCGCCTTCACGGCGAGGGTCCCGGCCCACCGGGGCAACGCGACTCTCATCGCGCGCTCGCGGAGGGGGAGGCGGACGGAGGCGGGGACGTCGAGGCGGACGGCGAGGTGGACGGAGGCGGGGCGACGGAGGGGGTGCCCTCCGTCATCAGGGCGGACGGGTAGGCGGACGGGGACGCGGAGGACGTCGGGGTGTGACTGCGCCGCCCCCCGCCGGTCCGCAGGAACTCGTCCCGGGAGAACACCATCGCCCGCTGCTCGGGGTCCCACGTCCAGGTCGTCCGGTACTCGTACCCGGGGATCTCTGCGGGCGAGCGCTCGATCACCGTGTTCCCGGCCAGCTCCACCCCGACGATCGCGTCGTTGTCGGCCAGAACCTGGACCAGCCTGTGGTTCTCGACCGTGTACACCCGTACCGCCGTCTGGTTCGTCGGGAAGAGCCGGAAGCCGAGCGTCAGGTCGTCCCGGCCGTCCCCGGTCAGGTCACGGTAGTAGGCCTTCAGCAGCGGGCACCGCGCCCGGTCCCCGCCCGGACGGCACTCCTTCACACGGTCCACCGTCGCGTGGTACGCCCCCTTCGACCCGTAGTCGTCGGGATGCGCGGCGATCTCCGCCTCCACGACGTCCACCGGATCGACGGCCCGGATGTCGTCACCGGGCACCGGGATCCCTTTGACGATCGCCCTGTTCGCCACGTCGTAGGGGAAGGCCGGGCTGGACGCGGGCCGCAGGTCTGGCCACAGCTTCGCCGGACTGGTCGCCGTCGGCGTCGCCCCGGCCGCGTCCAGCCCGCCCGAGTCGCCACAGCCGGCCACCGTCGTCGACAGCAGGGCGACGACGGCGGCGGCGAGAGCGGCGCGCACGGGTCGTACGTGCCGTATGAGACGCGCGGTGTGCACGGGTCGTACGCGCCGTATGAAACGCGCGGTGTGCACGAGGCGACGGGCTGACACGGTGCTCGGTGCTCCTGGGGTTTCGGGGGTGATGGCTGCCCTGTACACCATATTCGTAGGCAAGTCCGTTTTGCTCCGCCAGGTCCTTCTGGTCCGTCTGGTCCGTCCCCGCGGGCGCCCTCGGTCCTCGGCGCTGGGTCCTCGGTCCTCGGCCCTCCGCCCTTGACCCTTGGCCCTCGCCTACTCGGCGGGTTCCCCCAGTTCCTCCAGCAGCCGGGCGGTGGGCAGCCCGGCGCGCAGGTACTCCACGAACAGCCGGTTGTGCAGAGCCCAGGGCGAGCGACGGGCGCGTATCAGCTCGATCGCCTCCTCGGTGGAGCTGCCCCGCCGGACCAGGGCGTGCGCGACGACCAGCCCCGAGCGGTTGTAACCGTGGTAGCAGCGGACCAGGATCGAGCGGCCGGCGTCCAGCGCCTCGTCCACCGCACCGGCCAGCCGGATCACCCCCGCCAGCTCCGTCCCGTCCAGCGGGCCGTCCGGAATCGGCCACACATGATGTTCGACCCCTGGCCGCGGCCCGTACCCCGGCAGCCGCAGCAGCGTCTGCACCAGACCGAACTCATCGCCCACGACCGCCGTCTCCAGCCGCCCCGAACGCCCCCGGAACTCATGTCCGCCCATCCACAGGCCGGGCACGATCTCGCTCCACGGGCTGGCCGGAGCCGGTACGTCGGGCTGCATTCCGCGCGTCCGCAACGGCGCCTCCCCACTCCCCTCGCCGGGTCACCTCCAAAGTAGCCGGGTTCTTGCCCCAGCAGCACCCCGCCTGTTCCCATGGTCGAGGGGTGATGGCGCATGAGCGGACTGCGCGTGGTGCCGACCTGGCGGCACGGTCGTGAACGGCTGTACGTCTGCGACCTGGGCGGACGTAATCTCGCCTGGTACGACCGTGACACGGGCCGGGTCAACCTGATCGACGAGGCGCACCGTGAGGACGTGCTCAAGGCCCTGAAAGCCTTCGTGGCGGGCCCGGTGACCGTGGGCCCGCCCCCGGTGCCCACACCCGCGGAACTGGCCCGGCTGACCCTGCACCCGGACGACGACCTGGCCCCGAACCGCCCTGGCGAGGCCCTGCTCGTCGCTCTTGACCGCGACCTTGACCGCGACCTCGATCACACCCTCGCCCTCGACCCGGCCCGCGCCCATCGCCACCTTCCCCGCCTGCGCCCCGACCCGCGCCGGCGCGCCCTGACCGCCGAGCAGACGATCGGCGAGGCCCTGGACCGGCTGGAGGGCGCCGGCTGGCACACCCTGCACTCCGTCCCGCTCCCCGGCGGCGACCGCATCCACCACCTGCTCATCGGCCCGGCCGGCCTCTTCGTCGTCCACGCCCTCTACGCCCACAAGCAGCGCGTCCTGGTCGCCGACCCCATGATCACCGTCGCCCGCCGCGCCCCCGAGCCCCTCCTCCGCCTCCTGCGCTCGACCGCCGACCGCGCCTCCTACGCCCTCACCGCCGAGGTCCGCCCCGTCCTGGCCCTGGCCGGCCCCGCCGACCTCCGCGTCACCGCCGCCCCGCGCTCCGTCCGGATCATGCAGGACACGGACCTGGAGGAGCTGGCCCGGCTGGGCGGCATACTGAAGCCGGGGGACGTGGAGGCCCTGCACGCGATGGCGAGGGACCGGAACACGTGGGGGAGGGTGTAGCCGACCCGTCGGACGCGTCGGACCCGTCGGACGCGTCGGACCCGTCGGACGCGTCGGACGCGTCGGACGCGTCGGAAGGCGGGACGGGTCAGGCTGTGCGTTTCCGGCTGCTCGCCTTCTTCGGCGCGGCCTTCTCTGCCTTCTCGGCCGTCTTGGCTGCCTTGGCTGTGCCGGCTGTGCTGGACGTCTTGGCCGTGGACTTCGCCGTCGACCTCGCCGCCGTCTTCGCTGCTGCCGTCTTCTTGGGGGTCTCGTTCCGGGGGGTCTCGGCGGCGGACTTGGACGTCGACTTGCGTGCGGAGGCGGAGGCCGCTTTGCGCGCGGGCGTCGTCTTCTTCGCGGTGGACGTCGACTTCTTGCCGCCCGTCTCCTTGGGAGTCGCCGTTCGGCGGTGTGGGAGGGAGCGGACCTCGGCCTGCTCGGCGGGCTCCGCGCCCCTGGACTCGCGGGCCTCGCGGACACTCTTCTCCAGGGCCGCCATCAGGTCGAGGACCTTGCCGCCCGCAGCGGGCTCGGGGACCTCGGGCGGGGTCTCGCCGACGGCCTTGGCGGCGATGAGTTCCTCCAGGGCCTCGCGGTACTCGTCGTGGAGGTCGTCCAGGTCCACCTCGCCGAGGGTGTCCATCAGGGCGTCGGCGAGGTCGAGTTCCTTGTCGCGGACGGTGACGTCGGCGTCGGGGGCGACGCCTTCGGGGGCTCGTACCTCGTCGGGCCAGAGCAGGCCGTGCATGGCGATGGCGTCACCGACCACGCGGAGCATGCCGAGGCGTTCCCGGCCGCGCAGGGCGTATTTGGCGACGGCGACCTTGTTGCTGCGCTTGAGGGCCTCGCGGAGCAGGACGTACGGCTTGGCGGCGGGGGCTCCGCCGGCGGCCAGGTAATAGGCCGCGTCCATCTGGAGGGGGTCGATCCGGTCGGCCGGGACGAAGGCGACGATCTCGATCGTGCGGGCGGTCGGGATCGGGATGTGGGCGAGGTCGTCGTCGGTGATCGGGATGATCGTGCCGTCCGCGTCCTCGTACCCCTTGCCGATCTCCGACTGGCCGACCTCGCGGTCCTCCAGCTCGCACACCTTGCGGTAGCGGATGCGGCCGTTGTCCTCGGTGTGGATCTGACGGAAGGAGACCGCGTGGCTCTCGGTGGCGTTCACGAGCTTGATCGGGATGCTGACGAGGCCGAAGGAGATGGCGCCGTTCCATATGGATCGCACGTGCCGCACCCTTCCTTCCGTGATTGATCCCACTTGTCCGGTTCTTGTCTGGGATTGTCATGGTATGACGCCAATCACAGAGGTGGAGGGGCGGCGGGTCGCGCTCAGTAACCTGGACAAGGTGCTGTATCCGGAGACCGGCTTCACCAAGGGGGAGCTGCTGCACTACTACGCGACGGTCGCCGACGTGATGCTGCCGCATCTGCGCGATCGGGCGGTGTCCTTCCTGCGCTATCCGGACGGGCCGCCAGGTCAGGTGTTCTTCACGAAGGAGGTGCCGCCGGGTACGCCCGAGTGGGTCAGGACCGCCGAGGTGCCCCGGTCGGAGGGCCCGGCGCGGATGGTGGTCGTACAGGATCTGGCGAGTCTGGTGTGGGCGGCGAATCTCGTCGCCGAGTTCCACACCCATCAGTGGGTGGTCCAGGCGCCGGACGTCGCCGACCGGCTGGTCTTCGATCTCGACCCCGGGGAGCCCGCGACGATCGCCGAGTGCTGCGAGGTCGCGCTGTGGCTGCGCGAACGGCTGGCGGCGGACGGGATCGAGCCGTACGCGAAGACCGCCGGTTCGAAGGGGCTGCACCTGCTGGCGGCGGTGCGCGGATGCTCGTCGGAGGAGGCGAGCGCGTACGCGAAGGGCGTGGCGGTGGAGGCGGAACGGGCGCTGCCGGGGCTGGTCGTGCACCGGATGACGAGGAGTCTGCGGGCGGGGAAGGTGTTCGTGGACTGGAGCCAGAACGCGGCCCGGAAGACGACGGCCACGGTGTACACCGTGCGGGCGCGGGAGGCGGAGAGGGTGTCGGCGCCGGTGGGGTGGGAGGAGGTGGGGGAGTGCGCGGGCTCGGGGGCTCTTGTAGAGAGGCCCGGAGGAGGGCTTGCGTTCTTGCCCGAGGACGTGGTCGCGCGGGTGCGGGAGTACGGGGACCTGTGGGCGCCCTTGCTGGACCCGGGACGGTCGGTGGAACTGCCGCGTTGAGCGGGGATAGGACCACAGACGGATGGCACGTTCCGGGGCGATTGCTAGCGTGGAAGAGGGTCCTCGCTGCCCAGAGGACTCCCCAGGGGGAAGGAGGCCGACCGATGGCAGTCGAACTCAACCACACGATCGTCGCCGCACACGACAAGAAGGCGTCCGCACGGTTCCTCGCGGATCTGCTGGGTCTGGAGGTGGCACCGGAGTTCGGTCCGTTCGTCCCGGTGCAGATACCGAACGGCGTGACGCTGGACTACATGGAAACCGCTGACTCGATCAACCCCCAGCACTACGCGTTCCTCGTCTCCGAGGACGACTTCGACACGATCTTCCGCCGCATCCGCGACGCGGGCCTGGCCTTCTGGGCGGACCCGCACCACCACCGCCGCGGCGAGATCAACCACAACGACGGCGGTCGGGGGGCTTACTTCAACGACCCGAACGGCCACAACCTGGAAATCCTGACCAGGCCGTACGGCAGCGCCGGAACCTGACGCCCCCGGCCCCGACTCAGGGCCCGTCGCCCGCGTCTAGTAGTAGTTACTGGGCCCAGTCACCGGAGATCGGTGACGGGGCTGCACTAGGGTTTGGCAACCGTCGATCTTGGTCCGGGCACGGACCGGGGTGTGGGGGGGGAGGGGACGCCACCGTGACGGAGTTGACGGCGGGGAACAGCAGCCGGCGCCCGGTGGCGCGCCGCCGTGAACGCGAGGCCGGAGGGCCGCGCGATACCCGTATCAAGGTCTCCTACGACGACGATGAGCTGACGCTCGTTCGCGCGGCAGCCGACCGCGACAGCGCCGCCGTTGCGTCTGGGTCGGCGCCGCCGCGCTGGCCGTGGCGAGGGAGACGGTCGTGCCCGTGTCGGCCGACGCCAAGGACGTGCTCCAGGAACTCCTTCGCTCTCGTGGCCGGCTGGGTCGCGCAGGCAACAACCTGGACCAGGTCGCGCGCGTACTGAACTCGGACGGCACCGTGACCGATGAGCAGCTGAGCGCCTTTTTTGAAGCGCTGCTGGAGGCGATCCGCCGAGTCGACGAGGCCACTCTTCATGTGATGCGAGAGAGGCGTCCGCGCTCGTGATGCCGAAGAAGGCGAGGGGGGAATCGACACCTACGGATTGCTGTTCCACCTCTACGGCCTGGGCAAGCGTGACGAGCACACTGACGCCCACATGGTTGCTCCGTGGGATCCCTACGTCGAAGACCCGGCACGTTCGCCGGACATGACCATCGCCGATCTGGCCCTGTTGCTCGATGCCCCAGTGCACGCTCTTCCGGGTAAGAAGCCGTCCCGGCACGTGTACCACGTGGCGGTGCGCAACGCGCCTGAGGACCGGGTCCTTTCCGATGCGGAGTGGGCCCGGGTGGCGTGCGAGATGATGCACGCCTCCGGTATCGCGGAGCATGGCGATGATCAGGCTTGCCGGTGGGTGGCGATCCGGCATGCCGAGGACCACAGCCACATCGTGGCGACCAAGGCGCGCCAGGACGGACGGCAGCCCAATCTGCGTCAGGACATCATCAAGATGCAGCAGGCGGCGCGCGGGTTCGAGGCTGAGTTCGGGCTGCGCCGCCTGACCCATGGAGACAAGACCGCGAGCCGGTGACGTAAGGCGGGGGAGATGGAGAAGGCGCAGAGGCGCGGTCTCATCGAGGCCCCGCGCGTGACGCTTCAGCGCGCGGTGCGGGAGGCGTCTGCAGCGGCCACGAATGACAGCGACTTCTTCGCCCGGCTCAGCGCGGCTGGGCTGCGCGTGCAGCAGCGGATCGCGCCGGACGGGAACGTGACCGGCTACTCCGTGGCCCTGCCGGGCGACCGCAATGCGGCGCAGACGCCAGTGTGGTTCTCCGGCGCCCGCTTGGCGCCGGATCTGTCGCTGCCACGGATGCGCGAGCGGTGGCAGCGACAGGCCGTGGGATCGGCGGCTGCGCCGACGGGAGTGTGGCAGGTGGCAGAGCAGAAGGTGCGGGCTGCGGCCTCGCAGTTGGGAGCGGGAGGACTGAGCCAGGGTGCCGGGGACGTGGCGGCTCTCGGAGATCTGATCGTGGTTGCGGCGGTGATTTCTCAGCGCGTGGTGCGCGATCAGATGCGCCAGGCCGCTTCGGAGTTCGAACGCGCTTCGCGTGCGCCGACCGCCCGTGATCTGGAGGGTCAGGCGCGTGAGCTGTACCGGGAGTCGACTCAGGTGCTGGCGCAGGCGTCGGCGTCTGTGGGACGCAGCGACACGACGGCGGCACTGGGGTTTTTGCTGGCTCTGGTGACGGCGGTGGAGGCGTCGCGCCGCTGGCACGAGGCGCAGCAGCATCGGGTCCAGGAGCGGGCTGCAGGGCGGGCTGGTCGACTGCTGCGCGAGGCGGTCGAGGTGACCATCGGAGCGGGTGCGGCGCGGGAGTACCGGCCGCGCTCCAAGTCGGCTTCTGCCCGCGGTCGTGCCGGTCAGCGGACGGCGAGCGCGGCCGGTCAGCGGCTGATGGTCGGCGTGGTCCAGCGGGCCTTTCCGCAGCATGCGCGCACGATCCTGGAGGATCCCGCATGGCCGGCGCTGCGTGAGCGGCTGATGGACTTCGAGCAGAGAGGCGAGGACCCGGGGGAGGTGCTGGCGGCGGTAGCGGGTCGGCGGGAATTGGGCACTGCGGACTTGATGGCCGAGGTGCTGACATGGCGGATGGATGGTGGCGGCAGCGGCGTTCGGCGTCGACCACTACCGTCACGGCGAGCCCATCGACGCTGAACGCGGGCGGTGGGAAGCGGGGTCTGGCCCAGGGACCGGGCACGTCGGCACTGAGGCGGCGGCCGCCCGGCGATGAACAGTCCAAGGGTCCACGCAGGACTCGCTAACGAGGGGACAAGACAGATGGGGACACCCGCGCCGGGGGAGCCGTTCTCCGAGGCGGCCGGTGAGGCGGTGCAGACCGCGGTCACGGCCGTGCGGTTGATGATGGCCATTGCCGATGCGGTGCGACGGCAGAGGCAGAGGCAGCGGGAGCAGGAAGCGGAGCAGGAACTGCCCCCTGCCGAGCAGGCCATGAGCGAGACGGCCGAGGACCTGAAGAGGCTGTTCCCGTCGGACATTTCCAACGCCCTGATGTCCGGGGAGGACTGGGCGCAGACGGCTCAGCAGCTGCTTGCGCTGCGGCAGGCCGGGGTGAGCCTGGAGGAGTTCCTGCCGCGGGTCGGCGAGATCGCGGTGAGCGTGCGGGACCAGGTCGCGGCGAACGCCGAGCGGGTGGCCCGCGAGGGCACCGGGGACTGGGAGCGGATGCTGCGCGAGACGCTGCCGGCGGGGCCGGTGCGTGAGGCGATCCTGTCCTCTCCGGCCTGGCCGGACATGGCTGCGCAGATGGCGGAGATGGACAAGAGCGGTGTCGACGTGCGGGGTCTGCTCGCGTCCGCGCACGACGAGGGCCTGGGCGTCGACCAGGCGGTGGCGAAGGTGCTGGGTGCGCCGCAGGTGCCCGCGACGAGCCGGGACGCGCTGCTGTCGTACGGGCCGCTGACGAGCGGGCTGAGTCTGCCGCCCGATCTCGATCTGTCCAACAGGGAGCGCGCATTTCGGCAGTTGGCCCTCAAGACGCGCGACAACGAGCGGTACGTCGGCTGGGTGCACGAGGCGATGCCCAGGCGGGAGCGCGATGCCGCCGTGCTGGTGAACCACCGGCAGTGGCCGCTACTGGCCGCGCAGATGGCCCAGATGGAGAGCGAGGACAAGCCGGTGCGCGAGCACCTCGCGCGGCTGACGCAGGAACTCTCGTGGGAGAAGGGGCCGGGGCCGCAGCTCGGTTCCCGGCTGGTGCAGGCCACCAATGCTGCGCTGCGTCGGCCGTTGGGCGAGGTGGTGGAGGCCGCGCCGGTACGGGTCGACACCAGGGCGGCGAGGGCACAGTCGACGACCGCGGGCCCTGCTAAGGGGCGGGCGGCGAAGAGTGCGCCTCCTGCCGGTCCGGCGACGGCCCCGCTCCGGCAGGAGGGGCGCGACCGGAGGATTGGCAAGACCCGGTAGACGCTCCCCGAACGCGTGTGTGCCGCAGCCCCGATCAGGGCTGCGGCACACACGCGAAGGCATGAGCCCCAACGACCACACAGGTCCCCACGTCCACGTCCTCGGCGTCAGGAGGCGATCGGTCGTCCAAGGGAGCGCCCCACTTCCTTGGACGGTCCAACCCCACCCGGAGTCAGCCTGCCACCGTTCGGGAAGGACGCTCGGATGGACTCATCGGTGTGGGCGGGAGCGGCATTCGGCCTGGCAGGAACCATGATCGGAGGAAGCCTTTCGATCTGGTCCACAGTCATTGCTCAGCGCCAACAAGCAGCTCAAGCGTGTAATGAGCAACGCCAGACACGCGCGGCCACGGCAACCGAGGCGGCGCTTACCGAGCTCCTCGAAATAGAACGCGACGCCCGCCGATCCGGCCCAAACGACGAAGCCCGCAAACGCCTACTCCACGAGCGCATTTTGGCCATCCAAGTCCTGATGCAACGCGTTCCCGATTCCAGCCTTCGTGACCGAGTCAGGGAAAACTGCCTGCTGATGCCCCTCTCCCTTCCCGACGACACCAGAACCTGGGAACAACGACGGGTCGACAGGATCCACCTCAGCCGCGACGCCACCGCCTGCCTGGGCGCCTACCTCCGCGGTGAACCGATCCCCCCACGCACAGTCCCAGTTGAAAGAATCCGTACTCACCAGACACCTTGGCCCGCCGGCCTGACGGGAGACACATTCTTCTGGGAAGCGGAGGACCAGTAGGAGACCAATTCGGCGGGGGTTAGGGGCGGGTGGCGCCGTAGTAGTCGCTCTCCGGCATGGCGGAGGTCAGGGGGGCGAGTTCGACGTTGCGGCCGGTGCGTGGTGCCTGGATGACGTTGCCGTCACCGGCGTACAGGGCGACGTGATAGATGGACCCGGAGGAGTTGCCGTGGCTCCAGAACAGCAGGTCGCCCACCTTCAGGTCGTGGCGGGAGACCGCGTGGTCGGAGGTGGCGCCGTACTGCGCGGCCGCGGTGCGCGGGAGCTTGAGGTCGGGCCAGTAGGAGTACTGCACCAGGCTGCTGCAGTCGAAGCCGGTGGTGGTGCTGGCGGAGCATTTTCCGTTGAGGTAGCCGCTGGTGCCGTCGCAGAACCCGGTGCTCGGGCCGGCGGGTCCGCCGCCGCCCCAGGCGTAGGGGGTGCCGATGCGGGTGGCGGCCTTGCGTACGGCGTCGGGGCCGTCGCCGGAGCCGGTGATCTCCACGAGACCGGGTCCCTCGAAGCGCGGCATGGTGGACAGGATGATCTGCACGTAGTTGTAGGTCTCGCCGTTGGCGAACGATTTCGGCGGTACGCCGTGGAACTGCTCGACCCGCTGCCAGCCGGCGTTGTATCCGGCGAGGGCGAGGGCGCGGACGTCGCCGCTGTAGCCGCTGTGTTTGGCCTGTCCGAGCAGGGAGCACATCATGCGTCCCTGGGCCATGACGGCGTCGCCTATGTCCCAGGGGGAGGCCGCGCCGTTGCCGTCGGCGTCGCGTCCCCAGGTGGCCCAGGTGCCGGGCATGAACTGGGCCGGTCCCTGCGCTCCGGTGCGGGAGGTCGCCTCCCGTACCGAGGTCTTGAACTTCGATTCCTGGTAGAGCTGGGCGGCCAGCAGCGACGGGGTGAGTCCGGGCTCCTTGCAGTCCTTGGATGCCTGGAGGATCCAGGGCCGGAATTCGGCGGGGACTCCTCGCAGGCCGCCCCCGCCGTCGGACATCTCGTCGGCCTGGGCGTCGTCCACGAGGACCAGCGCCACCACGCCGATGACGGCCACCATGAGTAAGGCGACGACGCCGCCGACGACCTTGATGATCACTGCCACGCGTTGTTCCCCCGTGCCGCGTTTCGGTTGCGTTGTGCCTGGTGTGCGACTTTCCGGCGTACTAGATCACGCGCTGCCTGCCGGGCGCTCTCCCATTGAGTGGGCGTCAGGCCGTAGGCGTCGGCCCATGCCGCGGGTGAGCGCACGCCGGTCACTCCGCGTTCGACCTGGGAGACCATCTGCCGGACGACGCCGAGCCGGATGGCCATTTCGGTCTGGGTGAGCCCGATCCTGCCACGGATGTCACGTAGAGTCAGTGGTGGTTCCAGTGGGGTGAGTTCGTCCAGTGTGACGCCCAGGGCCTTCGCGACAGCGTGGGCGACCCGGGGGTGTGGCTGGTGATGGCCGGATTCGGAACTGCGAATGGTGTTGGGGCTGACCCCTGCGGCGATGGCGAGGTCATCGACTTTGATCCCTGCTCTGAGGCGCAGGGCGCGTGCTCGTGCGCCGTCGTACACCGTCACCTGTTCCCTGACCTCCGGTGAGCGTAGAAATTGCAACTCAGATATGCCAGTGATGCACGCTAGCCTCTGTAGTCCCACTGACCCAAGATCGCAGACGGACAAATAAGCGCAGATAGGGGGGAGTTGCGGCATGATTACCCATTCGGAGACACCAATTCCGCACGGGAGGCCCGCAGGTGTTCTCCAGTACGCGCTGATTCCGATGCATGGGTACGGAATTGCAGAGGCGACGGTTGCCCGGATGCTCGACCCGCAGCAGGTGGGCGCGGCCCGGATGCTGCAGCCGGGCGAGGCCCTGCCGTACGGGGTGAAGCCGGTGCTGCTGGCCGCCACCACGGTGTACGGCGCGGTGTGCGTGGAGCACATGCTGCGCAGCTGGGCGGCCGGGCTGCCCCGCCCGTGGCTGGTGCTGATCTCCGATGCGCCCGTGCGTCCGGTGCAGGCGGCCCGCTACCGCGTGCGTGCCTTGCAGTCGCGGCTGGCCGGGGTGTCGACGGTGCCGTACTTGGCGGTGCTGCGCGCGGTCGAGGGCGCCGAACAAGCCCTTGAAGACAAGGACGTTGTGGCCGCCGCCCACCGGCTGCGGCGCGAGATGGAAGGGAAGTAACGAGCATGCAGATGGCCACGGAGATGGTCACGCTGGCGGGCCTGATCCCCGGGGCGAAGCCCACGCAGATCGACGGGCTGTCCGGCCCGGTCTCGACGCTGTTCGGGTACGGGCTGTGGCTGCTGATCCTGGCGGGCGCGGGGGGCGTCGGGTTCGGTGTGTTCAAGCTGGCGATCTCGGACAAGTCGAGGCACGGCGGCGGTAGTGAGCCGTTCAAGTGGATGGGCGCCGGCGTGGCGGCGATCCTGCTTGCCGGGTCGCTGATCACCATCCTCAACGGCATCGCGGGCTAGGGGCGGTTGACGTGTCGCGAACTCGTGGGACGTGGAACAGCAAGGGCATGTGGGCCGCGGGCGTGGTCCTCGCCGGTGTGATCGGCCTGACCGGCTACGCGGTCTTCAGCGGGGACGACGGCGGCTCCGATCAGGGCACGGGTACGAAGCCCAGTGCCAGCGCCAGTGCCACGGCACCTTCCGGGCCCGAGCCGACCTACACGGTGCCCAGCGACTGGACCGAGCCGGATCACTGGGCAGCGTTGCCTCGGGGGGATCGGACGGACCAGCACGGCAGTCAGGTCGGCTTTCCGCACACCGCCGAGGGCGCCGTGGCCATGTTGGCGGCTGCGGCATCCACTGACATCGAAGGCAACAAGACCACGCTCACTGAGCAGCTGAGGGTCTATCACTCCTACGTCTCCGCGCAGGACACCAACGACACGTCGCTCAAGGCGGTGCAGCGGAACGCTTCCCAGACGGACGAAGAACTGCGTAACCAGATGGGTGTGGCCCCTGGGGCGGCGCTGCCGTCCGGCGCCTATGTGCGTACCACGGTGGTCGGCTACAAGGTCGTCAAGCAGTCCTCTGGCGAGGTCAGCGTCTGGCTTCTGAGTCGGGTGGCTCAGAAGAACGGCGAGACGAAGAAGGAGGACGTCTCCCTCACGCGCAGTCTGGCCGCCGGACGCTGGGAGCACGGCGACTGGAAGGTGTCGGGCGAGGCGATTGTGGCCGCCAAACAGCAGACGGACGGGCAACCCGAACCGGCTGGCGCAGCTCCCGGTGACGCGAAGTTCAACTCTGCAGGATGGACAGCGATCCGGGCGGCGTCATGAAGCGGCTGGCGGCGCTCCTGCTTGCCCTGGTGGCGGCCCTGAGCGTTTCGGTCTCTGCTCCGCAGCCCGCGGCCGCCGACGACGGTGACGGGTGGATCGGCGGAGGCGTCCGCATCGCGTGCACGGCGTCCGGCGTGGGTCTGTTCGACACCATCGCCGGGGCCGTCCAGGGGAAGACGGACGCCGGGATCTGCAAGAAGGTCGGCAAAGAGGTCTCGGAGAAGGTCCACAAGGCCTGGAAGGACGTGCAGGAGTCGCTCCTGGGGGATGTCATCCTCTCCGCCACCGACTCCGAGAAGTGGGTCATCAAGAAGGTGTTGACCCTCTCCTTGCTGGGGCCATCGCTCGACTTGCGGAAGACCGGCTTGTTCGGCCGGGACGCCACCTTGGCGGGCATGCTGACCTGGTTGGGTCTGGTCATCGCGAGCTTCGGGGCGATGTGGCAGATCGGGAAGATGGCGATCACCGGCCAGAGCAGGCACGTTGGGCGGGCCATGCTCGGCTGGGTCGAGTCCACCTTCATGTCCGCTGTCGGTGTGGGCCTGGTCGCGGTGATGTTGTCGGCCGGGGACGCGCTGACCAGCAGCCTGGTCAACGCCACCTTCGACGGTAAGGCCTACGACCGGATCGTCACGGTCATGGTGCCCGAGGGCGTGTCCAACCCGATCACGATGCTGTGCATCGTGGCGATTCTGCTGCTGGTCGGCATCATCCAGCTGATCCTGGTCTTCCTGCGGCAGTCCGCCATCCCGATCCAGTGCCTGCTGCTGCCGGTGGCCGGCGGCGGCCGCGCCGGTGGTGAGACCACCCGCCAGTGGGCGCCGAAACTGATCACGTCGATCTGCGTGGTGATCGCCTACAAGCCGATCCTCGCCGTGATCATCTGCACGGGGTTCGCGGAGTTCGGCGAGAGCCAGACCCTCGCGGAGTGGCTGCGCGGCTGCGCCACCCTGATCCTCGCGGTCATTGCCCCGGGGCCGCTCACCCGCTTGTTCGCGCCGTTCGGCGAGGCCGTCGGTGCGGGTCTGGCAGCCGGTGGTGTCGGGGGTGCCCTGGGCATGGCGGGCAACTACCTCGGCAACAGCATCAGCGGCGGCGCCGGCGCGAGCGCGGGCAGCGGCGGTGGCGGCGGTAGCGGTGACGGCAAGGGTGGTCACGGCGGTGACGGCGGTGACGGCGCTCCCGCCGACCCGGTCTCGCACGCCCAGCGCGTGCAGCAGAGCATGGGCAGCCAGAACCCGTCCGAGCCGGGCGGAGAGGGCGGGAAGGGCGGTGACGCCCAGGCGGCCCCGAGCGTGCCCTCCCAGTCGGCCGGGCAGGACGCGGCCGCGAGTACGGGGGCCAGTGCCGGGCAGGGGGCGGCCGCGGCCGCCACGGGTGGCGCCACTGTCGCCATCCAGGTCCTGGACGGCGTCAACAACACCGCCCACAACGGCGGGCAGAACGGGAGCAACACGTGAGCGGGCACGAGGTGCCGAGGCCGCTGATGGTCGAGGGGTTCCGGGCCCGGCAGTCCTTCGGGTTCGGTGGCCTGTCCAAGACGGCGACCATGGTGGCGGCCGTGGTCCTGGTCGCGGTGGGTGTCATCGCGACGCAGGCGCCCGCCTCCCTGGTCGTCACCCTGCCGGTGACATTCGCGGTGTTCGGGCTGGCCGCGGCCCGCCGCCACGGGATGTCCGCGCTGGCCTACTACTGGGCGAAGGCTTCGTGGAAGCGCACGGCGCGGGTCGAGGCCACCTCCTACCGGCGGGTGCTGCTGCCGCTGCCGTATGCGCTGGACCTGCCCGGGGTGGGCGCCTCCTCCACGCTGATCCGGGCGTACGACCCGACGACGGGCCGGAACGTGGGAGTGGTGCACGACCGGGCGACCGGCTACATGACGGGCACCACGCTGCTGGCGCCGGGCGGCAGCCTGATGGCGCCGACCGGCACGGTGCAGAGCAGCCTGCGTACCTGGTCGAGTGTGCTGGACGCGATGAGCACGGACGAGCAGATCAAGGGTGCCACGGTCACCATCCAGATCACGCCGGGCGCCGGCGAGGCCCTCGGTGACGATGTCCGGGTCCGCAAGGACCCGCGTGCCCCGCAGCTGGCCTCCCAGGTCATCGACGAGCTGGTGCGCACGACGCCGCACGCCACCGCGAGCGTGGCCCCGTGGATGACGATCACCGTCGACCCGGCGGCGTCCGCCAACCCGCCGCAGGAGCTGGCCGAGCAGGTGGCCGAGGTGCTGCGGGTGGTCGACTCGATCGACCTGAGCGGCACGGGCACGGACGTGGAGCGCCGCGCGACCGACGTCGACCTGCGGCGCATCGTCAGAAGCGCCTACGACCCGGCCGTGTTCAACGCCCGTGACGCGGATTTCGCGGAGCTGGAGTGGGGGGAGTGCGGGCCGCAGGCGGCCGATGACTACCTGGAGGAGTACGCCCACGACGGCGGGGTGTCCGTGTCCTGGGTGCTGCGGGAGATGCCGCGCCGCCCGATCGCCTACAGCGTGCTGCTGCCACTGCTGGCCCCGGGCCGCTACCAGCGGCGCATCACCCTTGCCTACCGGGTGCTGGACCCGCACGAGGGTGAGCGGGTGCTGGAGCGGGAGATCAGCCACGCCCACCAGCGGGCGCAGGCCACGGCCGAGGTCAAGGGCCGCGCGAAATGGTCGCAGAAGGCGGACGCGGCGCGGGCGGAGGCGGCGGCCGCCCAGGTGGCCGGCGGCTCGCAGGTCGTGGAGTGGACGCTGATGGTGACCGTCACCGCCCGCAGCGCGGCCGAACTGCCCGCTGCCCGCCAGGAGATCGAGCGGGCGGTCAAGGCCACCCGCGGTATCCGGATGCGGCCCGCGTTCGGCGCCCAGGCCGCGGTGTTCGCCGCAGGCCTGCCGCTGGGCTACAACCCGCTGGTCAAGGACTGACGAGGGACGAGGAGAAGGGCCCCGATGGCACGCAAGAGCCGGCCGCCGGTCGTCACCACGCCCAAGCGGGTGACCCGTGTGGCCGAACAGCCGCCGAGCCGTGAGGAACGCAAGACGGCCAAGCAGCTGAAGCAGCGGTTCGCGCCGCGGCTGGGGTGGGGCGGCCGGTTCGGCGGCCGGGTCCCGGTCGAGGACTCCGGCACCGTCTACACCGGTCCCACCACCCAGGCGGGCGGCATCTACCCGTTCCTCCTCGGCAGCGGACTGCCCCCGCGCGGCGTCCCGGTCGGCCGGGACGTGCTGACCGGCGAACTCGTGTGTGTCGACCCGTCCGGCTGGACCGGCCGCCTGACCACCAACCCCGGTGTGTGGGTGATGTCCCAGCCCGGCGCGGGCAAGTCCGCGCTGGTCAAGCGGATCTGTCTCGTGTACTCCGCGTATGGGCACATGGTGTGCGTGCCCGGCGACGTCAAGGGCGAGTACAGCCAGCTGATCGGCGAACTCGGCGGGTCGGTGGTGCGGATCGGCGACGGCATCGGCCGGATCAACCCGCTGGACTCCGGCCCGCTCAAGGGCCGCGCCCACTCCCTGACCGCCGAGCGCCGGCAGGCCCTGCTCGATGTCCTCAACGGGCGCCGCCTGGAGACGCTGGTCGCCCTGCTGTCCACCAAGCACGGCCTGGGCAGGGCCCCGGACGAGATCGAGCGTTCCGCGCTCGACACGGCCGTCCAACTGGCTTCGGCCGCACAGGAGTCGGGCAGTGACCCGGTCGTCGCGGACGTGACCCATGTGCTGAGGGCGGCGCCGGAGGAGCTGCGGGTCAAGCTGTCCGCCGAAGGCGACCGCTACCAGGACCTCACCCGCTCGGTGATCGCCGGGCTCGACAACCTGGTCGGCGGTCCCCTCAGGGGCCTGTTCGACGGGCCGACCACGGTGCCGCTGGACATCAACGCGCCCGCCGTCTCCGTGGACATCTCCGCGCTGCGGGCCCGCGGCAACGATGTCGTGAGCGCGGGCATGATCGCGACCTGGGCGTACACCTACAGCGCTATCGACTCCGCCCGCAGCATCGGGCTGATGGACCGCAAGCTCGTGCTGCCCATGGACGAGATGTGGAGGGCCCTGCGCAGCGGCCCCGGCCTGGTCGACGCGATGGACGCCATCTCCCGCCTGAACCGCACCACCGACGACGTCACGATCTACGTCACGCACTCCCTGCTCGACGTCGAGGCGCTGCCCACCGAGATGGACCGGGCCAAGGCCCGCGGCCTGATGGACCGGTGCGACACGTGGGTGATCGGCGCGAGCACCACCGAGGAACTGCAGCGGGTCACCGGCAAGCGCTCCCTGACGGAGCAGGAGATCCTGATGATCGGCTCGTGGTCGTCGGCGACGAGCACCGGCCTGGACATCGACCCCACCCATGGCGACGAGGGCCGCCCCCAGGACGAGGACGCCGTCCGCCACCCGGGCCGGGGCAAGTACCTGATCAAGCTGGGCACGAGGCCGGGCATCGCGGCCGCGCTCGAACTCACCGCCACAGAGCAGCGGCTGTACCGCACGGACAACAACCGACGCAGGACCACGGGGGTGGGCAGCCGATGATGACCGAGAACGACCGGATGTGGGCCGCGGCAGGCGTCGCGTCCGGCAGCGCGGTCACCCTGGCCGCCTCCACCTGGGCCGGGGCCGCCGCCGGCGCCGTCCTCACGGGCGAGGACGCGGCCCCCGCATCCCCGGTCACCCTCTACCGCATGGCCGGCGACTGGGCCGCCGTATGGCCCCACTCGCAGACCGCTTCCGCGATCGGGGCCACGGTGGCGGACCTGGCGGTCATCGTGTTCGTCGTGTGGGGCCTGCGCTGGGCGTTCCGCTGGTTCCGCAACCCGTCCAGCCTGGCCACCCTGCACCAGGTGCGGGAGCTGACCCCCAAGCTGGCGGCCCGCACCGCGACCCGGCTGCGCGCCTCCCTCAAGGACACCAACCCCAAGGAGATCCCGGCGCGGGACCGGGGCGTGCTCCTCGGCGACCACCTGCCCTCCGGGGTCGAGCTGCGCGGCAGCGACGAGGACACCTACGTCGCCATCATGGCGCCCCGCGCCGGCAAGTCCACCAGCCTGGCGATCCCGGTCGCCGAAGAGGCCCCCGGCGCCCTGCTGATGACGTCCAACAAGGCCGACGTGTACGCGGCCACCCTCGCCTCCCGCGCACGCGTCGGGCAGACCTGGGTCCTCGACACCCAGGGCGTGGCCCAGGTCGAGCGGCAGATGTGGTGGGACATGATCGCCCAGGCGGAGACACTGGAGGGCGCCGAACGCCTCGCCTCGCACTTCGTCACCCAGATCACCTCCGAACAGGCCGACCCGTTCTGGTCCCAGGCCGCGGGCGACCTCCTGGTCGGCCTGTTCCGGGCCGCCTGGTGGGAGGGCGGCACGGTCCGCGACGTCATGAAGTGGTTGAGCGACCCGAAGGAGAAGGCCCCGCTGCGGGTGCTCTACCAGCACGAACCCGTGCTCGCCGAGCAGGTCGACTCGTCCATCAACATCGCCGAGGAGACACAGTCCGGGATCTACCAGAACGCCCGGACCGCCGTGTCCGCGCTGCGTGACGAGAAGGTGCTGGCGTGGGTCACGCCGGACGAGCGTCACCCCCGGTTCGACCCCGAGGCGTTCGCCATCAGCAAGGACACCCTGTACCTGCTGTCCAAGAAGGGCGGTCCGGCGAGCGCGGTGATCGCTGCACTCGCGGACGCCGTGTTCACGGCCGCCGCCGAGGCGGGCGAGCGCAACGGCGGGCGCCTGCCCGAGCCGATGCGCGCGGTCCTGGACGAGGCCGCCAACATCTGCCGTATCGCCGACCTGCCCGACCTCTACTCCCACCTCGGATCCCGGGGCATCACCCCGTTCGTCATCCTGCAGTCCTACCGGCAGGGCGTGAAAGCGTGGGGCGAGGTCGGCATGGACGCCATGTGGTCCGCCGCCACCCGCAAGCTGATCGGCGTGGGCATCGACGACGCCCGGTTCGCCGGCGACGTCTCCAGCCTGGTCGGCGCCCACTACGTCGACCGCGGCTCGTATTCCAAGAGCAAGGAAGGCTCCTCCTACTCCGTCAGCGAGCAGCGCGAGCAGGTCATGGACCCCGCCGACATCCGCTCCATGCGCAAGGGCACCGCCCTGCTCATGGCCACCGGCATGCCCGTCGCCCAGATCGCCCTGCGCCCCTGGTACGAGGAGAAGGCCATGGCCCACATCGGCCCCCAGATGAAGGCCGAGGAGTCCGCCATCACCAAGCGGGCCGTCGCGGCGCACGAGGAGAGGAAGGCAGGCCGCCGTGGCTGACGAGAAACCCGACTTCGAGGTCCCCGTGGGCCTGTTCGAGGACTTCGAGGACCTCAAGGCCCAGGTCGCCCGGCTCACCGCGCAGCTCCAGACGCTCACCGAGGGCGCGGGCGAGGAGGCGGACGAGGCCTCCGCCGACGATGTGACGGCCGGCGCCGAAGAAGCCGACAGGGGGGACGCCCCCGAGGACGAGTGGCAGTACCCGCCGTTCATCCTGCTGCTCGACCCGCCCCAGTACGACGACGAACTGCGGGCCCTGACCGAATGGGTCGAAGGCGTCCTCGTCCCCGGGTACCTGGCCGAGCCCAGCAGTGATGCCCGCTGGTGCCACCTGTGGTTCGAGCACCCGGTCGCCGTCGCCCGGCTGCACGCCCTGTGGCTGGCCTGGCAGGAGCTGACCGACCCGGCCAGCTGCGGCTACACCGGGCCCAGCGTGTGGCACCGCGACCACCTGGACCCCTCCATGCGCGAACTGCGCGGCTCCTCCGGCCCGTTCGCGGGCTGCACCAAGGGAGAGCACCAGATCGACCACCGCATACCCGGCCTGGTGCCCAGCGCCTGGCGCCAGAACGACGCCTGACGAGCGGGACAGATCACGCTCTTACGTGGGCCGCGTGCGTTTACTGACCGCGTTCTTCGGGGCCATCGCCTCCCGGGATGCGGGACTTCGCCTCCTGGAGTACGACGACGAACGGCGAGACGAAGCCCGAGGCCTCGACTGGCGTGCGGTGCCCGAAGACCACGATGACGACGCCAGCGAAGAGCGCGGCGCAGTACACGAGCGCGCCAGCGGCAGGACTGAGTCGTTTGGGTTGAGGGTTCCTGGTCATATGGTGATCTGGCTCCCGTCCTGTACTGATGGTCGGTGGGCTCAGAGAGCCATCCGCATCGTTTCCTAGGCGCAGCGGATGGCTCTCTTTGCGTGAAGGTGCGCGCATGCCAGTGCACAGATCGGCGCCGCAGCTGAAACCCCGCCCGCCCCATTCGAGGGGAACGACGGGCGCTCGTCGGCCGGTTGGGGACGGCCGCCACCAGCAACAACTCACCGCACACGGTCTGATCAGAACCCGCTGAACAGCGTCTAGCCGCGCACGGCCGTATCAGAAGTCACTAGGAGAGTGTCAGCGTTTAGGCGTCACGGGCGGACACTCCGTAGGCGAACAGCCGACAGATCGGTTAATCGAAGTCGAGGAGGGCGACCGAGGCGCTGAAGGCAATTCGCCGGTGCATTGTTCAGAAGCGACTCGCGGCCGGTGACGCGGGTGTTGCGGCGCGGTACGCCGCCCCAGACGTCGGACACCGCGGCGGCCGGGTCAGGGGCCTGTGTTACGCGGCCCCATACCGGCGTCCTCGCCCCGGCGGGCGCGTGCGGTCCGGACCCCGGTGGCCGAGTCCCAGTCGAAGACAGCGGCGCTGGACGGACTACCTGCTGCGCCCGCGTCGCTGCTCCGGCCCTTCGAGGCCGTGCTGCGGAGCGGTTCGGCCCGCGTCGGGCGCGGAGGATTTCGGGCCGCGGGCGATGTGGCCGACCGGCGAGGGGCTACTTGCTTCGTCCTCCGTGGGGTGCGGGACCGTCGGGTCCGTGTCGTGGTGCTGAGCGCTCCGGTCTCGTGCTGGGCGTTGCCGTTCCGGGAGAGGGCCTCGGGCGGGTTGTGCTGCGGGAGCGGGCAGCAGCAGCGGACGGTCGAGGCATGCCTGTTCGTCCCGCGGCGTCGGAGCTGATTCTGGATCTGGGGGTTTGCCACGCCATGGGTGTGTCGGGCCGGTGGATGATCCAGTCGGTGTCCTTGAAGTGGGAGGAGAGCGCCCGCCCGAGGACGGTGGCATCGAAGGGGCCCGTGGACTCGAACACGCCCAGCGACAGGGGTCGTTCCAGTCTTTTCTGCCATGTCCTCGCCCACTTGGCGAGGTTCGGCAGGGTCCCGGTCACGGTCTGCTTGTCGAGGTAACCGTGTCCGCCCATGAAGTCGCCCGGGTACCTGTCGGATTGGTGGGTACGCCAGTATTCGCGGGAGGCTCGGATGATGGCGGTGCTGTTGATGTCGAGGTCGAAGTCGCTTGGCTCTGGCTCGAGGCCGAGGCACCACATCGCATCGTACGGACGTCGTAGAGGACGGTTCGGGTCGTTGCCGAACCACTGCCTGAGTCGCTGCAGAGCCAGCGAGTTGTCGGCAAGGTCGGCCTCGCGCGGCAGCGTTTTGTGGATACCGGAGAAGAACCCGGCGCCGGTGCCCTTCAGACGGATGTCGACGTGTGACGGGGCGATGCCGTCACGTTCCAATGCCGCCAGCATCTCGGAGCAGAACTGCTGGTAAAGCTCCGGCGTCATGCCCATGGGTGCCTCACCCGTGAGCAGCCACCTGATCTGGATCGGGCTGATCCCGAGGAAGTCGAGGTCGCGCCGGGCGATGGTGTAGCCGGAGTCGTCCTGTGGCCACCAGCTCGGGATTGGTTCTGCGCCGTCGAGGATCCGCGTGATCCGGTTGTCGAGAGGGTCGGCTGGGTTGAGCTGCTGGGTGATGGGCAGTGGACGCCATCGCGGGACAGCGTCCGGTGCCGGTATCGACGCGGCCGTCTGGTTGCGCGCGGCGGCGGCCAGAGCGGGCGCGCCCAGTGAGACAGCGGCGGCCGCGCTCTGTTCGGTGGCGGCGGCCGGGGCGGTGGGGGAGACGATGCTGTCCAGGACGGCCTGGTGGTCGCCCGGCAGAGCCACCCATTCTTTCTGCCCGAGGTAGCCCATGCCGGTCGTGGGGAGGGACAAGATGTCCCGGGCGGGCATGCGGGCGGCCAGGACCACGCCGCTGCCGCGGCGTTCCTCAAGCCAATCGGTGACGACCTGGCGGTCGGCTGACCAACTGGCCAGCGGCCGCTGACGGGCTTCCACGACCTGGCCGACGTTCTGTTCGACCGCCCAGTCTGGCCGCTGGGCACCCTCCGGCCAGCTGAGGGCACGGTAGGACAGCACCTCGGTGATGCCACGGGCGGTCAGGACCTCTTGAGTCATCTTGTACTGCGTGCGTAGAAAGTCCCGCAGTGTCTCGCGGTTGTAGTCCAGTTCTAGGCTCACGGCGAAGCGGGTCTTTACATTCATGTGCCACTCCAGCACCCCGGTGAGCCCAAACTCCTCCTGGGCGGCCTGCTGGAGTGCCAGTACCCGCACGTTGTTGTTGGATCCGTACGCCCAGGACCCCATCAGCTCACTGACCGAGATCATGCGGACCAAGGTGTCGGCCTGCGGGGAGTCCATGGCTAGGACCCTCTCCGCCGCGTGACGGGGATCTGAGAGGTCGAGTTCGTCGACGTGGAGGACGTCGGCGCCCATGGAGGGATACCGGTCGTTGTATGGGACCAAAACGTAGCGGCCGTTGCCCAGGTGAGATGCCATGTTATTGCCGACCACAAGGCCCATCGAGGCAAGGACGAGCGCGGGCGTGGAGGAACGCATCCGCTGGGCGAGGGCCTCGATGGCGACAGTCTTGGCCTCAGGCGTGTCGGTGATACGGCCGTCGTCGGTCAGCAGAGCTTCGGCGAGGGCCTGCTGATCCAGTCGCTGCGGTGAGCCCACTGGCGGCAGCGGGAGTCTGTTCGTCCCGCTCGCCTCGGTGATCCGCCCCTCACTCAAAGCTTTCCCCCTGTTGTCGTCACTGTTCGTTGCAATTCGGTGCGGCAGGCCCGTCGGGTATGTCAGACGTTGCCCAAGAACGCCTCGGCCTGCTCACGCAGGCTCGCGGGAGCCGTGGTCCAGGCTGGGGTGCTCATCAGCTCGCGGAGCTTGACCTCCTTCACCTCGCGGGGAGCCTCCTTACGCAGGCCGACGTGCGACCACACCTGGTTCAGCTCCTCGGGCAGGGCCCAGTGGGCGCCGAGGGCTGACTCCTGCTCGGGGCCCTCGACAGACGCCACCAGGACCTCGTCGGCGGTGGCGGCCGGGCTGATCTCGACCAGGGTGAGACCGAGTCGGCCGATGGCCTCACGGAACAGCGAGCGGTGGGCTTCCACGGTACCGGGGGAGGGCTGCTGTCCCTGGTGGAACAGGGTGAACACCCAGCCGCTCTCGCCGGTACGGGCCAGGTCCAGGACGAGGCGGGCGCCGACGTTGTCGGTGAGCGAGCGGTGCGCGATACTCTGCGCGGCTCCCGGCCCCTCGGTACGGGGCGCCTCGTCGACGCCGAAGGTGTCGATGAGCCACTGGATTTGGTCGGAGGACAGCTCGCCGTGCGAGAGCGCGCGCAGCGCGGGCCAGAGCATGATGGGGAGATCCTTTCTTCGGCGGCGTGCCGGATGGAGGACAGTCAGGACTTGGAGTCGGCACCGGGCGGGGCCAGACGGATCGGGTTGGTCCAGGCGCGTCCGCCGGCGGCGTCTTCGACGGTGACCCGGCAGTACCCGGCGTCGTGGAACATCGCTACCGGCAGGGAGCACTCGGTCAGTGACTCGCCCTCTCTCACCTGGGCTCCCGGTGCTCCTCCGGTGAGCAGCACTTTCCTGGCGGGTGAGCAGCGCACCGTGATCTGGCCACCGTCGAGGCGGACGTCGTGTAGCTCGGGGCCCGTGCTGGAGTAGTAGTGCCCGGCCTTGAGTGCCGCCAGCAGGTTTGCAGGGGCGAGAGATTCAGCCCTTACCTGCACCCAGGCGGCGCAGGGGGGAGGGTCGTGCGGTTGCAGGTGGGCGTCGTCGGCGGCATACGCGTGCAGCCGGTGACCACGGTTGAGCAGGATGTCGGTCAGGTGCCAGCTGTCGCCCCGATGTTCGCGGTCCGCCAGCGCGTTGTAGACCTCGATCGCGTGAGCCGCCTGCAGGCTCTCGGCATCGGCTGCCGTGAGCAACGAGGCCGCGGGATGCGCCATGCCGATGAACGCGCCTGCATCCCGGGCTCGTTGGGCTAGGTCGGGCCCGCTCTCGCCAGGTTCGGGCGGTGCGAAGCCAAGCGGCAGGCCCACCGCGACGATGTGCCAGGACGGTCCGGCCTCCGTGCGCGGAGCGTGCAGTTCAGCACCCGTCAGCGTCGTGAAGCCCGGCGAGCGCAGCGACCGGGTGTCCGTCACGGGGTAGCCGTACTCGGCACGGAAGTGGTCGGTGATCGCCAGGAAGTGATATCCGGCGTCCCGGTAATGACGCGCGGTCTCCTCGGGGGACAGTGCGCCGTCGGACTGGGTGGAATGCGTGTGCAGGTTGCCCCGCCAGAACCGGCCCGGCCGGGCGAAGGGTAGAACCTCCACCTGTTCTTCGCTGGTCAATGCGCCTCTTTCATGCACGTGTCGGTCGTCTGCGTCAAGCCTGGTTACAGCTGGACGGTGATACGCACGATCTTCTCCCCCAGCGTGATGATCATCGTGGTAGACGGTGCGAGGGGCGAGACTGGTTCATGCCATCGTCGGCGCCCGGGGCGATGACGGTCCCAGTGTCGATGGTCTTGCCCGGGCCGCCGGGGTTCAGGCCCAGGGATCCGGCGGCGCCCTTGGCGAGGGCGAGTTGGGCGATGGCGGCCCGGAAGACGGGCACGTTCTCCTTGGCCATCTGGTAGGCGATGTTCTTGTGCCAGCTGGGGTTGTCCGGGTCCCACACCGGGCTGATGGGCGCGCTGGTCCCCTCCGGCCACCAGCCCTCGCGCACGCCGCGCGGGATGGCGCGGGACAGTGCGACGGTCGGCCCGTTGAGCTTGCCCAGCACCTGGCGCAGCTGGCTGGCGTCGATGTAGCCGCCGCCGTCGACCACGACCATCTCGGCGAACCGGCGGGCGCCGGCGGGGAGGGAGCGGAGGTAGCGTTCGGCGCGGTCGACGGTCCAGCCGGTATCGACGGTGGCGACGGTCAGTTCCGCGCCCTGCTGTGCCGCGAGGGCGAGCACCTTCTCGGCGAACATCTCGCTCGCGCCCTCAATTGTGATCTTCATTGGAGGCCTTCCAGCAGATTCTTACCTGGTTCTCCGGGGTCTACATGGCGAGTCTGCCTGTCCGGACCTCTCTCCGTATAGACCCCGGAGAATCTGGCCGGAATTCTGCATGGGTTGAGGTGACTTGGCGGCACGGCACGGCGCGTCTCGCCTCGGACAATGTGCCGTCTCCGAGCTGAGAGGGGCCCGAGCTGCGGGTTGTCGCAGCTCGGGCCCGTACGGGCCTGCGGAGAAACAAGTCGTTGCTTCCCTGGTTGCTCGTCGTTGTTGTGGTATGGGGATGTTGGAGGGGGTTGAAGCGGCTCTGGCCGCGAAGTTCCAGGCGTTGTTCCCGCACTTGGATGAGCGGCAGCGCCGGTTGGCCATGGGGGAGGAGGCTCGATCGCTGGGGCACGGCGGGATCCGGAAGGTGGCCCGCGCAGCGGGGGTGCGTGAGGGGACTGTGTCCCGCGGGGTGGCTGAACTGGAGTCCGGGGTGGCTCCGTTGGAGCGGGTCCGCCGGGTAGGCGGAGGCCGTAAGCGCGCGGTAGAACTCGATCCGGG
This sequence comes from Streptomyces sp. NPDC048297, assembly GCF_043201585.1. Lineage (NCBI taxonomy): Bacteria > Bacillati > Actinomycetota > Actinomycetes > Kitasatosporales > Streptomycetaceae > Streptomyces > Streptomyces sp. NPDC048297. The sequence continues at coordinate 78,068 of NZ_JBICZA010000019.1, forward strand.
ACTGCGGCCCGCACTGCCGGCTCTTGTCGAGCCGGACATGCGGGGCGATCCGATGTCGCCACTGCGCTGGACGACGAAGTCGACCCGTCACCTGGCCCGCGAGCTGACCGGGCAGGGACACCGTATCTCGGCGGAGACTGTGGCCGACCTGCTGCGTGAGGAGGGCTTCAGTCTCCAGGGCAATGCCAAGACCATCGAGGGCAGGCAACACCCGGACCGCGACGGCCAGTTCCGATACATCAACGAACGGGCCAAGGAACACCAGGCCGCCGGGGATCCGGTGGTCAGTGTCGACACCAAGAAGAAGGAAGTGGTCGGCAATTACAAGAACGCCGGCGGCGAGTGGCACCGCGAAGGTGAGCCGGTTCGGGTGCGGACACACGACTTCCCGGACCCGGAGCTGGGCAAGGCTATCCCGTACGGGATCTACGATCCGGCCGCGAACACCGGATGGGTCAGCGTGGGTACCGACCACGACACCGCGGCGTTCGCCGTGGAGTCCATCCGCCGCTGGTGGAACAGCCAAGGGCGAGGCGCCTATCCGCACGCTCGGCGGCTTCTGATCACCGCGGATGCGGGCGGCTCGAATGGTTACCCTACCCGGGCCTGGAAAGCCGAACTCGCCGCCCTGGCCCTGGAGACCGGCCTGGAAATCACCGTCTGTCACTTTCCTCCAGGTACTTCAAAATGGAACAAAGTGGAGCATCGGCTGTTCTCCCACATCACCATGAACTGGCGCGGCAGGCCGCTGACGAGCCATGAAGTCATCGTGAACAGCATCGCCGCGACGACCACCCGCACCGGGCTGAGGGTGCACGCCGAACTCGACACCAACGCCTACGAGACCGGAGTCCAGATCGGTAACCGGCAGATGGACGCTCTGCCCCTGCATCGCCACGAGTGGCACGGAGACTGGAACTACACCCTGCAGCCCGAGGCGTATGCCCAGATCAGTGACGCCCCAGACCCCTTCGACCAGCCCAGCCCCGACCTCGCCTGGCTCTGCCACCCCGGCCTGACCGGAATGCCGGCCCAGGAGTGGGACGCGCTGATCACCACGCTCACCGCTCTCCATGAAGACCAGCGGGAAGGACAGCTGAACAAACGGCGAGGCAACCGGCCCCGGCTGACGGCCCCCGGCACCGGCCGCCGCCCCATGCTCACACTCGCCGACCGGCTCCTGGCCACCCTCCTCCACGAGCGGCTCGGACTCCCGCAGGTCGCCATCGCCCGCCTCTTCAGCGTCACTCCATTCACCATCAACCGGCGTATCCGCGACATCCGCCAGCTCCTCGACGCAGCCGGACACACCCTTCAACCCGCCGACCAGCACCTCGCCGCCCTCGACGACCTCCACCGCCTCGCCAACACGGCAGGGATCACCGTCCCTGCAGAGATCAAGACAGCGAGTTAATGATCCGCAGGCCCTTACGTTTGCTCAGTTGCCGCAAGTCCGGCAGAGAGACGGCCCTAGGTGTGCTGTTCGGACAGGTTGGTGACACGGCTGGGGTTTGGCCGCTGATGCCGGTGTGGGGTCGGTGGTAGTTGTACCAATCCAGCCAGTCAATGGATCGGTCGCGGATTCGAAGTCATTCGTCGAATTTGTTCGTTTCTCTGGAGCATACTCTGGATGCCGCCCTATCTTATTGCGCATGGGCGTTGACGTACGATCATTGGGCCGCTCACCCGCGTTTTGCATACCTTGCCAAGGAAGCCCGAACGCAAATGGCGCACGTCCTTAACCAGGTGCCCGCTCGGGGAGGTGATGCGGTAATCTACTCGCCGGAAGGCCTGAATACTCTTTTCCCGCTCACCTCCGGCTTCTCGCGCCTTCGCGATTACCTATCGACGCAGATGGACCGTAAAGAAAGTTATCTGCGCAGCAAGGATGAAATGCCAAGTTACGCTCAGAAGACCGACCTTACTCGTTTCGCCTTCCCCTGTAAGCTACCATTTTTGAATCTAAGTAAGGAGTCGTAGGAGAAGCTTCTAGTTAACCTCGGTGAAGCCACGAAGATTCTTGAACTGGGGCAGGTGTCGGGCGTTAGGAATCGGCTCGAACACCGGCGGGATGACTTCCCCAACGCCGAGGAGATGAATCGATGCATTAGGGCGATAGGGGACTTCCTCGACCTGATCGAACAATCAGGCATTTATCCGATGGTATTCAGCCCTGTCGGCTACTCGGGCGATTCAGTTGGTCGGCGATCGTTTTCATACACAGACTATCGCGGGCGAGAATGCGTGATGTGAATCCCAAACATTCTGGCTGGTAAGGGCATGCCCCCAATCCGCCGCAAGCAGATCATTTTTACCGGCGCAGTCATCTCTGGCTCAACGGTACCTATCAGATTCCTTATCGGTTCTCAGTCTTCCTGCATCGAGGCGTGGCAAGACTGGCCGAAGCTGCGAGCTGCATCTGAGCTTGACCTGAATAGCAGAGATCTAGATAGTCAAGACTCTAGTCTGGCGGTGTAGTTTCGCCCCTGGGCGCTCGGTCGCTCAGCGCGTGCCACAATCGTTCCACACGGCCCGGACCTGGATCATCGCTCATGTGGACAAACAATGTGTGGGCCGCGCCCCCAATGATCACAGCTTGCAATTTGATGCGTCTTTCAGAATGTCATTTGGACTGCCGCCAAGAACTCTGACCACGAGGATATTTGCCGACCGCTCAGGGAACTCTTCAGGGTCAGTTGTAGGGTGCGGTGCAGTGGATGGGGGACTGCATGATTGCCTCGTTTCGGGCACCCAGACGGGCAAGTTCCACCGCGCTGGGCACCCGATCACTCTTCGCTCCGTTGCAGGCGGCGTGTGCCGGGGCGAGGTTCCACAGGGCGTCCAGGTCTGGTCCGTGCCAGGAGCCGATGCTGTCGAAGCGGCGCATCAGGGAGAACGGAAAAACGTGGTCGACGGCTATGGCATCACTTGGGGCCAGGATGTCACTACAGATCAGGCAGCGGCCATGTTGGAAGCCGGCCGTGGCCTCAATAATGCCGGTGACCGAGCGGCGGCGGCGCTTGTCGGTGATCTTGAGTGTGTCCCAATCGACTGTGACGCCGTTCTCGATCAGGCTGCGGCCGATGCCCGCCGCGAAGGAACTCTCCACGATGCTCCAACGCGCTCCCAGCTCGGCAGCCAAACCCGCAGCTTGCTCAGACTGTGCCAACTGAAGCAGGTCGGGGGTCAGGCGCACTACGCGGTGTCGCCCTGTCCCGGTTAGCTCATAGAAGGTATGGGGCACCGCAGTGTCGCCGCGCAGATTGTGAAATTTCTGCATCACCATGGCCGGCATCGAGTGTACTGCCGCTGCCAAGAGTCGTTCGGTGGGGCGCTCTGCCTCCAGCGTCGCAGTTTTTTCTTGCGCGGCGACGGTTACTGACCTTTTCGGATTGGCTTCGGGTGGTGACGGTGGGTGATCCCTGCGGTATGCCGGTGTCATGCGGTATGCGGAGGGTGGGGGCCTGACCGCTGAGCGGCGGGCTGCGCGTGAGGCGCTCCGTCTGGAGGCCGGGGAGAGGTTCGCACGGGGTGGCAGAACCTCGGACATCGCCAAGGACCTGCGGGTGAGCGAGCGTTCGGTGGAGCGCCGGCGCCACGACTGGCGTGAAGGCGGCATGGCCGGCCTGAAATCCAAGGGACCTGCGAAGTTACCCAAGCTGTCGGACGAACGGTTCGCCAGTCCGGAGGAAGAGCTGGCCACAGGTCCGGCCGCACACGGCTGGGAAGATCAGTGGTGGACACCGGAACGCGTCAGAACGTTGATCGGCCGACAGTTCCAGATCAACTGCTCCATCGCGGGAGTGCGGCGACTCCTGCACCGCCACGGCTGGTCCTGGCAGAGCCCGGCCCGCCGAGCGCCGGAACGCGACGAACACGCGGTCGAGCTCTGGAAGAAGGACGTGTGGCCGCAGGTGGAAGGACCGCGGCGGCACTCGACGCCCGGATCGTCTTCGAGGACGAGGCCGGGTTCGCGATGACGCCGCCACACGCCCGCACAGGGGGCCGGCGCGGACAGACTCCCGTGGTCAGAGTGCGCGGACGGTCCCCGCGACGGATCTCGATCGCCGCGATGTGCTGCTACCGACCCGGCGAAAGGTCCCGGCTGATCTACCGCCCCCGCTTCCACCCACTCCTCAAAGGAGCACGCAAGAGCCTCGCCTGGCAGGACCACCGCGACCTCCTGGTCCGCGCACACCTGCAACTCGGCGCCCCGATCATTGTCGTCCGAGACAACTTGAACACTCACTGTGCCGCCGGAAAATGGAAGTACGCAGCCGACCACGAATGGCTCACCGTCATCCACCTTCCCTCCTGTGCACCGGACTTGAATCCCGTGGAAGGCATCTGGTCGCTGCTTCGACGCGGGCCGATGGCCAACACCGCATTCACCGACCCCGAACACCTCACCCGCACCCTCCGCCGAGGACTTGCCCACCTCCAGCGCCATCCCGAACTCATTGACGGCTGCCTCACCGAGACCGCACTGACCCTCATCTCAGACCACCCGAAGCCAATCCGAAGCCAATCCGAAAAGGTCAGTAACGCGCGCGGTGATCCGATCACGCAATAGACTGGGCGTGGCGATGTCGCTGCCCCGTCGGCCGACGCCGGGCGAGACTGAGGGAGGGATCTCATGTCGACGCCACGATCCATGAGCGCGCTCGTAGCCGAAAAAGTCGGCGAACCCGGCGATGTCTTACGACTCGAAACCCGCCCCGTTCCCACGCCGGGACCCGGCCAGGCGCTGATCCGTGTGAGGGCGACTCCGGTTCACGCCAGCGATCTGCACGTGCTGCGTGGCCGCTACGGTTTCTCCCCCGAGTTCCCCGCGGTCGGGGGCAACATGGAATGCGTGGGCCGAATCGAGGCCCTGGGCCCGAACACGGAGGGACTGGCGATCGGCGACCGCGTGGTGGTCGCCGCTGTCCCGGCGGTACCGGGGCCGAGCGTGGACGGAACGTGGCAGGAATACCTGGTCGCCGACCAGCACAGGCTCCTTCCGGTCCCTCCCCGCCTGAGCGACTCCACCGCTTCCCAACTCGCCGTCAACCCATTGACCGCACTGCTCCTGGTGACCCGCGAACTCGACGTACAGCCGGGCGAATGGCTGCTGCAGACGGCCGCGGGCTCCACCGTCGGCCGGCTCGTCATCCAGCTGGCCAGGCATCTGGGCATTCCGACGATCAATGTCGTACGGCGCCGCGCTGCCGTCGACGAGATCAAAGCGCTTGGCGGTGACGAGGTCATCTGCACCGAGGACGAGGACCTGGTGCGGCGCGTCGCCGACATCGCGGGCCCAGCCGGCGTCCGCAAAGCCATCGACTGCGTCGCGGGCCCCGTGGGCGCCCAGGTCTCCCAGGCGCTGTCTCCAGGAGGCGAACTCGTGGTCTACGGCGCACTCTCCACCCACCGCCAGACCGACCCTGCCGCGCTCACGCTCCCACTCCAGGCACGCTCACTCATCTACGAGACCAAAACAGTCCGCGGCTTCTGGCTGAACCGCTGGTTCGGCACAGCCTCGCCTCCAGACGCCCTGCGCGCCCTCTGCGAGGTCCGCGACCTCGTCACCGACGAAGTACTGACCATCCCCCAAGGCCGCCCGTTCCCCCTCGCCCACTTCCCCGAAGCCATCTCCCTCGCCGAAACCCCCGCCCACAGCGGCAAACCCCTCTTCACCTTCGAAGAGGCCCCGGAATATCGGCCTGGACCCCTTTCACAGCGACAAGACACTCAACGTCCCACGTCTCTTCGCGCACCCCTGAGAGCGTGCTGCTCATCCGCGTGCGAGTCCGCTCGAACCCGGTGCCGACCTCGACCCCGAGGTCACGCCTCAGGGCGACCCCGACCAGGAAAACGCCGTCGGACAACGGCCGCCCGAACCATGCCTTCGGGCGGTGATCGAGTTGCTGCTGCCCAGGGTCGAGAGGCGACCGTCTACGAGGCCTACGAGAACACCGCGGACGGCATCGGCGGCATGCTGATGGTCGCACCGAACGGGCTCAACGCTCTCGAAGTCGTCGGTGTGGACCAGGGCTTGACCGGTCAGCCGATCCACCGCATGGCCATGACCGACGGACAGGGCCGACGGATGGCCGAGTTCGGCGGTCTGACGGGCCTGCCGCCCAGCCAGGTGATGTGGCGTGCCGACCTGTACCGGGCGGTGCGCGAGCGGGCCGCCGCAACGGGCGTACGGACCGTGTACGGCAAGCGGCTGGTCGGGGTCGAGGAAACCGCGGCGGGCGTCAGCGCCGAGTTCACCGACGGGACCCGGGTGACCGCGGATGTCCTGATCGGGGCCGACGGCATCCGGTCGACGGTCCGGCAGCTGATCGACCCGGCGGCGCCCGGCCCCCGGTACGCCGGCCTGCTCGGCTTCGGTGCGTACTCGAAGGCGGAGGTTCCTCAGGCGCGGTCGGACACCATGTACTTCGCTTTCGGCGAGCATGCTTTCCTCGGCTACTGGCCGGTGCCCGGCGGAGGCACCGCATGGTTCGGCAACCTGCCGTACGACGAGCCGCTCAGCGCGGAGCAGACCCGTGCGACGCCGTCGGCCGCATGGATGCGGTTTCTGCGGGAGAAGTTCGCCGGGGACGTGCCCGGCCGCGACCTGCTCCGGGGCACGGACGACGACGAACTGCTCACGTTCGGAGGGATGGAGATCCTGCCTTCGGTGCCGAAGTGGTACCGGGGCTGGATGGTCCTGGTCGGCGACGCGGCCCACGCGCCGTCCTCCAGTTCCGGACAGGGCGCGTCCCTCGCGGTGGAGAGCGCGGTGCAACTGGCGCGGTGTCTGCGGGACATCCCCGACGTGCGCGCGGCCTTCGCGACGTACGAGCAGCTGAGGCGGGGCCGGGTGGAGAAGGTCGCGGCCCAGGCCGCGAGAACCAACAGCCAGAAGTCGATGGGCCCCGTCGCAACGAAGATCATGGCCCTGCTGATGCCGCTGGCGACGCGGACGTTCCTGACACCGGAGAAGATGTTCGGCTGGACGCACCGATACCGGATCGACTGGGACGCGCCCGTGGTACCCTCCTGACGCGCAGGCGACATCTGGCAGCGACTACCCGGTCCGGGACCTACCCGGTCCGAGCACCCGCGCACCGTGCGTCACGCCCCGACGCCCCGCTGGGCGAAGTACCCCGACGGACGGCAGGACATCGCCAACCGGCGCATCGAGGACCTGCTTCGCGACTACGAGTGACACCCCTGCCCGCTTTCGAGGCTCCTGGCAACCGCCCCGCGTCGAGGGGCCTTGCTGTTGCCGAATGACTCACCCCAAGGGATAGCCGATCTCTGCAATGTCCTCGGCGAGGTCGGCCAGGGTGATCTCTGGGTTCAACGCGCTGACCACTCCTTCGGTCAGCGGACCGGAAGAAAAGACGTGACGAACAGCCCCCAGTTGGACCGGAGTCTCGTAGTAGTCCTCGGCCCACCGCTGGAAGGCTTCCGGCGAGCGGTCCACCAACAGTTGGAAGAGGTACCCGGCGCCGTCCGGGTCCTCCGTTCCCTCCTCGGGGAAGTCGATCGTCCCTGTTCTCCAGTCGTCGTCTCCCGTCTCTCGCCACATGCACACGGTGATGAGAGGCATCCCCTCCTCATCCGAGAACGCCGGCTCCTCGACGCACGGCCGGAAGACGTCGGGAACGTCGTCCAGCACGCCGGGCCATGGTCCGTCCTCCGCATAGGGGCTCATCGGTGATTCGTGATCGAACCCTCGGACGTAGGCACCGGCGGTCGAGAAGACGATCGAGTACTCGTCGCCCGACCCGTTCCGCATCGAAGCCATCGACTCCGCCTCGGACCAGTGGTCGTTGAAGGAGTGGCAGCGGTTCGCCCACTCAGGGCTCAGGACCGCCTCCAGGATGGCCATGGAACGACAGTGCTCACGGACGATGGCTATGTCGGGCAGTTGCCGAGCAACGTCTTGAACGGTCACCCGCTCATCCAAGCGCACGCCTCCGACACGTCAGGTTCCTGCCCGGAGGCTTTCCCAGGAGACACAGGGGCGGTGAAGGCCGTTTCTCACCTGTGGCGATGGACCAAGATCCCGTCTACGCCTCGTCCACAGACCCCGACATACGCCCGCTCCGAGCGACACACGCCTGCACAATCACGAAGACCCCGTACAGCGTCGAGGTTCTGCTGAGCCGCTAAGCCAAGTGCACCGACGGCAGGCAGGAGGTCGCAAACCGCCGGATCGAGGACCTGCTGCGTGAGTACGGATGAGTACCGGGCGTGCTCTCGCGCCCAACTGCCGCTGTGCAGGTTCACGCAAGCGCCTGCGGTGCCCCTCATGAGCAGGAGGACACCGCAGGCCTTCGGCGTTACTTCGACTTGTAGGCCTTGATGCTCACTGCCGGGCCATAAGAGTTGCGTGCCACCGCTGCGGCGGCCTTCCCGGAAACCTTCACTACTGCAGTGCCGTGGGCCGGCACAAACGTCAGCCCGCCGATGGGGGTGACCTCGACGGCTTGCTGTGTGACTCCCTTGGAGGGCTGGTCCCAGAGGATGTAGGCGATCCGCACAAAGACGGGGAAGCCATCCTCGTTGGTCAGTCCGACTGCCGAGAATCGCTCGAATTTCTCGATCTCGCGCCCGTGACTGTCCAGAGCCTGAGTCGCCACATCGTGTGGACCAGCAGGGATCTGAACCTTGGTCGCAACCTGCACCGTCACCCGGACATCTGCCACGTCATGCTCCCTCTGACCGGAGAACCGCAGAATGTCGATGCTCGTCCCGTACGGCACAACCAGGTTGCCGCGGTCGCTTCCATACACCGTGCTCACCTTGACGTGTGGCAGCACGTGATCATTCTTGTCCAGAGCCTTGAAGGAAAGGACTGGGGCCAACGAGTCCGGGGCGTCATTTTTGATCACCAGCTGCTGATTCATGGTCTCGTCCACACCGGAGTCGCCGACGTAGCGGAACGAGAGCGCCTGGGACAACACGGCGCTGTCGGGCCCCTGCGTATTTCGCGCTTTCCCCTCGAGTGCTCGCGGCCCGCACCCGGACAGAAGTGCCCCGCTCACAGCTACCGCGACACTCGCGGCAACAAGTCTTCGGCCATCCACCTTCACGACAAGCACCCCTCCCCAGTGATCACTGCGGCGGGACCCTACTCGATCGTGTTCACGCTGCCTACGGCGCCCCCACCCGGGCCTTGCGGTTCATCCATGGGCGTCGTAGGCGGTGGGGCCGCGCTGTTCTGGCGTGGCGCGGACGAACCTCAAGTGCGGTCGGCTGCCAGCGAATCCCGAAAACGATTCCGTGGCGGGTGGAGCGCGCGGAGAGGAGACGACGAGGGTGCCTCGTCGCCGAGCACGGTGTGGGGAGACGGGACACGGGACTCGACGGAGGTTCCCGGGATCTCACCATTTCGGGGGGATTGCCAGCGTAGAAGCCTCAAGATTCTGTCTACAAATAGTCCATAGACCCCGACATACGGCTGCTTCGGTCCGCGTACGGCTGCGCATACGCGAAGACCCCATCCTCAGCGTTTCCGCTGGTGACGGGGTCTTTGGGCACCTCATTCAAGGTGCCCCCGGCAGGATTCGAACCTGCGCACACGGCTCCGGAGGCCGTTGCTCTATCCCCTGAGCTACGGGGGCGTGTCGGGCGCTGGGATGTTGCTTGCGGCGACGGGTAGAACCCTAGCAGGTCTTCCGGGGTGATCAGGAACGCGTTTGGGGGGTGGGAGCAGGGGAGGGGAGGGGTGGGTCGACTGGAGGGGGTGGAAGTGGGGAAAAGCCGGACGCGGTGGCCGGTGCGGACCTACTCTCGAGTTGTGCCGGGCGCGTCGGGTCGGGTGCTTGTTGTGGACGACAACAAGGTCATCCGGCAGCTGATCAGGGTCAATCTTGAGCTGGAAGGGCTCGAGGTCGTGACCGCCGCCGATGGTGCCGAGTGTCTGGACGTGGTGCATCAGGTGCGGCCCGATGTGGTCACCCTCGATGTCGTGATGCCGCGGCTCGACGGGCTGCGGACCGCCGCTCGGCTCCGGGCCGATCCGCGGACGCGCGATCTTCCCCTCGCGATCATCAGCGCCTGTACGCAGTACGAGGTCGAGACCGGCCTCGACGTCGGCGTCGACGCCTTCCTCGCCAAGCCCTTCGAGCCGGCCGAACTCGTCTGTCTCGTCAAGAGTCTGATGCGCCGTCGGAGCAGGGTCGACCCCGAACTCGACCTCGGCGTCGGTCTCGGTGTCGACGGCATCGACAGCACCGACGGCATCGACCGTATTGACGAAGCGGACCGTGCGGACGGTGATGGAGACGGTGGTGAGGGGGACGGTGGCAGCGCCGGTAGCGGTGGTGGTCAGGGGGAGGGGCGGGACGTGAGTGGTGAGGTTGCCGGTGGGGTGGTCTTCGGGGGGTAGGTTCCCGGGAAGGCAGTCGGGAGGGTGCGCGGGGGCGGTTGGGGCTTTGAGGTGGGGCCGTTTGCGCGGGGTATGTTCCGCGTTGTCGTAAACCTCCTCGCCTACCCACCCCCCTCCTCCCCTACGCTTGTCCCGTGACACCCGTTGAGCTCTCCCGCACCGTGCTGCACGCGGTGCATCGTGCCGTGGACGGCGGGGAGCTGGATGCGGCCGTTCCCGAGCGGGTCGTCGTGACCGAGCCGGGGCCCGGGGGGTGCGGGGACTTCGCGACCAATGTCGCCCTGCGACTGGCGGGGCCGGCCGGGCAGCCGCCGCTTCGCGTGGCCGAGATTCTGCGGTCTTTCCTCGTCGAGGCCGAGGGGATCCAGGACGTCGTGGTCACCGGTCCCGGGTTCTTGAACATCAGCCTCAGTGAGCGGGACGACCTCGCGGCCGGCGTCGTGCGGGAGATCCGTGAGCGTGGTGCCGGGTACGGGCACGGGGACGCGCTCGCCGGAGAGGTCGTCGTGCTGCGCGTGCCGTACGAGGTGCGTGCCGAGGTCGTCGCCGACGCCGTGGCCCGGATCGTCGCGACCCAGGGCGGGCGCGTCGAGATCGAGCACGGCGAGCCCGTCAACCTGCGGCCCGTGCCGGCGCCGGAGGATCCCGCGCCGCTCGGGGCCGACGCCGCACAGTGGGCCCTGCTGCACCCCGCCGCGCACGACCGGCCCCGGATCAGCGCCGACCATCTCGTGCAGCGGGAGGGCAATCCGCTGTTCCGGGTGCGGTACGCCCACGCCCGCACCCGAGCCCTCACCCGCAGCGCCGCCCGCCTCGGCTTCGCCGCCGAGCCCGGAGACCTGTGCCTCGGCCCCGAGCCCGGAGACCTGCGCCTCGGCCCCGAGCCCGGAGACCTGTACCTCGGCCCCGACCCCGTCGACCCCGTCGCCCACGAAGATCCCGACGCCCCCGTCGACGCGCCCCAGCCCAGCACCCCCCACCCCACCGCCGCCCACCGCAGCCCCCTACCCCCCACCCCCGCAACCACCCTCACCCCCCTCCTCACCACCCTCACCGCCCACCCCCGTACTCTCGTCGCGGCCGCCACCCACCGTGCCCCGGACCGGCTTGCCCGGCATCTCGTCACCCTCGCCGATGCCGTCATGCCGCTGCTGCCCTGCGTGCTGCCGTGTGGCGAGGAGAAACCCTCGGCCGCCCACCGGGCCCGGCTGGCTCTTGCCGAAGCCGCCGGGACGGTGCTGGCCGGTGGCCTGTCCCTGCTCGGCATCGACGCACCCGAACACCTCTGAGGGCCGGAGAAGGAAGCCATGCGCCCCACAGAGACACAGAGAGTCTGAGAGCCAACGTCATGAGCCGTTCCGCACACCCCGCCGGGCCCCGTCACGCCGACGTCCTCCCCGAGGGGCACTATTCGGCCCCGCCCGCGGACCTCAACGCCCTCGACCCCAAGGTGTGGGCGCAGACCGTCGTACGGGACGACGACGGTGTGGTCACCGTGGGCGGGATCCCCGCCACCCGGCTCGCCGAGGAGTTCGGCACCCCCGCCTACATCCTCGACGAGGCCGACTTCCGGGCCCGTGCGCGCGCCTGGCGCAACGCCTTCGGGGCCGACGCCGACGTCTTCTACGCCGGTAAGGCCTTCCTGTCGCGTGCCGTCGTGCGCTGGCTGTACGAGGAGGGGCTGAATCTCGACGTGTGCAGCGGCGGCGAGCTGGCCACGGCCCTGTCCGCCGGCATGCCCGCCGAGCGCATCGCCTTCCACGGCAACAACAAGTCCGTCCAGGAGATCACCCGGGCCGTCGAGGCCGGTGTCGGGCGGATCGTGCTCGACTCGTTCCAGGAGATCGTGCGGGTCGCGCACATCGCGCAGTCACGCGGGAAGCGGCAGAAGGTCCAGATCCGGATCACCGTCGGGGTGGAGGCGCACACGCACGAGTTCATCGCCACCGCCCATGAGGACCAGAAGTTCGGGATCCCGCTCGCCGGGGGACAGGCCGCGGAGGCCGTGCGGCGGGCGCTGCAGCTCGACGGGCTCGAACTGATCGGGATCCACTCGCACATCGGGTCGCAGATCTTCGACATGTCCGGGTTCGAGGTCGCCGCGCACCGTGTGGTGGGGCTGCTGAGGGACGTCCGTGACGAGCACGGGGTGGAGCTGCCCGAGATCGACCTCGGCGGCGGGCTCGGGATCGCGTACACGAGTGACGACGACCCCCGTGAACCGCACGAGATCGCCAAGGCGCTGACCGAGATCGTCACGCGCGAGTGCGAGAACGCCCGGCTGGCCACGCCCCGGATCTCCGTCGAGCCCGGTCGCGCGATCGTCGGTCCCACCGCGTTCACGCTGTACGAGGTCGGCACCATCAAGCCGCTCGACGCGCTGCGCACGTACGTCTCCGTCGACGGCGGCATGTCCGACAACATCCGCACCGCGCTGTACGACGCCGAGTACAGCGTCGCCCTCGTGTCGCGGACCTCCACCGCCGAGCCGATGCTCGCCCGTGTGGTCGGCAAGCACTGCGAGAGCGGGGACATCGTGGTCAAGGACGCGTTCCTGCCGGCCGACCTGGCGCCTGGCGACCTGATCGCCGTACCCGCCACCGGTGCCTACTGCCGCTCGATGGCCAGCAACTACAACCACGTGCTGCGGCCGCCGGTCGTCGCGGTGAAGGACGGCCGGGCCAAGGTGATCGTGCGGCGCGAGACGGAGGAGGATCTCCTGCGTCTCGACGTCGGCTGAGCCGGCGCCGGCCCCACCGAGGGCCGGGCACCGGGCACCGGGACCGGAATTTCTCCGGTCGAAGGCGTCCGGCAAAATGAAATAGATGTCTCACGATCCGGACGAAGGGGAGAAACCTCCGTCCGGTGAGTGAGACTGGTCCCACCGTAGAAGGTAAAAGGAAACGAGGTCGGATGATGCGTACGCGTCCGCTGAAGGTGGCGCTGCTGGGCTGTGGAGTGGTCGGCTCAGAGGTGGCGCGCATCATGACGACGCACGCCGACGACCTCGCCCAGAGGATCGGGGCCCCGGTGGAACTCGCGGGTGTCGCCGTACGACGCCCCTCCAAGGTGCGCGAGGGCATCGACCCCGCGCTCGTCACCACCGACGCCACCGCCCTCGTCAAACGCGGGGACATCGACGTGGTGGTCGAGGTCATCGGCGGTATCGAGCCGGCCCGGACCCTCATCACCACCGCCTTCGAGCACGGCGCGTCCGTCGTGTCGGCCAACAAGGCGCTGCTCGCCCAGGACGGCGCCGCCCTGCACGCCGCCGCCGGCGAGCACGGCAAGGACCTGTACTACGAGGCCGCCGTCGCGGGCGCGATCCCGCTGATCAGGCCGCTGCGGGAGTCCCTCGCCGGCGACAAGATCAACCGCGTGATGGGGATCGTCAACGGCACGACCAACTTCATCCTCGACAAGATGGACTCGACCGGCGCCGGCTACCAGGAGGCGCTCGACGAGGCCACCGCCCTCGGGTACGCCGAGGCCGACCCCACCGCCGACGTCGAGGGCTTCGACGCCGCCGCCAAGGCCGCCATCCTCGCCGGTATCGCCTTCCATACGCGCGTACGGCTCGACGACGTCTACCGCGAGGGCATGACCGAGGTCACCTCCGCCGACTTCCGCTCGGCGAAGGAGATGGGCTGCACCATCAAGCTGCTCGCCATCTGCGAGCGGGCCGCGGACGGCGCCTCCGTCACCGCGCGCGTGCACCCCGCGATGATTCCGCTGACCCACCCGCTCGCCTCCGTGCGCGGCGCGTACAACGCCGTCTTCGTCGAGTCCGACGCGGCCGGTCAGCTCATGTTCTACGGCCCCGGCGCCGGCGGTTCCCCGACGGCGTCCGCCGTGCTCGGCGACCTCGTCGCCGTCTGCCGCAACCGGCTCAGCGGCTCGACCGGGCCGGGCGAGTCGGCGTACGCGGCGCTGACCGTCTCCCCGATGGGCGACGTCGTCACGCGCTACCACATCAGCCTCGACGTCGCGGACAAACCGGGTGTCCTCGCCCAGGTCGCCACCGTGTTCGCCGAGCACGGGGTTTCGATCGATACGGTTCGCCAGCAGGGCAAGGATGGCGAGGCCTCTCTCGTCGTCGTCACCCACCGGGCCTTGGACGCCTCCCTCTCGGGGACCGTCGAGGCACTGCGCAAGCTCGACACCGTGCGGGGTGTCGCCAGCATCATGCGGGTTGAAGGAGAGTAAGCAGCAATGACCCACCAGTGGCGCGGAATCATCGAGGAGTACCGGGACAGGCTGCCGGTGTCCGACACGACGCCGGTCGTGACGCTCCGCGAGGGCGGCACGCCCCTCGTGCCCGCGCAGGTGCTCTCCGAGCGCACGGGCTGCGAGGTCCACCTGAAGGTGGAGGGAGCCAATCCCACCGGGTCCTTCAAGGACCGGGGCATGACCATGGCCATCTCCAAGGCCAAGGAGGAGGGGGCCAAGGCGGTCATCTGCGCCTCCACCGGCAACACCTCCGCCTCCGCCGCGGCGTACGGGGTGCGCGCGGGCATGGTCTCCGCCGTGCTCGTGCCGCAGGGCAAGATCGCCCTCGGCAAGATGGGCCAGGCCCTCGTGCACGGCGCGAAGATCCTCCAGGTCGACGGGAACTTCGACGACTGCCTCACCCTCGCTCGCGCGCTGAGCGAGAACTATCCCGTGGCGCTGGTCAATTCGGTCAACCCGGTGCGTATCGAGGGCCAGAAGACGGCCGCGTTCGAGATCGTGGACATGCTCGGCGACGCGCCCGACATCCACGTCCTGCCGGTCGGCAACGCGGGCAACATCACGGCCTACTGGAAGGGCTACAAGGAGTACGCCGCCGACGGCATCTCCACCCGGACCCCGCGCATGTGGGGCTTCCAGGCCTCCGGCAGTGCGCCGATCGTGCGCGGCGAGGTCGTCAAGGACCCCTCGACCATCGCCACCGCCATCCGCATCGGCAACCCCGCGTCCTGGCAGTACGCGCTCGCCGCGCGGGACGAGTCCGGCGGTGCCATCGACGAGGTGACGGACCGTGAGATCCTGCGCGCCTACCGGCTGTTGGCCGCGCAGGAGGGCGTCTTCGTGGAGCCCGCCTCCGCCGCGTCCGTGGCCGGTCTGCTCAAGGCGGCCGAGCAGGGCAAGGTCGACCCGGGCCAGAAGATCGTGTGCACCGTCACCGGCAACGGCCTGAAGGACCCCGACTGGGCCGTCGCCGGCGCCCCGCAGCCGGTCACCGTCCCGGTCGACGCGGCCACCGCGGCCGAGCGCCTCGGCCTGGCCTGAGCAGCGGCGACTCACCCGCCCGAGGGCAGCGGCGACCCGCCTGCCCGAGGGCGGGGGTGAAACCCTGACAGGGTGCACAGGGGGCTTACGACACGCATCGTGCGCCTCCTGTGCGCCCTATGTCGCCGCAGAACTTTCCTTCGATAGGCTGTACCGAACCCGCCCACCGCATATGCCCTCGCGTGTGGCACGGCACCGCGTCGTCTCCGCGGCCCGTCGGGTCTTCGTACGTCATCGAATGTCCCCACCGAATGTCCCCCATCGAACGTCCGTCGAATGCCATCGATCGTCCTTGATCGTCCTTGATCGACATTGACTGTCATCGAGTTCATCGAGTTCATCGAGTTCATCGAGTGTCATTCGGCAGTCACGCAGCTCAAGGAGTGTCTTCGAGCGATGGCCGGTCCAGCGTTCCGCGCCGCCGCCGTCCGGGTGCGCGTTCCCGCCACCAGCGCCAATCTCGGTCCGGGCTTCGACGCCCTGGGCCTCGCGCTGGGGCTGTACGACGACGTCGTCGTCCGGGTGGCCGACTCCGGGCTGCACATCGACATCGCGGGTGAGGGCAGCGAGACCCTCCCGCGGGACGAGAGGCACCTCCTCGTCCGTTCGCTGCGCACCGCCTTCGACCTGCTGGGCGGCCAGCCGCGCGGCCTGGAGATCGTCTGCGCCAACCGCATCCCGCACGGCCGCGGTCTCGGCTCGTCCTCCGCCGCCATCTGCGCCGGCATCGTCGCCGCGCGCGCGGTGACCATAGGCGGGGAGTCCCGTCTCGACGACGCCGCCCTGCTGGAACTGGCCACCGAGATCGAGGGCCACCCGGACAACGTGGCCCCGTGCCTGCTCGGCGGCTTCACCATCGCCTGGATGGAGGCCGGCGCCGCGCGGGCGATCAGGCTGCGGCCCGACGATTCCATCGTTCCGGTGGTTTTCGTCCCCGGAAAGCCGGTCCTCACCGAAACCGCACGAGGTCTCCTCCCGCGCACCGTGCCGCACGTCGACGCCGCCGCCAACGCGGGCCGCGCCGCCCTGCTCGTCGAGGCCCTCACCCGGCGCCCCGAACTGCTGCTGCCCGCCACCGAGGACCGCCTGCACCAGGAGTACCGCGCCCCGGCCATGCCGGAGAGCATCGCACTGGTGGAGCGGCTGCGCGCCGACGGCGTCCCGGCCGTCATCTCCGGCGCCGGTCCCACCGTCATGGCCCTGGTCGACGCCGAATCCGCCGACAAGGTGCAGGCGCTGGCCGGCCGCGAATGGGCCGCCAACCGGCTGAATCTCGACGTCCAGGGCGCGAGCGTGCTGCCGCTCGCTCCCTCCGCCCTGGATTGACCGCGCACGGTTGCCGGATTTGGAGAGGGGGAATGTTTGTTGGATCCGGTAGTGTTAACCTCAGGTCTGCACCCGACCCCACCATGGCGAGGTGCCTCGTGTCCCCGTCCGGGACAGACATTCTTCCGGGAGTCTCCCAAGCCACTTCGTGTTCCGTGCGCCGTACCTGGGCAGTACGTCGTATGCGGGCATGGAGCGGATCGCCGGGCACACTCCGGAATCGGTGCTACCACGCCACGTGACACTGGATGTCACGGCTCGGGGAAGCGCCATCACCTGCAAATCTCTTCCGCCGCTTAGGGCGGACCACCGCCCCGGTTTGGTTCACAAAGACGGAACCGAAGCCGGACAGCACAACCGGTCGCCGAGCCAGACAGGCCGACGTCCGCTCCAGGGAAGGACCCTTCGTGAGCGACACCACCGATCTGATGGGCGCACGTGTCGAGGAGACCGCTGCCGCGCCCTCCACGGACGCCTCCGCGCCTGCCGCCGGTGCCGGCTCCCGGCGGCGCCGCGGTGCCGGCCTTGAGGGCATGGTGCTGGCCGAGCTGCAGCAGGTCGCCTCGGGCCTCGGCATCAGGGGCACGGCGCGGATGCGCAAGAGCCAGCTGATCGAGGTCATCAAGGAGGCGCAGGCCGGTGGGGGCGCCGCCCCCAAGGCCGAGGCCGCCACCGAGACCAAGCCCAAGCGCCGGGCGACCTCCAAGGCCCGCACGGCCGAGGACGCCGAGAAGAAGGCGGACACGGCGGAGAAGGCCCCGCAGCCCTCCGCCGAGAAGGCCCAGCAGCAGATCGAGATCCCCGGTCAGCCCGCCGGCGGCGAGGACGCCCCGGCCGAGCGTCGTCGTCGTCGCGCCACCGCCGAGGCCGGCAGCCCCGCCGCGGGCGGTGCCGAGACCGTCGTCGCCGAGGCGAAGACCGAGTCCAAGGCCGAGACGCCCGCCCAGCAGCAGGGCGAGGTCAAGGGCGACGCCGGTGACGGTGAGGGCCGTGGCCGCCGCGACCGCCGCGAGCGCGGCGAGCGCGGCCGTGACCGCGACCGCCGTGGCAAGGGCGACGAGCAGCAGGGCGGCAGCGGTCGCCAGGACCGCCAGGACCGTCCGGACCGACAGGACCGCCAGCAGCAGGGGCAGCCGCAGGGCGGCGGCCGTCAGGACCGTGGCAGCAGCGCCCCGCAGGACGACGACGACTTCGAGGGCGGCCGTCGTGGCCGTCGTGGCCGCTACCGCGACCGCCGTGGCCGTCGTGGCCGCGACGAGTTCGGCGCGAACGAGCCTCAGCTCGCCGAGGACGACGTCCTGATCCCCGTCGCGGGCATCCTGGACATCCTCGACAACTACGCCTTCATCCGGACCTCCGGCTACCTGCCGGGCCCGAACGACGTGTACGTCTCCCTCGCCCAGGTCCGCAAGAACGGCCTGCGCAAGGGCGACCACGTCACCGGTGCGGTCCGTCAGCCGAAGGAAGGCGAGCGCCGCGAGAAGTTCAACGCGCTGGTCCGCCTCGACTCCGTCAACGGCATGGCGCCCGAACACGGCCGCGGTCGCCCGGAGTTCAACAAGCTGACCCCGCTCTACCCGCAGGACCGGCTCCGTCTGGAGACCGACCCGGGCGTGCTGACGACCCGGATCATCGACCTCGTCTCGCCGATCGGCAAGGGCCAGCGCGGTCTGATCGTGGCCCCGCCGAAGACCGGTAAGACCATGATCATGCAGGCGATCGCCAACGCGATCACGCACAACAACCCCGAGTGCCACCTGATGGTCGTCCTTGTCGACGAGCGTCCGGAAGAGGTCACCGACATGCAGCGGTCGGTCAAGGGCGAGGTCATCTCCTCGACCTTCGACCGCCCGGCCGAGGACCACACCACGGTCGCCGAGCTGGCCATCGAGCGCGCCAAGCGCCTGGTGGAGCTGGGCCACGACGTCGTCGTCCTGCTGGACTCCATCACCCGTCTGGGCCGTGCGTACAACCTGGCGGCGCCCGCCTCCGGCCGCATCCTGTCCGGTGGTGTCGACTCGACCGCCCTGTACCCGCCGAAGCGCTTCTTCGGTGCCGCGCGCAACATCGAGGACGGTGGCTCGCTCACCATCCTGGCGACGGCGCTCGTCGACACCGGGTCCCGCATGGACGAGGTGATCTTCGAGGAGTTCAAGGGCACCGGCAACATGGAGCTCAAGCTCGACCGGAAGCTCGCCGACAAGCGCATCTTCCCGGCGGTGGACGTGGACGCGTCCGGTACCCGTAAGGAAGAGATCCTGCTCGGCAACGAGGAGCTGGCGGTCGTCTGGAAGCTGCGGCGCGTGCTGCACGCGCTGGACCAGCAGCAGGCGATCGAGCTGCTGCTCGACAAGATGAAGCAGACGAAGTCGAACGTCGAGTTCCTGATGCAGATCCAGAAGACGACGCCGACGCCGGGCAACGGTGACTAGTCGTCGTTGAGTTCGAGGCCGCCCCCTGTCACCGGTGTGACAGGGGGCGGCCTTTTGACGCTGAGACGTGTAGGGGCATTGCGCGCCCGGTTCACCAGCCGTCTTAGCGGGGGGACTTTGTTGACCACGACACTGTTCGGCCGGGGGCGTCACAAACGCCGGATACGTTTCGCCCTGCCGCTCGCGGCGGCCGGGGTGGCCGCCGCCGTCACCGCCGCGCTGATGTCCACGTCCGCGGGTGCGGCGACCACGTTGCCGGTGCCGACGGCCAAGCCCGCCGTCGCGCACACCTCGCTCGCCACGCTGAAGAAGCGGGTCGCGGGGGCCGTCGCCGGTGACGACACCGCGGGACGCACGACCCGGAAGCCGTCGCCGAGCGCGAGCAGCGGCACCGGCACCGGTACCGCCACCGCCACCGGTACCGCCAAGGTCGGCCCGAAGATCATCGGTGGCACCGAGACCACCATCACGACGGCCCCGTGGATGGCCCAGCTCTGGTACTACGACGACAAGGGCACCACCGACGAGAGCGACGACACCAGCTTCTTCTGCGGGGGTTCGGTCGTCTCCCCGACGAAGATCCTGACCGCCGCGCACTGCGTCAAGGGCTACAACTGGTACGACAACGGCGCGATCATCACGGGCACCGCCCAGCTGCCGACCACCGACGCCTCCGACGACACCGACCTGCACGGCGGTACCGTCACGGCCGCCCTGCGGCAGTGGAACCACCCGTCCTACAACGCGAAGACGACCGACAACGACATCGCCGTCCTGACCCTGGACACCCCGGTCAAGGCCACGCCGATCCGGATGACCACGTCCGTCGACACCGCCTCGTACGCCGCCGCCACCAGCGCCAAGGTCTACGGCTGGGGCCGCACCAGCTCCACCAGCCAGGACATCTCCGAGACCCTGAAGACGGCCACGCTGCCGGTCGACTCGGACACCACCTGCGCGGGCGCCTGGGGCACCGACTTCGTCAAGGGCCACATGGTCTGCGCGGGCAAGCCCGCCACCGGGTCCGACACCGGTACGACCACCACGTGCAACGGTGACTCCGGAGGCCCGCTCGTGGTGGGCGGCCGTATCGTCGGCGTCGTGTCCTGGGGCGTCGAGGACTGCGTCACGAAGGGCGCGTACAGCGTCTTCACCAAGGTCAGCACGTACGTCGGCGCCGCCTACGCGCAGATCGACGACACGAACCTGAGCTGGACCGACGCCAAGGCCGACGTGTGGGAGCGCAACGCCTCCACCAAGACCGGCTACGAGCAGGACTCCAAGGGCACGTCGTTCGGTTCGCGGCAGTCCTGGGGCAACTGGAACGGCGTCAACACCGTCCTGCAGACCGACCTCGACCGGGACGGCGTCCAGGACCTCGTCCTGCGCAACAGCAGCACCGGCGCCGTGTACTGGAAGTACCACGTGGCCGCCGACGACACCTGGGCCCAGACGAAGATCTTCGCCGACTGGAAGACCCGGACCCGCATCGTCGCCCCCGGTGACGTCAACGGCGACTACCTTCCCGACCTGCTCTCCGTGGACAGCGCCGGCGTGCTCTGGGTCTACCCCGGCAAGGGCAACGGCACCTTCGCCGCCCCGGTCAAGTCCAGCACCGGCTGGAACCAGTACAACTCCGTGCGCGGCCACGGCGACCTCACCGGCGACGGCCTGCCCGACCTGATCGTGCGCAGCAAGACCGGCGGGTACGTGTACCTGCTCAAGGGCACGGGCAAGACCGGCACCGGGGCCTTCGCCCCGCGCATCAAGGTGCGCACCTGGCCCAGCTACACCGGCTTCGACGCCGTCGGTGACATCACCGGCGACGGCAAGGCGGACTTCCTGGCCCGCAGCTCCAGCGGCACGCTCTACCTGTACCCGGGCACCGGCAAGGCGACCAGCGAGATCTTCGGCACACCGAAGACGATCGGGACCGGCTTCCAGCAGTACGACATCTTCGGCTGAAAACGCAGGTGAGCGGGGCGCGCCCCCGTTCTGCCCCCTCACACACCGTGCCCACCGCCGTACGCGGTGGGCACAGTGCTCCGTGCAACCCTGTCCCGAGTTTCTCCGTCCGACCGGGTGGAGCGACGATGGAGCGGTGAGGACCGCATCCGACCCTGAAAGCAGGGGGTACCGACCTAACGAGACCTAGGAGTGACGTGTCCGCCGAGAGCACGCCCGAGCCCGGCATACCGGAGCCGGCCCGCACCGGCACCACGGCAAGGGGCAGCCGCCGCAAGCCCCGCGGCAAGGGCCGTACGGCCCTGCGCGCCATGGCCTGGACGGCCGCAGGCGTGGTGGCCCTCGGCGGGACCGGCGTCGGATACGTCTACTTCAAGCTCAACGGCAACCTCAGAAGCGTCGACATCAACCAGGCCCTCGGCGCCGACCGGCCCACGAAGGCCGACAACGGCTCCGAGAACATCCTGGTCCTCGGCTCGGACACCCGGGCCGGCTCCAACAGGAAGCTGGGCGGCGGCACCGACGACGGCAGCGCCCGCTCCGACACCGCGATGATCGTCCACGTGTACGAGGGCCACCGGAAGGCCGCCGTGGTCTCCGTCCCGCGCGACACCCTCATCGACCGCCCCGCCTGCACCGACACCAAGGGCACCAGGTACCCGGCCGCGTCCCAGGTGATGTTCAACTCCGCCTACTCCACCGGCGGGGCCGCCTGCGCGGTGAAGACGGTCGAATCGCTCACCGGCATCCGCATGGACCACTACCTCGAAGTCGACTTCAAGGGCTTCCAGCACCTCGTCGACGACCTCGGCGGCGTCCCGGTCACCACCACCAGAGCCATCGACGACCCGCAGAGCCACCTGGACCTCCCGGCCGGCACCCGCACCCTGGACGGCGAGCAGGCACTCGGCCTCGTCCGCACCCGGCACGGCGTCGGCGACGGCTCCGACCTGGGCCGCATCCAGCTCCAGCAGGCCTTCGTCAAGGCCCTGCTCGACCAGGTCGAGCAGGTCGGCGTCTTCAGCGACCCGAAGAAGCTGTACGACCTCGCCGACACCGCCACCAGGTCCGTCACCACCGACTCCGACCTCGGCTCCGTCAACGCCCTCGCCGACTTCGCCGGCTCGCTCAAGGGCATCGGCTCGTCCCGCATGAAGATGGTGACGATGCCGGTCCGGTACGACCAGGCCGACCTCAACCGCGTCCTGCTGGAGAAGCCCAAGGCCCAGCTGATCTGGGACGCCCTGAAGAACGACCGGCCGATCCCCGCGTCGGCCACGAAGGGCACGGCCACCGGAGAGGCCAGGGGCGTGGTGAGTCCCTGAGGATCCTCAGGGGCCCGAGGGCCCGGACGGTCCTGAGGGTCCTGACGGGACACCCTCAGCGGCCGGGCCGTCACAGGAATAGAACACCCACACCCCCGGTTTGGGTGGATGGCACCAGTCCTGGCAGACTGGTACGTCGGCTCCGGTTCACGCATCCGCACCCCGCGGCGGCGACCCGGCGCCCTCCCGAACCTAGGAGACACCTTGAAGCGCGACATCCACCCCGAGTACGTCGAGACGCAGGTCAGCTGCACCTGCGGTGCGTCGTTCACCACCCGTAGCACGATCCAGAGCGGCACCATCCGCGCCGAGGTCTGCTCCGAGTGCCACCCGTTCTACACGGGCAAGCAGAAGATCCTCGACACCGGTGGCCGTGTGGCCCGCTTCGAGGCCCGCTTCGGCAAGGCTGCCGCCGGCTCCAAGAAGTAGCGAGCCCCCATTCGCCGGTCCACGGCCACGCCCCCGCCGGGGTGTGCCCGGGACCGGCGTTTTTGGTCGCCCGCCTTCCCCCCATCGCAGTACAGGAGCCCAAGATGTTCGAGGCCGTCGAGGAACTCGTCGGTGAGCACGCCGACCTGGAGAAGAAGCTCGCCGACCCGTCGGTCCACGCCGACCAGGCCAACGCGCGCAAGCTGAACAAGCGCTACGCCGAGCTCACCCCGATCGTCGCCACGTACCGCTCCTGGAAGCAGACCGGCGACGACATCGAGACCGCACGCGAGTTCGCCGCCGACGACCCCGACTTCGCCGCCGAGGTCAAGGAACTGGAGAAGCTGCGCGAGGAGCAGACCGAGAAGCTGCGCCTGCTGCTCGTCCCGCGCGACCCCAGCGACGACAAGGACGTCATCCTGGAGATCAAGGCGGGCGCCGGCGGTGACGAGTCCGCGCTGTTCGCCGGTGACCTGCTGCGCATGTACCTGCGCTACGCCGAGCGCATCGGCTGGAAGACCGAGATCATCGACGCCACCGAGTCCGAGCTGGGCGGCTACAAGGACGTCCAGGTCGCCGTGAAGACCAAGGGCGGCCAGGGCGCCACCGAACCCGGTCAGGGCGTGTGGGCCCGGCTGAAGTACGAGGGCGGAGTGCACCGCGTGCAGCGTGTGCCGGCCACCGAGTCCCAGGGCCGTATCCACACCTCCGCCGCCGGTGTCCTCGTGACCCCGGAGGCCGAGGAGATCGACGTCGAGATCAACCCGAACGACCTGCGCATCGACGTCTACCGCTCCTCGGGCCCCGGCGGCCAGTCGGTCAACACCACCGACTCCGCCGTGCGCATCACGCACCTGCCGACCGGTGTCGTCGCCTCCTGCCAGAACGAGAAGAGCCAGCTCCAGAACAAGGAGCAGGCGATGCGTATCCTGCGCTCCAGGCTGCTCGCCGCGGCGCAGGAGGAGGCCGAGCGGGAGGCCGCCGACGCCCGCCGCAGCCAGGTCCGCACGGTCGACCGCTCCGAGAAGATCCGGACGTACAACTTCCCGGAGAACCGCATCTCGGACCACCGCGTCGGCTTCAAGGCCTACAACCTGGACCAGGTCCTGGACGGCGAGCTGGACGCGGTGATCCAGGCCTGCGTCGACGCCGACTCGGCGGCCAAGCTCGCGGCCGCGTAAGGCCGCCGCGCAGGACCAGGACCCACGCAGGACGAAGCACGAGGACCGGAGGACGAGCGTGCAGCAAGACTTCGGGGGGCGCCCCCCAGGCCCCCGCAGCGTGCTGCTCGCGGAGGTGGCCCAGGCCACCCAGCGGCTGGCAGACGCCGGCGTGCCCTCGCCGCGCAACGACGCCGAGGAGCTGGCCGCGTTCGTGCACGGCGTCAAGCGCGGCCAGCTGCACACGGTGAAGGACGCCGACTTCGACGCCCGCTACTGGGAGGTCGTCGCCCGCCGCGAGCAGCGCGAGCCGCTCCAGCACATCACCGGGCGCGCCTGGTTCCGGTACCTGGAACTCCAGGTCGGCCCGGGGGTGTTCGTGCCCCGGCCGGAGACCGAGTCCGTGGTCGGCTGGGCCATAGACGCGGTGCGCGCCATGGACGTCGTCGAGCCGTGCATCGTCGACCTGTGCACCGGATCCGGCGCCATCGCGCTGGCCCTCGCCCAGGAGGTCCCGCGCTCGCGCGTGCACGCCGTGGAGCTGTCCGAGGACGCCCTGGTGTGGACCCGCAAGAACATGGCGGGCTCCAGGGTCGACCTGCGCCAGGGCAACGCCCTTGACGCCTTCCGGGACCTCGACGGCCACGTCGACCTCGTCATCTCCAACCCGCCGTACATCCCGCTCACCGAGTGGGAGTACGTCGCCCCGGAAGCCCGTGACTACGACCCGGAGCTGGCGTTGTTCTCCGGCGAGGACGGTCTCGACCTCATCCGGGGCCTGGAACGCGCCGCGCACCGGCTGCTGCGCCCCGGCGGAGTCGTCGTCATCGAGCACGCCGACACCCAGGGCGGTCAGGTGCCGTGGATCTTCACCGAGGAGCGGGGCTGGGCCGACGCGGCCGATCACCCCGACCTCAACAACCGGCCGCGCTTCGCCACCGCCCGCAAGGCACTGCCGTGAGCACCCCTGCCATGACCACCCCTGCCATGAGCACGCCTGCCCTGAGCACCCCCGCCATGAGCACCCCGACGACTTTCCGACCGCTGTACCTGTACGAGGAGGCCAGCTAGATGGCACGGCGTTACGACACCAACGACGCGACCGACCGCGCGACGGGTCTGCGTGAAGCCGCGTCCGCGGTCCGCCGGGGCGAACTGGTGGTGCTGCCGACCGACACGGTGTACGGCATCGGCGCCGACGCGTTCTCCTCGGAGGCCGTCGCCGACCTGCTCGCCGCCAAGGGCCGGGGCCGCAACATGCCCACCCCTGTCCTCATCGGCTCCCCGAACACCCTGCACGGCCTCGTCACGGACTTCTCCGAGACGGCCTGGGAACTGGTCGACGCGTTCTGGCCGGGCGCCCTCACACTCGTCGCCAGGCACCAGCCGTCCCTGCAGTGGGACCTCGGCGACACCCGGGGCACCGTCGCGGTGCGCATGCCGCTGCACCCGGTCGCCATCGAGCTGCTGACCGAGGTCGGCCCCATGGCCGTCTCCTCCGCCAACCTCACCGGCCACCCCGCCCCCGAGAACTGCGACGCCGCGCAGGAGATGCTCGGCGACTCCGTCTCCGTCTACCTCGACGGCGGCCCGACCCCCGGCATCGTCCCGTCGTCCATCGTGGACGTCTCCGGTGACGTGCCGGTGCTGCTGCGCGAGGGCGCGATCTCCCCGGAGGAACTGCGCAAGGTCGTACCCGACCTCGAGGTGGCGAATTGACGGCCCCTGAACCGGGGCGTGGCATAGGCAACGGGGAACGTACGGCGGAGCAGACCACGACCTTCGGGTTTCCGCGCGACACCTTCCGCATCCTCCACGTCAGCACCGGCAACGTGTGCCGCTCGCCGATCACCGAGCGCCTGACCCGCCATTTCGTGGCGGAGCGGCTCGGCGTGCTCGGCGGCGGGCTGATCGTGGAGAGCGCGGGCACCTGGGGCCACGAGGGCGCCCCCATGGAGGCGAACGCGGAGGCCGTGCTCGCCGAGTTCGGCGCGGACGCCACCGGATTCACCGGCCGGGAACTGCTCGACGAGCACGTCATCATGGCCGACCTCGTCCTGACGGCCACCCGCGACCACCGCGCCCAGGTCATCTCCATGGGCCATTCGGCGGGCCTGCGCACCTTCACGCTGAAGGAGTTCACCCGCCTGGTCCGCGCGATAGACACGACGACGCTGCCTCCGCTGGAGGACGGCGTGGTCGCGCGTGCGCGCGCCCTGGTCCGTGCTGCCGCCGCTCTACGCGGGTGGCTCCTGGCCCCCACGGCGGAGGCGGACGAGGTGTACGACCCGTACGGCGCACCGCTGCCGTTCTTCCGGTCGATCGGGGACGAGATACACGAGGCGCTGGATCCCGTGGTGACGGCGCTGACGGGCGTAGCGGCGCGGATGTAGGACGGCCCTGGCACCGGGCGCCCCACGCGTCCCCGGCCTACATTGGAGCTACGTCCCCGCCGACGCCCGGGAGCCCACCATGGCGGTCACCCCTACCCTCGACACCGACGTCCTGCGGCAACAGGACCCCCAGCTGGCCGAGATCCTGCTCGGCGAGCTGCGACGGCAGTCGACGACGCTCCAGCTGATCGCCGCCGAGAACTTCACCTCGCCCGCCGTGCTCGCCGCCCTCGGCTCACCGCTCGCCAACAAGTACGCCGAGGGCTATCCCGGCGCCCGGCACCACGGCGGCTGCGAACTGGTCGACGTCGCCGAACTCCTCGCCGTCGAGCGGGCCAGGGCGCTCTTCGGGGCGGAACACGCCAACGTCCAGTCCCACTCGGGCTCTTCGGCCGTCCTGGCGGCCTACGCCGCCCTGCTGCGCCCCGGCGACACCGTCCTCGCCCTCGGGCTGCCCTACGGCGGCCATCTCACGCACGGCTCGCCCGCGAACTTCTCCGGCCGCTGGTTCGACTTCGTCGGGTACGGCGTCGACGCCGAGACGGGGCTCATCGACCACGACCAGGTCCGCCACCTGGCCCGCAACCACCGGCCCAAGGCCATCGTGTGCGGGTCGATCGCCTACCCCCGCCACATCGACTACGCCTTCTTCCGCGAGGTCGCCGACGAGGTGGGCGCCTATCTGATCGCCGACGCGGCGCACCCGATCGGTCTGGTCGCCGGGGGAGCGGCGCCGAACCCGGTGCCGTACGCCGACGTCGTGTGCGCCACCACGCACAAGGTGCTGCGCGGTCCGCGCGGCGGGATGATCCTGTGCGGCGGCGAACTGGCCGAGCGGGTCGACCGGGCCGTCTTCCCCTTCACCCAGGGCGGCGCGCAGATGCACACCATCGCCGCCAAGGCCGTCGCCTTCGGCGAGGCGGCGACGCCGGCGTTCGGCGTGTACGCCCGTCAGGTGGTCGCCAACGCCCGGGTCCTCGCGGCCGGGCTGGCCGCCGAGGGGCTCGCCGTCGTCACCGGCGGCACGGACACCCACCTGATCACCGCCGACCCGGCCCCGCTCGGCGTGGACGGCCGCACCGCGCGCGGCCGGCTCGCGGCGGCCGGGCTCGTGCTGGACTGCTGTGCGCTGCCGCACGGGGACCTGAGGGGGCTGCGCCTGGGCACGGCCGCGGTGACCACCCAGGGGATGCGGGAGCCGGAGATGGCCCTGATCGCCGGGCTGCTGGCGAGTGTGCTCAAGGGGGAGGCGGACCCGGCCGGGACGCGTGAGCAGGTGCGCGCGCTGACCGGTAGATTTCCGCCGTATCCCGGCTGAGCGGGAGGATGCGGGAGGGGTGCGAGGGGTGCGAGGGGTGCGAGGGGTTTCGCACACCCGGTGGTGGACGTCGTGCACAGCAACCCGTGCAACCATCGTCGCTACCCGGAAGTCCTCCACCATATGCGTCGTCCGCGCGCGGTCGTCGCTAGGGTGTGAGGCTGAGATGGCCAGCGAGACCTGTGGGGAAGCCTGTGCGTGAATACCTGCTGACGCTCTGCATCACGGCCGCGGTGACGTATCTGCTGACAGGGCCGGTGCGGAAGTTCGCGATCGTGGCCGGAGCCATGCCGGAGATCCGGGCACGTGACGTGCACCGGGAGCCCACTCCGCGCCTCGGCGGGATCGCGATGTTCTTCGGGCTGTGCGCGGGGCTGCTGGTCGCCGACCACCTGACCAATCTCAACGAGGTCTTCGTCAAGTCCAACGAGCCCCGGGCGCTGCTGTCCGGGGCCGCGCTGATCTGGCTGATCGGTGTGCTGGACGACAAGTTCGAGATCGACGCGCTGATCAAGCTGGGCGGCCAGATGATCGCCGCCGGCGTCATGGTCATGCAGGGTCTGACGATCCTGTGGCTGCCGATCCCGGGTATCGGCAACGTGGCGCTGACCCAGTGGCAGGGCACCCTGCTGACGGTGGCGCTGGTCGTCATCACGATCAACGCGGTGAACTTCGTGGACGGCCTGGACGGCCTCGCGGCGGGCATGGTCGGCATCGCGGCGACGGCGTTCTTCCTGTACTCGTACCGCATGTGGTACTCGTACGGCATCGAGGCCGCGGCCCCGGCGACGCTGTTCGCGGCGATCCTCATGGGCATGTGCCTGGGCTTCCTGCCGCACAACATGCACCCGGCGCGGATCTTCATGGGCGACTCGGGCTCGATGCTGATCGGCCTGGTGCTGGCGGCGGGCGCGATCTCCATCACCGGTCAGGTCGACCCGGACGCGCTGGCCCTGTTCACGGGTTCGGAGAAGGCGGCGGTCCACCAGACGGTGCCCGTCTACATCCCGCTGATCCTGCCGCTGACGATCATCGCGGTGCCGGCCGCGGACCTGGTCCTGGCGATCGTCCGCCGCACCTGGCGCGGCCAGTCCCCGTTCGCCGCCGACCGCGGGCATCTGCACCACCGGCTGCTGGAGATCGGCCACTCGCACAGCCGGGCCGTGCTGATCATGTACTTCTGGTCGGCCCTGATCGCGTTCGGCGCCCTCGCCTACTCGGTGAACTCGGCGTCGATGTGGATCGTCCTCGGCGTGGTCTTCCTCAGCTCCATCGGCCTGATCCTGCTTCTGCTGCCGCGCTTCACGCCGCGTGCCCCGAGGTGGGCGGAGCGGTTCGTCCCGCCGCGCTACCGCAGGCGCCGCCGGGGCGCCGACGCGCAGGCGCCGGCCGAGGCCGGGGACGCGACGGGCGAGGACGCCACGGGTGAGGACGCCGCCGGCGCGGAGGCCACCGGCGAGGAGGACGAGTCCGGGGAGCGCACTCCCGTCACGGCCGCCGCGTCGGGCGTCAACGGAGCGAGCGCGATCGGCCCCCGTTCGCGTATTCACTGACCGGCCCAAGGTAAGAATCTGACGAGAGCATTGCCCAGTCATAGCCCAGTCATGGGGGAGCGAAGCACCCCAATACCAGACAAAGGGGCTCAGTTTCTGCTCATGCGTGCAGGTTCACTCTCACGTGTGACAGCAAGCACGCCTAGCGGGTAAAGACCTCATCAAATAGTTTGTGATACCGTTCACGAGAACCCCGGAGAGAACCGAAGGACCGTAGTGCGACGGTCCCTTGGTGTGAGGTCTTGTCCACTCGGCCCGGGACTACGCTCGTCCATGACGACACCCCTTGCCCCCTGTGAAAAGCGGAGTTGCCGCCATGCCGTCCAATGACGTCCGGATCCTGGCCCAGGCCGCCGTGCCCACGGCTGCCGTCGGCGCGATCGCCGCCGTCGTCAGCGGTGTGGTCGCGGGCGGCAAGGGAGCCATCGGTGCGGCCGTCGCGACGCTGGTCGCGATCCTCTTCATGGGGCTCGGCCTCTACGTGCTCCAGCGCACCGCCAAATCATTTCCGCAGCTGTTCCAGATGATGGGCCTGATGCTCTACGCGGCCCAGCTGCTGCTGCTGGTCATCTTCGTCGCGGCGTTCAAGAACACGACGCTGTTCAACCCCCGGGCCTTCGCCATCGTCCTCGTGGTCGCCACCTTGACGTGGATCGCCGCGCAGACGCGTGCGCACATGAAGGCCAAGATCCTCTACGTCGACCCCGACGCCTCCTCCAAGGGCGACAAGCCCGAGAAGTCGGGGCACTCGTCGTGAGAGGTAGGCCCGGGATAAAGGCGCACCAGAGATCCTGCTATCGTCCGGTGCCAACTGCGGCATCGCGGGCGCGGGCATCCGAGCTGACGCCTGTTCCATCGCGAGGCGAGATGGCCCACAGCCGCCCCCACATCCGTTACACCAGTCCCGTGCCGAACCGCGGCCGCACGCCGCGCCGACACAACGAGGTTGTCGTACCTATGCGCCACGATGAAGGAGCCCGCGGTGAGTGCTGACCCGACGCAGACGCTCGCTTTCGATACGAGCTGCCACCTGTTCGACGGGTGCGGCTTCCCGGCTCCGGGCCTGCACTCGTTCCTGTTCAAGCCGCTCTGGGGCGACGCGGACAGCAACGTGTACTTCAACAAGACGATGCTGCTGGCGCTGCTCGGTTCCATCATCATCGTGGGCTTCTTCTGGGCCGCCTTCGCCAGGCCGAAGGTCGTCCCGGGCAAGCTCCAGATGGTCGCCGAGAGCGGTTACGACTTCATCCGCCGCGGTGTCGTCTACGAGACCATCGGCAAGACCGAGGGTGAGCGGTACGTCCCGCTGGTCGTCTCGCTGTTCTTCTTCGTCTGGATGATGAACCTCTGGTCGATCATCCCGCTCGCGCAGTTCCCGGTCACGGCGATCATCTCGTACCCCGCCGTCCTGGCCGGCATCGTCTACATCCTCTGGGTCTCGCTGACCTTCAAGCGGCACGGTTTCGTCGGCGCCTTCAAGAACTTCACCGGCTACGACAAGTCGCTCGGCGCGGTCCTCCCGCTGTCGATGACCATCGAGCTGTTCTCCAACCTGCTCGTGCGGCCCTTCACCCACGCCGTGCGACTCTTCGCGAACATGTTCGCGGGCCACACCCTGCTGCTGCTCTTCACGATCGCCAGCTGGTACATGCTCAACGGCATCGGCATCGCCTACTCCGCGGTGTCGTTCGTGATGGTCATCGTCATGACGGCCTTCGAACTCTTCATCCAGGCTGTTCAGGCCTACGTCTTCGTACTCCTGACCTGCAGCTTCATCCAGGGCGCGCTCGCCGAGTCCCACTGAGCGCCAACCCGACCACCCACCCAGACATCCGGTGGCCAACCCCCACCGGTCTTTGAAAGAGAAGGAAGAACCGGCATGTCCGCTCTCGAAACCCTTGCCGCCGGCGTCCAGATCAAGGGCAACCTCGGCTCCATCGGTTACGGTCTCGCCGCCATCGGTCCGGGCGTCGGCGTCGGCATCATCTTCGGTAACGGCACGCAGGCCCTGGCCCGTCAGCCCGAGGCTGCCGGTCTGATCCGCGCCAACCAGATCCTCGGCTTCGCCTTCTGTGAGGCGCTCGCCCTCATCGGTCTGGTCATGCCGTTCGTCTACCCGGCCTCCTGACCCGACCGCCGCGCACCCATAGACGAAAGGCACTGATATGAGCCCCCTGGTTCAGCTGGCGGCTGAGGAGGCCGAGAACCCCCTCATCCCGCCGATCCCAGAGCTCGTCATCGGCCTGATCGCCTTCGTCATCGTCTTCGGTTTCCTCGCCAAGAAGCTCCTCCCGAACATCAACAAGGTTCTGGAAGAGCGCCGGGAAGCCATCGAGGGCGGTATCGAGAAGGCCGAGGCCGCGCAGATCGAGGCTCAGAGCGTCCTTGAGCAGTACAAGGCCCAGCTCGCCGAGGCTCGGCACGAGGCCGCTCGGCTGCGCCAGGAGGCTCAGGAGCAGGGCGCCGCGCTCATCACCGAGATGCGCGCCGAGGGCCAGCGGCAGCGTGAGGACATCGTCGCCGCCGGTCACGCCCAGATCGAGGCCGACCGCAAGGCCGCCGCGCAGGCGCTCCGCCAGGACGTCGGCACGCTGGCCACCGACCTGGCCGGCAAGCTCGTCGGCGAGTCCCTCGAGGACCACGCCCGCCAGAGCCGTGTGATCGACCGCTTCCTCGACGAGCTTGAGGAGAAGGCCGAGGCCGCGCGATGAACGGAGCGAGCCGCGAGGCACTGGCTGCCGCACGTGAGCGTCTCGACGCGCTGACGGACTCCACGTCCGTCGACGCCGGCGCGCTCGCCGAGGAGCTGGCGGCCGTCACCGCGCTGCTCGACCGCGAGGCCGGCCTGCGCCGGGTCCTCACCGACCCGGCGCAGCACGCCGAGGCGAAGGCCGAGCTGGTCCAGCGCCTGATCGGCGGCCAGGTGAGCGGCGAGGCCGCCGACCTGGTGGCCGGGCTGGCCCGGTCCCGCTGGTCGCAGTCGCGCGACCTGGTCGACGCGCTGGAGGAGCTGGCGAACATCGCCGACCTCACCGCCGCGGAGAAGAACGGCACGCTCGACGACGTCGAGGACGAGCTGTTCCGGTTCGGCCGGATCGTCGCCTCGAACACCGAGCTGCGTGCCGCGCTCACCGACCGGTCCGCCGGTACCTCGGCCAAGGCCGAGCTGCTGCACCGCCTGCTCGGCGGCCGGGCCAAGCCCGTCACCGAGCGCCTGGTGGTCCGCCTGGTCTCCGCGCCGCGTGGACGTAGCCTGGAGGCGGGACTCGAGTCCCTGTCCAAGCTCGCCGCCGAGCGCCGGGACCGCCTGGTGGCGACCGTCGCCTCCGCGGTGCCGCTGAGCGACCCGCAGAAGCAGCGCCTGGGCGACGCCCTGGCCAAGCTCTACGGCCGCAGGATGCACCTCAACCTGCACGTGGACCCCGACGTCGTCGGCGGAATCCGGGTCAAGGTCGGCGACGAGGTCATCAACGGCTCCATCGCGGACCGGCTGGAAGACGCCGCCCGCCGCATGGCGAGCTAGCAACTACACAAGCAGTACGTACGTACCTACGGCCCTGGTTGGGCCGTGCAGAGGATTCACCTCGTACAGGGGGGAGTCCCCCATCCCCCCAAGTGAAACTTCGGGCCCAACAAGGAGAGCAGGGAACCCAGATGGCGGAGCTCACGATCCGGCCGGAGGAGATCCGGGACGCGCTGGAGAACTTCGTCCAGTCGTACAAGCCGGACGCGGCCTCGCGCGAGGAGGTCGGTACGGTCACCCTTGCCGGCGACGGCATCGCGAAGGTCGAGGGCCTGCCCTCGGCCATGGCCAACGAACTGCTGAAGTTCGAGGACGGCACCCTCGGCCTCGCCCTCAACCTTGAGGAGCGCGAGATCGGTGCCATCGTCCTTGGTGAGTTCAGCGGCATCGAGGAGGGTCAGCCGGTGCAGCGCACCGGTGAGGTGCTCTCCGTCGCGGTCGGCGAGGGCTACCTCGGCCGTGTCGTCGACCCGCTCGGCAACCCGATCGACGGCCTCGGCGAGATCGAGACCGAGGGCCGCCGCGCCCTCGAACTGCAGGCCCCCACGGTCATGCAGCGCAAGTCGGTGCACGAGCCGATGGAGACGGGCTACAAGGCCGTCGACGCGATGACCCCGGTCGGCCGCGGCCAGCGCCAGCTGATCATCGGTGACCGCCAGACCGGCAAGACCGCCCTGGCCGTCGACACCATCATCAACCAGCGCGACAACTGGCGCACGGGCGACCCGAAGAAGCAGGTCCGCTGCATCTACGTCGCCATCGGCCAGAAGGGCTCGACCATCGCGTCGGTCCGCCGCGCGCTGGAGGAGAACGGCGCGCTCGAGTACACGACCATCGTCGCCGCCCCGGCGTCCGACCCGGCCGGCTTCAAGTACCTGGCGCCGTACACCGGTTCGGCCATCGGTCAGCACTGGATGTACCAGGGCAAGCACGTCCTGATCATCTTCGACGACCTCTCGAAGCAGGCCGACGCCTACCGCGCCGTGTCCCTGCTGCTGCGCCGTCCGCCGGGCCGTGAGGCCTACCCGGGTGACGTCTTCTACCTGCACTCCCGCCTGCTGGAGCGCTGCGCCAAGCTGTCCGACGACATGGGCGCCGGCTCGATGACCGGTCTGCCGATCGTCGAGACGAAGGCCAACGACGTCTCGGCGTTCATCCCGACCAACGTCATCTCCATCACCGACGGCCAGTGCTTCCTGGAGTCGGACCTGTTCAACGCCGGTCAGCGCCCCGCGCTGAACGTCGGTATCTCCGTCTCCCGAGTCGGTGGTTCCGCGCAGCACAAGGCGATGAAGCAGGTCTCCGGCCGTCTGCGCGTGGACCTGGCCCAGTTCCGTGAGCTGGAGGCGTTCGCCGCCTTCGGTTCCGACCTGGACGCCGCGTCGAAGGCGCAGCTGGAGCGCGGTCAGCGCATGGTCGAGCTGCTCAAGCAGAACCAGTACCAGCCGATGTCCACCGAGGACCAGGTCGTCTCCGTGTGGGCCGGCACCACCGGCAAGATGGACGACGTCCCGGTCGCCGACATCCGCCGCTTCGAGAAGGAGCTGCTGGAGTACCTGCACCGCAAGGAGCAGGGCCTCATGACCTCCATCAAGGAGGGCGGCAAGATGTCCGACGACACGCTGACGGCCGTGGCGGACGCCATCGCGGACTTCAAGAAGCAGTTCGAGACCTTTGACGGCAAGCTGCTCGGCGAGGACGCTCCGGCTGTCTCCGTGTCCAAGTGACGTAAGGAAGGGACCTGACTCATGGGAGCCCAGCTCCGGGTCTACAAGCGTCGCATCCGATCCGTCACCGCGACCAAGAAGATCACGAAGGCGATGGAGATGATCGCCGCCTCGCGCGTCGTCAAGGCGCAGCGCAAGGTGACGGCCTCCACGCCGTACGCGAACGAGCTGACGCGCGCGGTCAAGGCTGTCGCCACCGGGTCGAACACCAAGCACGCCCTCACCACCGAGGTCGAGCAGCCGACCCGCGCCGCGGTTCTGCTGCTCACCAGCGACCGTGGTCTGGCCGGCGCCTTCAACTCCAACGCCATCAAGGCGGCGGAGCAGCTCACCGAGCGCCTGGAGCGCGAGGGCAAGCAGGTCGAGACGTTCATCGTCGGCCGCCGCGGTGTCGCCCACTACAACTTCCGTGAGCGCAAGATCTCGGAGTCGTGGACGGGCTTCACCGACGAGCCGGCGTACGCGGACGCCAAGAAGGTGGCCGCGCCGCTGATCGAGGCCATCGAGAAGGACGACACCGACGGTGGCGTGGACGAGCTTCACCTCGTCTACACCGAGTTCGTGTCGATGATGACGCAGACGGCGGTCGCCTCCCGGCTGCTGCCGCTGCGTGTCGACGAGGTCGAGGTGGAGAGCGCCCCCACGGGTGAGATCCTCCCGCTGTTCGACTTCGAGCCCTCGGCGGAGGACGTCCTCGACGCCCTGCTGCCGCGCTACGTGGAGAGCCGTATCTACAACGCGCTTCTCCAGTCGGCCGCTTCGAAGCACGCCGCCACGCGGCGCGCGATGAAGTCGGCGACCGACAACGCGGGCGAGCTGATCAACACGCTCTCCCGTCTTGCCAACGCGGCCCGCCAGGCCGAAATCACCCAGGAAATCAGCGAGATCGTCGGTGGCGCCAGCGCCCTGGCCGACGCGACCGCGGGGAGTGACCGATAATGACCACCACTGTTGAGACCGCGGCGGCCACGGGCCGCGTCGCCCGGGTCATCGGCCCGGTCGTCGACGTGGAGTTCCCCGTCGACGCGATGCCCGACATCTACAACGCCCTTCACGTCGAGGTCGCCGACCCGGCGAACCACGGCGAGAAGAAGACGCTGACCCTGGAGGTCGCCCAGCACCTGGGTGACGGCCTGGTCCGCACCATCTCCATGCAGCCCACCGACGGTCTGGTCCGCCAGGCCGCGGTCACCGACACCGGCGACTCCATCACGGTGCCCGTCGGTGACTTCACCAAGGGCAAGGTGTTCAACACCCTCGGTGAGGTGCTGAACGTCGACGAGAGCTACGAGGGCGAGCGCTGGGGCATCCACCGCAAGGCCCCGAACTTCGACGAGCTCGAGTCGAAGACCGAGATGTTCGAGACGGGCGTCAAGGTCATCGACCTGCTCACCCCGTACGTCAAGGGCGGCAAGATCGGCCTGTTCGGCGGCGCCGGCGTCGGCAAGACGGTGCTCATCCAGGAGATGATCTACCGTGTCGCCAACAACCACGACGGTGTCTCCGTGTTCGCCGGTGTCGGCGAGCGCACTCGTGAGGGCAACGACCTGATCGAGGAGATGTCCGACTCGGGCGTCATCGACAAGACCGCGCTGGTCTTCGGTCAGATGGACGAGCCCCCGGGCACCCGTCTGCGCGTCGCGCTGGCCGGCCTCACCATGGCCGAGTACTTCCGTGACGTCCAGAAGCAGGACGTGCTGTTCTTCGTCGACAACATCTTCCGCTTCACGCAGGCCGGTTCCGAGGTCTCCACGCTGCTCGGCCGGATGCCCTCCGCGGTGGGTTACCAGCCGAACCTGGCCGACGAGATGGGTCTCCTCCAGGAGCGCATCACCTCGACCCGTGGTCACTCGATCACCTCGATGCAGGCGATCTACGTCCCCGCGGACGACCTGACCGACCCGGCCCCGGCCACCACCTTCGCCCACCTCGACGCGACGACGGTTCTCTCCCGTCCGATCTCCGAGAAGGGCATCTACCCGGCCGTGGACCCGCTGGACTCCACGTCCCGCATCCTGGACCCGCGGTACATCGCGCAGGAGCACTATGACGCCGCCATGCGCGTCAAGAACATCCTGCAGAAGTACAAGGACCTCCAGGACATCATCGCGATCCTCGGTATCGACGAGCTCGGCGAGGAGGACAAGCTCGTCGTCCACCGTGCCCGTCGCGTGGAGCGCTTCCTGTCCCAGAACACCCACGTCGCCAAGCAGTTCACCGGCGTGGACGGTTCGGACGTTCCGCTGGACGAGACGATCGCCGCGTTCAACGCGATCTGCGACGGCGAGTACGACCACTTCCCGGAGCAGGCGTTCTTCATGTGCGGTGGCCTGGAGGACCTCAAGGCCAACGCCAAGGAGCTGGGCGTCTCCTGAACTCTCTGAGTTCGTGTGAACTCGTCGAGTTCGAGTGAGGGGGCGGGCGCGTCCCGCCCCCTCACCCACGCCCACTAGACTTGTAACCAACACCCGGCACAACCGCCGGGTGGTGACCCGAGGAGCCACCTTGGCTGCTGAGCTGCACGTCGCGCTGGTCGCGGCCGACCGAGAGGTCTGGTCCGGCGAGGCCACCCTGGTCGTCGCGCGCACCACGTCCGGCGACATCGGCGTCATGCCCGGTCACCAGCCGCTGCTCGGTGTGCTGGAGTCGGGCCCGGTGACCATCCGTACGAGTGAGGGTGGAACGGTCGTCGCCGCGGTGCACGGCGGTTTCATCTCGTTCGCGGACAACAAGCTGTCGCTGCTGGCCGAGATCGCCGAGCTGGCCGACGAGATCGACGTCCAGCGTGTCGAGCGCGAGCTTGAGCGCGCGAAGGCGGAGGACGACGCGGATGCGGAACGCCGCGCCGACGTCCGTCTGCGGGCGGCGACGGCGGCCCGCTGATGAAGAGCACCCCCCAGGCCCTTTAGGCTCTGGGGGAGCGCCGTGTGATGACGTCACTCAGCCGCGGTCGGCCCGGAGCAATCCGGTGCCGACCGCGGCTGAGGCAGATGTGGGTGTTTTTTCCGTTCCATTACCTAGTTCGAGCCTGGTTCCACTAACTGGGAGACGAGGAGGTCGGTGCCGATGGTCCTCGCCCTGACTGTGTGCGGAGTCGTGGTGGCGCTCGTGGTGGTGGGACTGTTTCTGTTCGGCCTGCGCCGCAGACTCATCCAGCGCTCGGGCGGCACCTTCGACTGTTCGCTGCGCTGGGACGTGCCCGAGAAACCGGACGTCAACGGCAAGGGCTGGAGCTACGGCATCGCCCGCTACAACAGCGACCGCATCGAGTGGTTCCGCGTCTTCTCCTACGCCCCCCGCCCGCGCCGCACGCTGGAGCGCGCCACGATCGAGGTGGCCGGGCGCCGGCTTCCCGAGGGCGAGGAGGAACTGGCGCTGCTGTCCGACGCGGTGATCCTCGCCTGCGTCCACCGGGGCACGCGCCTCGAACTCGCCATGAGCGAAGACGCGCTGACCGGGTTTCTCGCGTGGCTGGAAGCAGCCCCGCCCGGACAGCGAGTGAATGTGGCGTAGCCACATTCACTCGCTGGGTGGGGGTCCCCCCGGACGAAGTCTGGGGGAGCGTCAATGTCGCTCAAGGGCCTTTGGCCCTCCGAACTGTCTTACGACAGTCCGCTGTTGATGGCGCTCACCAGCTCTCCGTTGCTGGTGTCGCCGCTGAACTCCCAGAAGAACGCGCCGCCCAGGCCCTGGGTCTTGGCCCACGCCATCTTGCTGCCCACGGTGGCGGGGGTGTCGTAGGACCACCAGTTGCTGCCGCAGTGCGCGTAGGCCGTGCCGGCGACCGTGCCGGTAGCCGGGCAGGACGACTTGAGGACCTTGTAGTCCTCGATGCCCTGCTCGTAGGTGCCGGCCGCGGGTCCCGTGGCCGTGCCGCCCGGGGCGTCCTGGGTGACGCCGGTCCAGCCGCGGCCGTAGAAGCCGATGCCGATGAGCAGCTTGCTCGCGGGGACGCCCTTCGCCTTGAACTTGGCCATCGCGTCGGCCGTGGTGAAGCCGGCGGTCGGGATGCCGCTGTACGAGGTGAGCGGGGAGTGCGGGGCCGTCGGGCCCTGCGCCGCCCAGGCGCCGAAGAAGTCGTACGTCATCACGTTGTACCAGTCGACGTACTGGGACGCGCCCGCGTAGTCGGCCGCGTCGATCTTGCCGCCGGAGGAGCCGTCGGCGGTGACCGCGGCGGTGACCAGGTTGTTCGAGCCGAACTTGGCGCGCAGCGCGGACATCACGTTCTTGAAGGCCGCCGCCCCGCTGGTGTCACAGGACAGACCGCAGGCGTTCGGGTACTCCCAGTCGATGTCGATGCCGTCGAAGACGTCGGCCCAGCGCGGGTCCTTGACCAGGTTGTAGCAGGAGTCGGCGAACGCGGCCGGGTTGGCCGCCGCCTGCCCGAAGCCGCCGGACCAGGTCCAGCCGCCGAAGGACCACAGCACCTTGATGTTCGGGTACTTGGCCTTCAGCTCGCGCAGCTGGTTGAAGTTGCCGCGCAGCGGCTGGTCCCATGTGTCGGCCACGCCGCTGACCGACTGGTCCGCGGTGAACGCCTTGTCGTAGTCGGCGTAGGAGTCGCCGATGGCGCACTGGCCGTTCGTGACGTTGCCGAACGCGTAGTTGATGTGCGTGATCTTGGCGGCCGAGCCGGACGTCACCAGGTTCTTGACGTTGTAGTTGCGGCCGTAGATGCCCCACTCGGTGAAGTAGCCGAGCTTGACCTTGTCACCGGGCGGGGGATTGGTGCCTCCGCCGCCGGTGGTGTGCACGGCGACGGCGCCGCTGACCGGTCCGGTCTGGTCGGCGGTGTCGCGGGCCTGCACGGTGTAGGAGTAGTCGCTGCCGGCGCTCAGACCGGTGTCCGTGTACGAGGTCGTCGTCACGGTGGCGACCTTGGTGCCGTCGCGCAGGACGTCGTAGTTCTTGACGCCGTTGTCGTCGGTGGCGGCCGACCAGGACAGCTTCACCGAGGTGTCGGTGATGCTGGAGGCGGACGGGGTGCCGGGCGCGGAGGGGGCCGCGTCGCCGGGAACCGTGGTGCCGTCACAACTGCCGCCGTTCAGACTGCAGTTGGACGGTGAACCGGAACCCGCGCCGTTGAAGCCGAAGGAGACGGTGGCGCCCGGGGCGATGGAGCCGTTGTAGGACTTGTTCCTGGCCGTCCAGTGGGTGCCGGAGCTGGTGACGTCCGCGTCCCAGGCCGAGGTGACGGACGTGCCGGAGGGGAAGTCCCACTCGATCGTCCAGGAACTGATGGCCGTGGTACCGGTGTTCTTGACGGTCCACTTGCCCTCGAAGCCGGTTCCCCAGTCCTGGGTCTTGGCGTAGGTGGCGGTCGCGTTCGTCGCGGCATGAGCGGGTTCCGCGAGTCCGACCAGGCCGGCCAGGGGGAGCAACAGCGTCGCGAACCCCGCCGCGACTCTGTGTCTGAAGCGCATGATGCGCCTCCCTCATCTGTTGGGGGTGTCAGGGGCATGACTGAGCCTTCACGCCCACGGTGCCGCGAGAATAGAAAGGTCTGGACCATCGGTCAATAGGTCTGGACCACCCGTTCTCCAGTTCGACCGGAACCCCAACTCCTGCGCCGGCAAGGCCGCTTGGACCCGTCCGAGCGGCTCCGACCCGGCCGCCGGACGGCTGACGTGCGTCTTCGGGGACATC
Organism: Streptomyces sp. NPDC048297; assembly: GCF_043201585.1. Lineage (NCBI taxonomy): Bacteria > Bacillati > Actinomycetota > Actinomycetes > Kitasatosporales > Streptomycetaceae > Streptomyces > Streptomyces sp. NPDC048297. The sequence goes on from NZ_JBICZA010000019.1 coordinate 118,517, forward strand.
TGCCGGCGTTCGTGACGACCGGCGTTCCTGACGACCGGCCTTCGTGGCGACCGTCGTTCGTGAGGGCGGCTAGCGTTCGCCGCCCGGTACCCACAGCACGTCGCCGATCTCCTTGTTCGCGATCCGGGCCAGGATGAACAGCAGGTCGGACAGGCGGTTGAGGTAGGTCGCGGTGAGCGGGTTCATCGTCTCGCCGTGGACTTCGAGCGCGGCCCAGGTGGAGCGCTCGGCCCGGCGTACGACCGTGCAGGCCTGGTGGAGCAGGGCCGCGCCCGCCGTCCCCCCGGGCAGGATGAAGGAGCGCAGTTTCTCCAACTGCTCGTTGAAGCGGTCGCAGTCCGCCTCCAGCCGGTCGATGTAGAACTGCTCGACCCGCAGCGGCGGGAACTCCGGGTTCTCCACCGCCGGCGTCGACAGGTCCGCGCCGACGTCGAACAGGTCGTTCTGGACCCGGGTGAGGACCGCCACCACCTGTTCGTCCAGCCCGCCCAGCGCGAGCGCGGTGCCGATGACCGCGTTGGCCTCGTTGCTGTCCGCGTACGCGGAGATCCGCAGATCGGTCTTGGCGACCCGGCTCATGTCGCCCAGGCTGGTGGTGCCCTTGTCGCCGGTCCTCGTGTAGATGCGCGTCAGATTGACCATGTGACCAGCGTAGTTTCACCCCGCCCGTCCGGTACACCCACCTCGTTCCCGGCCGCCGCGGAAAGCGCCAACCGGCCCGGGTCCGCGCGGAATTCGCCCCTCCGCCCGCGTGGCCGTGAACCCGTCCGGGCCCCCGGTGGGAGGGGCGCGGGGCCTTCCGTACCGGACGTGACCGGTGTCTCACGCCCTGAGACCGTGACACGCATTACTTACGGTCCTCAAGAAGTCGCGTGAGCGCTAGGGTCCGCCGAAGAGGCAACCGTAAACAGGGCGTAAGGGGAGTCGAGTGGCACGGAAGCTTGCCGTCATCGGGGCCGGACTCATGGGATCCGGGATCGCTCAGGTCTCCGCGCAGGCGGGCTGGGAGGTCGTGCTGCGGGACGTCACCGACGAGGCGCTGAAGCGTGGCACCGACGGCATCGAGGCCTCGTACGACAAGTTCGTGAGCAAGGGGAAGATGCAGGCGCAGGACGCCGAAGCCTCCCTGGCCCGCATCACCGCGACCACCGACCTGGACGCCGCCGCCGACGCCGACATCGTGGTCGAGGCCGTCTTCGAGAAGCTGGAGGTCAAGCACGAGATCTTCCGCGCGCTCGACAAGATCGTGCGCCCGGACACCGTGCTCGCCTCCAACACCTCCGCCATCCCGATCACCAAGATCGCGGCGGCCACCGAACACCCCGAGCGGGTCGTCGGCGTGCACTTCTTCTCGCCGGTCCCGATGATGCAGCTCGTCGAACTCGTCCGCGGCTACAAGACCAGCGACGAAACCCTCGCCATCGCGCGGGAGTTCTCCGAGTCCGTCGGCAAGACCTGCATCGTCGTCAACCGCGACGTCGCCGGGTTCGTGACCACCCGGCTCATCTCCGCGCTCGTCGTGGAGGCCACCAAGCTCTACGAGTCCGGTGTCGCCACCGCCGAGGACATCGACCTCGCCTGCAAGCTGGGCTTCGGCCACGCCATGGGCCCGCTGGCCACCGCGGACCTCACCGGCGTCGACATCCTGCTCCACGCCACCGGCAACATCTACACCGAGTCCCAGGACGAGAAGTTCGCCCCGCCGGAGCTGATGCGCCGGATGGTGGACGCCGGTGACATCGGCCGCAAGAGCGGGCAGGGCTTCTACGCGTACTGATCCGCGCAGGCTCGGACGCCCACCCCGGGAGTGTCACTCCCGGGGGTGAATTCGGTATCGGTTCGCTTACAAGCAGCAACCGCTCTGCCACTCGCACAGTCAGACGTTGCACAGCAACGTCACGGAGTACGCCACACGCACTCGACGGGGAGCGCATATGCACATCAGGGGCGACCACGCCGAGCTGGCCGTCGGGGGCCGCCTCGACGTGCGCAGCGCGGCGGACGCCCGTACGGTCCTGCACTCGGCCGTCGACACCGGAGTCGGCGACCTGGTGCTCGACCTGTCCGAACTGGACTCCTGGGACGCCACCGGGCTCGGGGTGATCATGGGTGCCCACCGGCGGGCCGGCCGCTGCGGGCGCCGCCTGGTGCTGCGCGGGGTCCCGGTGCAGATGCAGCGCCTCCTCGTCGCCACCCGGCTGCACCGCATCCTCGCCATCGAGGGCGGCATCGGGGTGGAGTCGCTGCCCCGGGTCTGAGCGCTCCGGGGCGCGGCCGGCGAGAGCGGGCGACGCAGGAGAGCAGGAGACGGGGGGACAGCCGGGTCACGGGGCCGCCGGGTGGCGGGAGACAGTCGGGTGGCGGGAGACGGCCGGGTGGCGGGAGACGGCCGGGTCACGGGGACCGCCGGGTGACGGGAGAGACCGGGACGCGGCCGTCGAACCGTGCGTCGAGGGCAATCCCCGCCGGACCGTGACGTCTCGGGCCGCGCGGCACCCCGGGCTGTCGTGGATAATGTGCGAAGGTTTAGGGTTCGGTCGCCCGCTGCCCTGCAACCCTCGAGCGGGACCGGACCAGAAGCGACAGCGCGGTGTGCAGCAGGCCGGGAGGGGTCGACACCAGGCACACAACGCTTTTTGGGGGCTTTGAATCAATGGACCCGACGACTCCGGGACCCGACGAGCACGGCCAGGCGCCGCACCGCCGCTCGCCCCGGGAATCTCTCACCTCCGACTTCGGCCAGAGCACCCCGGGCCCCGCCCGCACGGTGCAAGTGGTCTCCGGTGACTTCCTGCTGACCGTCAACCCCGTGGACGGCAGCGAGATCGAGCCCTGCCCGCCGCACCGGCGCGGCGAGAGCGCCCGTAAGCGCACCACCGCCGAACGCGCCGAGGCCGAGCGCGCCGCCCGGCCGCCCGTGCCGCCCGGCCCGTCCCGGCCCGCGCTGTCCCTGCTGGAACGCCAGGACGAACGCGAGCGCCTGGTCCGGCTGCTGGCCCGCGGGCGCTCCGTGCGCCTCACCGGCCCCGGCGGCTCCGGCCGCACCGCCCTGCTCGACCTCGTCGCCGAGGACTGCGTGGACCTCGCCCCCGACGGCGTGGTCCGGCTCTCCGGCTTCCACCGCACCGCCGAGGACCTCGTGCGGGACCTCTTCCACGCCGTCCACGACGCCCCGCACCACCGCCCCGGACCGGACGAACTGCTCGCTCTGGTCGGCGCGATCGGCGCCGTCGTGGTGGTGGACGACCTCGAGTTCGGCGGCAGCGCCCTGGAGGAACTGCTCGACGCCACCCCCGAGTGCGCGTTCCTGTTCGGCGCCACCCCGGACGTCCCCGCGCCCTCCGCCGAGTCCGAGGTCGAGGAGGTCTTCCTCACCGGCCTGGACCGTGCGGCCGGCGTGGAGATCCTGGAGCGGGCCGTCGGCCGGGTCCTCACCGAGGAGGAGGCCAACTGGGCCGGCGACCTGTGGTTCGAGTCGGAGGGACTGCCCCTGCGCTTCGTCCAGGCCGGCGCCCTGCTGCGCCAGCGCGACCTGCTGCGCGCCAGCACCGGGGCGGTGGACGAGTACGGCGTCTTCGAGGACGTACGCCCCACCGTCGACGCGGGGTTCGACGCGCCGTACGACGCGCCCCTCGGCGCCACGGAGACCCCGGAGGTCCCGCTGCCCTCCCTCGGGGAGGCCGCCGCGCCCGCCCCGCTGCTCGCCTCCCGGCTCAGCTCCAGCGCGCGCGACACCCTGCGCTTCGCCGTCGCCCTCGGCGGCGAGGTGCCGCACCAGGCGCATCTGCCGGCGCTCGTCGGCGACACCCACGCGGACACCGCGCTCGGCGAACTCGCCGGCTGCGGACTGGTCTCCCCGGTCGGCTCCCGCTACCGCCTCGCGGCCGGTGTGCGCACCCAGTTGGAGGCCGCGGGCTACGACAGCGACGCCGCCGAGCGGGCCCTCACCGCGGCCCAGCACTACGCCTGGTGGGCCGGGCACCCCTCGGTGACCCCCGAACGTGTGGCCGCCGAGGCGGACGCCGTGCTGGCCGCGCTCACGATGGTGGTGCCGGCGACGACGGCTCCCGTCGAGGGCGAGGAGGCCCCCGCGGTGCGCCTCGCCCGTGCCGCCGCGCCCGCCTTCGCCGCGGGGCTGCACTGGGGTGCGTGGGAGCGCGCGCTGCGCGCCGGCGCCGAGTCCTCCCGGCTGGCCGGCGAGGTGGCCGAACAGGCCTATTTCCACCATGAGTTGGGCATCCTCGCGCTGTGCGGCGGCCAACTGGACCGGGCGCGGGCCGAGCTGGAGGCCGCGGCCGGGCTGCGCGGTGTGCTCGCCGACAAGCGGGGCGCCGTGGCCGGCCTCCGCGCCCTGTCCCTGGTCGCCGACCTCGCGGGGGACGTGCCCGGCGCGGTGCCGTCGCTGCTCGACGACGTGCCGGACGGGCGCCGCGCACCGTCGGCTTCACCGTCGCCCGGAGCCCCGGCCGCCGCCTTCCCGGCGTACGACTCGGCCGACTCCGCGTTCCGGGCGTACGAATCCGACTTCCCGGCGTACCGCCCCGAGGAGACCCTGGTCTCGTCCCGGCCGGCTGCCGCCGGGTCCCGGGGCGGGATCCGGGGCCTGGCCCGGCGCAACCTGGTGGCGATCGGGTCCGGCGCGCTGCTGGTCGCCGTGATGGGCACGGTGATCACCCTCGGCATGACGTCGCACGAGAGCGCCGACAAGAATCCGGCCGGCAGCGTCGACGTCACACCGTCGGCCTCCCAGGGCCTCGACGACGGCGCCGGCGACACCGGCGGTACCGGCGGCGGCGGTCCGGCCGACAGCGGTGCCGGCACCGGCGGGACCGGGACGGTCACCGCAAGCCCGACCGGTCCGGGGCCGGACGACACGACGGACGCCCCGAGCCAGACCGCCCCGTCGACGGGCCCGTCCGCCTCGCGCGGCACGGGCGGCGGAGCCACCACTCCGACCCCGTCCACGTCGAAGTCGACCCGCCCGAGCACGCCGACTCCGTCCAGGACGCCCCCGTCGACCCCGCCCACCAGCCCGTCGGCCCCGTCCAGCCCCCCGGATTCCCCCTCTCCGTCCGCGAGCCAGTCCTCCTCCCCGGCCAGCAGCACCTCGGCCAGCGGCCCGGCCTCCGGCTCCCCGGCGGCGTCGAGCAGCTCGGCGGGCGCACCGGCCCCCGGGGAACCGGTGATACAGGGCGACGGGACGACACCGGTGATGTAGGGCGCCGGGGGACGACGAAGGGGCCGGGCCGGTGCGATCCAGCACCGGCCCGGCCCCTTTGTGGAGCGGTCCCGTCAGAACAGGCGGAGCTTGTCGTCCTCGATGCCGCGCAGGGCGTCGTAGTCGAGGATCTGGCAGTTGATGCCGCGGTCGGTGGCGAGGACGCGGGCCTGGGGCTTGATCTCCTGGGCGGCGAAGACACCGCGGACCGGGGCGAGATGGGGGTCGCGGTTCAACAGGTCCAGATAGCGGGTGAGTTGCTCCACACCGTCGATCTCGCCGCGGCGCTTGATCTCGACGGCGACCGTCCCGCCGTCCGCGTCCCGGCACAGGATGTCGACCGGGCCGATCGCGGTCATGTACTCGCGGCGGATGAGGGTGTAGCCCTCGCCCAGCGTCTCGATGCGGTCGGCGAGCAGTTCCTGCAGGTGCGCTTCCACGCCGTCCTTGATCAGGCCGGGGTCCACACCGAGTTCGTGCGAGGAGTCGTGGAGGATCTCCTCCATCGTGATGATCAGTTTCTCGCCCGCTTTGTTGATGACGGTCCAGACGCCCTCGTCCTCGCCGATGCCCTCCTTCAGCGTGCAGGGCGGCGACATCCAGTTGAGGGGCTTGTAGGCCCGGTCGTCCGCGTGGATGGAGACGCTGCCGTCCGCCTTGACCAGGATCAGGCGGGGCGCCGAGGGCAGGTGGGCGGTGAGCCGGCCGGCGTAGTCGACCGAGCATCGGGCAATGACGAGACGCATGGTCGGCAACGCTACTCGACGCACACGGGTGCACGCGATTCGCCCGCCCCGCTTCCCGTGCCACACGCCCCAGGGGCACCGCGTGCCACCCTATTCATCCCTGAAAACTCTTGTTTCTCCTTGGCCGATTGTGGGCGCAAAGGGATCGTTCCATATACGCAATCTGCTGGTGTGGTCACCGACCGTTGCCTACCGTAGTGAACGGGAGGTCGCGACCCATGTACTGAGCGTGTTCGACCGCGCGAACTCCCTTACCTGTCCGGCAACCCCTGCTCATCGGGGGTGCGAGAGGAGAACCCATGTCGCTCGACGTCTCACCGGCCCTACTCGAACAGGCCGAGCGAGGCGAGGTCGACGACGCAGCGTTCGTCGACTGCGTCCGGACCTCCCTGCCCTACGCATGGGAGATGATCAGCTCCCTGGTGGCCCAGCTGAAGGTGGACGGCGGAGCCTTCGCCGACAACCAGACGCCTCCGCCGGACGAGCAGGCGCGTGGTCAACTGCTGCGCGCGCTCGCGAGTGACGCCATCCGCGGCGCGTTGCAGCGGCACTTCGGTGTGCGGCTGGCCTTCCAGAACTGCCACCGGGTGGCGGTGTTCCCACTGGACGCCTCGGTGGACGGGACGTTGGCCCGCTTCACCTCGGTGCGCAGCCAGTTGCTGAACCAGTCGCCGGAATTCCGGGACTGCTGAGTCAGCTTCCGGTCCGCGATCCAGTGAGCCGCTTGCTTGCCGCTCCACCCGCGGGAGGTGCATTCAGTACTGGGGCGGCAAGCCCTCGGCGGCACGGAGCCGGTACCGGTCAGCGCAGTTGGGGCAGTACCTCGGTGCCGAGGCGCCGCAGGTTCTCCTCCGTCGCCGCCAGATCGCCCGAGCCCTCCGTCAGCAGGGCGAAGCGGGAGATGCCGGTGCGCTCGGAGGTGGCCGCGAGCCGGTCGGCGGCCAGCCGGGGTGTGCCCACCGGGTGCAGTCCGCAGAGCAGTTCGGTGTAGGCGACCGGATCGCGCATCGAGCGCACCCGTCCGTCGACCGTCACATGCGCGTCCAGGCCCTGTTTGAGCCAACCCGGCATCGCCTTCAGCAGCGTCTCCTCCGCGTCGGTGCGGCGGTCGGCGAGCTGGCAGACGCCCGCCGAGACGTGCGCTGCGCCCGCGATCGCCTCGGCCGACCGGCCCGCCTCCCGCGCGCAGCGCCGCCACAGGGCGACCATCTCGGCCTTCTCCTCGTCCCCGACGTGCATCCCCAGGAGCATCGGCAGCCCGTGCCCGGCGGCCAGCCGCACGCTCGACGGGGAGGTGCAGGCGACGACGACCTCGGGCCCCGGGGTCTCCGGCAGCCCCTCCGAGGGGCGCGGTACGACGGCGACCTCGCGGAAGGAGTACCGCTCGCCCGAGGCCGACAGCGCCGGTTCGCGCAGCCAGCGGACCAGCAGATCGAGGGATTCGGGGAATCCGTGTTCGTACGCGCCGAGTCCCGCGCCGAACACCTCCAGGTCCACCCACGGCCCGCCGCGCCCCACGCCCAGCGTGAACCGTCTGCCGCTCGTCAGGTGCAGCAGCGCGGCCTGTTCGCCGAGGGCGACGGGGTGCGCGGTGGGCAGCACACTGACCGCCGTACCGACGCGGATGCGGCGGGTGCGGCCGAGCAGTAACGCGGCCAGCGTGATCGCGGACGGACAAGTGCCGTACGGTACGAAGTGGTGCTCGGCCAGCCACACCGCGTCGAGCCCGGCCTCCTCGGCCACTTCCGCCGAGCGGACCGCGCGGTGCAGCGCTTCCCCGGGACCCTGGCCCGGGAACTGGGCCGCCAGCACAAAACTTCCGACGTGCATTGCTTTTCCTGCTTCCTTGGCTCCGACCGGAGCTCCCCCAACCGGCATAACCGTCTGACACGTGCCCAGGACACGGCCTGACGGAGGGATTTGCGGATTGTCTGCAGAATCGGTCGCCCCGGAGGGGGACTTGTACGGGTTGGTCCCCTACGCGTACCCCGGCAGGCGCCGCGTACGCTGGATACAGCCCGTGCTTCCTGTATAGCCCCGAGAGGTGTCCCGTGTCCCCGCGTCGCAACCGACCGAAGGCAGCCGGCTCGTCAGGCCGGAGCGCCGAGGACGACCAGGCCGGCCGGTACGGCGGCTGGCAGTCCACGGAGAGCTGGCAGGGCGAGGAGTGGAGCGTGCGCCACGTCGCCGGGGCGAGCGCGCAGGGCAAGACCTACCGCTGCCCCGGCTGCGACCAGTTGATCCCCTCCGGTGTCCCGCACGTGGTGGCCTGGCCGGCGCACGCGGGCGCCGACGACCGCCGGCACTGGCACAAGGCGTGCTGGAACGCGAAGGACCGCCGCACCACGCGGGTGCAGCGGTCCCGTAACGCGCCGAGGTTCTGAACGCCCGCGCGGGCTACGCGCCCGTTGGGCTACACCTCCGCGGACTACACGTCCCGGCTCTCCAGCAGCGCGTACGCGCCCGCGTAGGCGGCGGCCGTCACGCCCAGGATGATCCACAGCGGGTCCCAGCCCGTCGGGCCCGACTGGCTCAGGGTGTTGTCGTAGAAGACGCCCATCTGGCTCGGGATCGAGTACTCGAGCAGCGCCTTCTGCACCTTCTCCAGCGAGGACGCGTTCATGAACAGCGCGATCACCAGCGGGGCGAGCACCGAGCCGATCATGATCGTGATGGCGCCGGCGGAGTGCCGGATGATCGAGCCGATGAGCAGCGAGATCAGACCGAGCAGCGCGATGTAGAGGCTGATGCCGACCGTGGCCTTCATCCACTCGCCGCTGGACGGGGTGCGCGCGCCGTGGTTCTTGAGCATCGACGCGTGCACCATCGCCACGAACGACACGGTCACCAGCGTCACGACGAACGCGATGACGAAGAACACGATCGACTTCGCGGCCAGCACCCGGCCCCGGCTCGGGCACGCGGTCATCGTCGTACGGATCATGCCCGTGCCGTACTCGGAGGCCGTGGTCAGCACGCCCAGCGTGATGATGCACATCATGCCGACCAGCAGACCGAAGAAGCCGAGGGTCAGCGGGCTCTCGCCGCCCAGGTCGGAGCTGGAGCCGCGCACCGCGAGACCGGCCAGCAGACCGATGCCGACCACGAGCAGCACGAACACGCCGAGCGTCCACATCGTCGAACGCACCGACTTGATCTTCGTCCACTCCGAGGCCAGCGCGTGGCCGAGGTGGGTGCGCACGACCGGGATCGGCGAGCTGTAGCCGGGGTACGAACCGCCGGGCGCCGGCTGCCAGTCGGATGCGGGGGAGGCGGAGGGGGCTCCCGGCATCGGGGGCTGGTGGGTGCTCATCGGGCGTCCTCGGGCTTGGTCAGGTCGGCGGCGGGAGCGGGAGCGGGAGCAGGGGCGGGGGCGGCGGCCGGAGCGGTGGCCGGCGGCTGTGCCGGGGGAGCGGAGGCCACCGGAGGCTGCGGGGCCTGTGGCGACTGCGGGGCCTGCTGGAGCGGGGCGCCGGGCGCGGCGTACGGGTTCGGGGCGCCGGCACCGGGAGCGCCGTACGCGCCCGCGGGCGCGCCGCCGTACGCAGCCGCGGGGGCGCCCTGCGGCGCGAACGGCCCGGGGCCCTGCTGGGGCGGCGGCGGGGCGTACCAGCCCGGCTGGCCCTGGCCGGGGACCGGCATGGGCGGCTGCGCGCCGGGCGGCAGCGGCTGCTGGAGGCCGCTCTTCTGGTCGATGGTGGAGCGGTAGTCGACGGCGCCCTGCGTCATGCGCATGTACGCCTCCTCCAGCGAGGCCTGGTGCGGCGACAGCTCCCACAGCCGCACGTCCGACTCGTGCGCGAGGTCGCTGATGCGGGGCAGCGGCAGCCCGGTCACGCGCAGCGCGCCGTCCTGCTCCGGCATCACATGGCCGCCCGCCTCGGTGAGCGCGACGGTCAGCTTCTCGCGCTGCTGCGGCTCGGTGTCCGGGGTACGCACGCGCGCGAAGTCGGCGGAGTTGGCCGAGATGAAGTCCGTCACGCTCATGTCGGCCAGCAGCTGTCCGCGCCCGATCACGATCAGGTGATCGGCGGTCAGCGCCATCTCGCTCATGAGGTGGGAGGAGACGAAGACCGTGCGGCCCTCGGCGGCCAGTGCCTTCATCAGGTTGCGGACCCACAGGATGCCCTCGGGGTCGAGGCCGTTGACCGGCTCGTCGAAGAGCAGGACCTGGGGGTCGCCGAGGAGGGCCGCGGCGATGCCGAGGCGCTGGCCCATACCGAGGGAGAAGCCCTTGGAGCGCTTTTTCGCCACACCCTGGAGGCCGACGACCCCGAGCACCTCGTCCACGCGTCGGGCGGGGATGCCGGACAGCTGGGCGAGGCTGAGCAGGTGGTTGCGGGCGGACCGGCCGCCGTGCACCGCCTTGGCGTCGAGCAGGGCGCCGACCTGGCGCGGGGCGTTGGGCAGCTTGCGGTACGGGTAGCCGCCGATGGTCACCGAGCCGGATGTCGGGTTGTCCAGCCCGAGGATCATCCGCATGGTCGTCGACTTGCCCGAGCCGTTGGGCCCGAGGAAGCCGGTCACGGCGCCCGGCCGCACCTGGAAGGAAAGGTTGTACACGGCGGTCTTGTCGCCGTAGCGCTTGGTCAGGCCTGCAGCCTCGATCATGCTCCGCACCCATCGAAAGGTTCAGGACAGCGGGGCACACGCCCCCGTAAGGGTTAGGAGGATATCCGGGCGCTGACGGTTCCGCTCAAAAGAAAGTAAAGCCAGGAGCTGCTGGAGGAAGCAAAACCAGCAGCCGGCCCGGAGCTGACCAGGAGCTGACCAGGAGCTACTGGGCGTCCCGCCGTTTCAGCAGGGCGTACCCGCCCGCGACGGCCGCGATCGCCCACAGCGCCATGATCCCGAGCCCGCCCCACGGGCCGTACGGGGTGTCGTCGCCGACCCTCGGTACCACCTGCATGATCCGGCTGCCCGCCTGGTCCGGCAGGAAGCGGCCGATCTTCCGCGTCGTGTCGACGTTGCCGAGGATGTTGGAGATCAGGAAGAAGAACGGCATCAGGATGCCGAGCGAGAGCATCGGCGAGCGCAGCATCGCGGCGACGCCCATGGAGAACACCGCGATCAGGGTCATGTACAGCCCGCCGCCGATCACCGCGCGCAGCACCCCCGGCCGGCCGAGGTCCGTGCGCAGCGGGCCGAGCATCGCCTGCCCGAGGAAGAACGCGGCGAAGCTGGTGACCATGCCCACGGCCAGGGCGAGCGCGGCGGCCACGGCGACCTTGCAGAACAGGAAGGTGCCGCGCCGTGGTACGGCGGCGAGCGAGACGCGGATCATGCCGGTGCTGTACTCGTTCGAGACGACCAGCACCCCGAACACGATCATGGCGAGCTGGCCCAGGGTCATGCCCGCGAAGCTGATCACCGTGGGGTCGAAATCGAGCCGCTCGCGCACCGGCATGTCGCCGATCTGGCTCTTCGTCAGCGCCGAGATCAGCATCCCGAGGGCGACGGTCACCACCAGCGCCAGGGACAGCGTCCACACCGTCGACGCCACGGAGCGGATCTTCGTCCACTCGGACCGGATCACCTGCACGGCCGCCATGGCTCAGGCTCCCTTTCTCCAGTCGGCGCCCCAGTCCCTGGGGACGGGAGCGGGCCCGGTGTGCGCGTGGTACTCCACCGACCCCGCGGTCAGGCGCATGAACGCCTCCTCCAGCGAGGCCTGCTGCGGGCTCAGTTCGTGCAGCACGACCCCGTGGCGCGCGGCCAGTTCCCCGATCCGCTCCGCCTTGCCGCCCTCCACCTCCAGCGCGCCGCCGCCCGACTCCACGACGGTGATCCCGTCCGCGTGCAGCACGTCGAGCAGCCGCTCGCGCTGCGGGGAGCGGACCCGGACGTACGCGCGCGAGTTCGTGCGGATGAAGTCGGCCATCGAGGTGTCCGCGAGCAGCCGGCCCTGCCCGATGACCACCAGGTGATCGGCGGTCAGGGCCATCTCGCTCATCAGATGGCTCGACACGAACACGGTCCGGCCCTGCGCGGCCAGCGATTTCATCAGGGTGCGGATCCAGTGGATGCCCTCCGGGTCCAGCCCGTTGACCGGCTCGTCGAACATCAGGATCCGCGGGTCCCCGAGCAGGGCCGCCGCGATGCCGAGCCGCTGCCCCATGCCGTACGAGAACCCCTTGGCCTTCTGCCGCGCGACCGCCGTGAGCCCGACCGTGTCCAGCACCTCGCCCACCCGGTGGCCCGGGATGCCGTTGCTCTGCGCCAGGCACAGCAGGTGGTTGTAGGCGCTGCGGCCGCCGTGCACGGCCTTGGCGTCGAGCAGGGCTCCGATGTACGTCAGCGGGTCCCTGAGCTGGTCGTAGTGCCTGCCGTCGATCCGGACGTCACCGGCGGTGGGGTGGTCGAGCCCGAGGATCATCCGCATGGTGGTGGACTTCCCCGCCCCGTTGGGGCCGAGGAACCCGGTAACGACGCCCGACGTCACCGCGAAGCTGAGCCCGTCGACCGCGACCTTCTCGCCGTACCGCTTGGTCAGCCCCTCCAGCTCGATCATGCGGCCACGCTAGAACGGGACAAAGCCCCCTGCCACTTGAAGGCAGGGGGCTGCGAGTCGCTCAGCGGCCGTACGCCGAGGCGTTACCGGGACTGCTGCGCCGGAACCCCACGGGAAACGGGCTCGTCGTCGCCGGGCGCACCCGCGGCGGCGACAGCCGCACCGGTCAGCGTGGCGAGCATCTCGCGGACGTTCGTCAGCTGGGCGTTGATGCTGTCGCGGCGGTTGGTGAGCGCCGCGAGCTCGCGCTCGGATTCCGAGCGGATGCGGTCGGCCTTGGCGTTCGCGTCGGCCACGATGTCCTCGGCCTGGCGCTGGGCCGTCTCCACCGTCTGGCGGGCGCGGCGCTCGGCGTCCGTGCGCAGCTTCTCGGCCTCCAGGCGCAGCTGCTCGGCGCGGTGCTCGATCTCGGCGAGACGCTTCTCGGCCTTCGCCTGCCGGGACGCGAGGTCGCGCTCGGACTGCTCGCGGCGCTTGGCCAGGTTCGTCTCGAAGTCGGCGGCGGCCTGCGCGGCCTTGGCGCGGGTCTCCTCGAAGAGGGCGTCCGCCTCCTCCCGCTTGGACTGCGCGTCCTTCTGCGCCTCGGAACGCAGCTGGGTGGCCTCGCCCTTGGCCTTCTCGACGATCCGGACGCCCTCGTCCTCGGCCTTGGCCTTGCGCTCCGAGGCGAAGGACTCGGCGTCGTTGCGGACCTGCTGGGCGGCCGACTCGGCGAGCTCGCGGTGCTGCTCGGCCGCGCGCCGGGCCTCCTCACGCAGGTCCTTCGCCTCTTCCTCGGCGAGACGCAGGATCTTCTCGACCCGCGCGCCGAGGCCGGCGTACGAAGGCTCCGCGTCGGTCACCTGGGCCTGGGCATTCTGCGTCTCGAGGTGCAGCTCCTCGATGCGCTTCTCCAGGGCGGTGACACGCGAGGTGGCCTCGTCGTGCCGGGAGCGCAGCCGGGCGATGTGCTCGTCCACCTGCGCGCGGTCGTACCCACGCCGCACAAGCTCGAAGCCGTTGGGGGAAATGTCGCTCATGGGTTTCCTGTCGAATGAGACCGGTGAGGTGATAGGTGGAATCCTAGGCGCCGAAGCGGTGTGTCATCGAGCGGATACGTGTTTGATCTGGAGAATGACACCTCTTTCGGGTGGCCACCCCCCGGACAGCTTGCCAAACAGCAGGGCAAAGCCCCCAGAAGACACCGGAACGTGTCCTCGGCGCTAGCCGTCCGACGACTTGCCACCCGATCGGGGGGCGCCGACGCTGGCACCGGCCTTGACCCCGCCGTCCTTGCCGCTCGCCGGTGCCTCGAAGGATTCCAGCGCCTCCAGGACGTCCTGCACCCGGGAGATCTCGGCGTTGATGTCCTCGCGCCGGCGCACCAGGACCTCCAGCTCGCGCTTGCCCTCCTCGACCGTGCGCCGCGCCTCGCGGATCGCCTCGGCCTTCAGCTCCTCGGCCTCCTTGATCAGGCTGGCCTTCTTCAGCTCGGCCTCCTTGAGCAGTCCCTCCGCCTTCTTGACGGCGGCGATGCGCACCTTGCCGGCCTCGGAGCTGGCCTCGGAGACCAGCTCCTTGGCCTTCGCCTGCGCCTTGGCCAGCTGCTCCTCGGACGCCTTGATGAGCGCGTCGCAGCGGTCGCCGGTGGCCTTCATCGTCTCGGCGGCCTCGCGGCGGGCCCGCTCGTGCAGGTCCTCGATCTCGCCGGTGATCCGGTCGCGCAGCTCCTCGGCCCGCTCCCGGATCGCGGTCGCGTCCCGGCGGGCGCCGACCAGCAGCTCGTCCGCGTCGGTCCGGGACTTCTCCACCCGGGAGTTGCCCTCGATCGTCGCCTCGGAGACGATCCGGTCGGCCTCGGTGCGGGCCGCGCCCACCATCGTGTCCGCCTGCGACTCCGCGTCCGCCGTGGTCTTGAGCGCCTGCTGCTGGGCCTCGGTGAGCAGCTTGTCCGCCTCGGCGGTGGTCTCGGTGATGAGCGTGTCGACCTGCTCGGCCGCCTCCGAACGCCGCTTGTTGGCGTCCTTGCGGGCCTCGTCCAGGGTCCGCTCGGACTCCTCGCGCGCGGAGTTGAGGAGCCGCTCGGCCTCCGCCTCCGCGTCCGCCTTGACCCGCTCCGCCTCCGCCCGCAGCCGCTCCGCGTGGTGCTGGGCCGAGCCGACCGTCTCCGCGGCCTCCGCCCGCAGCCGCTCGGCCTCGCCGGTCGCGCCCGCGATCAGCTGCTCCGCGGTGGCCACGGACTCCGCGCGCACCCGCTCCGCCTCGGCGTTGGTCTCGGTCTGCAGGCGTTCGGCCTCGCTGCGGGCCTCGGTGATGAGTGTGTCGGCCTGGGTCGCGGCGTCCGAGCGGATGCGGTTGGCGTCCTCGCGGGCGTCCGCCCGGGTCCGCGACGCCGTCTGCTCGGCCTCGGCCAGGGCGTCCGACGCCTCGGTGCGTACCCGTTCGGCCTCGGCGTTGGTCTCGGTCTGCAGGCGTTCGGCCTCGCTGCGGGCCTCGGTGATGAGTGTGTCGGCCTGGGTCGCGGCGTCCGAGCGGATGCGGTT
>NZ_JBICZA010000019.1:133609-178217 GCF_043201585.1 Streptomyces sp. NPDC048297
GGTTGGCGTCCTCGCGGGCGTCCGCCCGGGTCCGCGACGCCGCCTGGTCGGCCTCGGCCAGGGCGTCCGACGCCTCGGTGCGCACCCGCTGGGAGTACTCCGACGCGTCCGCGCGCAGCCGCTCGGCCTCCCCGATCGCCTCCGCGACCGTGTGCTCGGCGAGCGCCTTGGCGGCCTCCGTCTCCTCGCTCGCCTCCCGGCGCAGCCGCGAGGTGTCCTCGCTCGCCCGCTCCCGCTCGGCGTAGGCGTCGGAGCGGACCCGGTCCGCCTCCTCCTCGGCCTCCCGCTTCGTACGGTCCGCCGCGTGCTCGGCGGCCGAGCGCAGCCCGGCGATCTCCTCCTGGGCCTGCTCGTGCAGCCCGGCGACGGAGTCCCGTACCTGCTGGGCGTGCTGCTCGGCCGCGGACACCATCTCGGTGGCGCGCCGGTCGGCCTCCTCGACCAGCCGGGTCGCCTCGGTCTGCGCCTCCTCGACACGCTTGCGCGCCGAGGCCAGCAACTCCTCGCTCTGCTCGCGGGCCCGCAGCCGCTCCTGGTCGGCTTCCTCACGGGCGGCGCCGAGCAGTTCCTCCGCCTCACGGCGGCGCCGGACGGCCTCCTCCTGGGCGGCGGCCAGCGTCTCGGACGCCTCGGTGCCCAGCCGCTCGGCGGCGGCCTGCGCCTCCGCGCGCACCCGGTCGGCGGTGTCCTGCGCCTCCGCCTTGAGCCGCTCCGCCTCCGCCGCGGCCTCCGACCGCAGCCGTACGGCGACGGCCTCGCCCTCGGCGCGCGACGCGGACGCGTCCGCCGCGGCCTCCGTGCGCAGCCGTTCGGCCTCGGTCTCGGCCTGCTGCTGGAGCGTACGGATGCGTTCCGCCGCCTCCGAGCGCAGCCGCTCGGTCTCCTCGCCGGCCTCACGGCGGATCCGGGCCGCCTCCTCGCGGGCGTCCGTGAGCGCCTGCTCGGCGGCCGACAGCCGCTCCTGGGCCTCCGCCTGCAGCCGCGTCAGCTCCGCCGTCGCCTCGGCGCGCCGCGCCTCGACCGCACGCTCGGCCTCCTCGCGCAGCTCGCGCGCCGCGTTCTCGGCCTCCGCCTTCAGGGCCTCGGCCTGCTCGCCGGCCTCCGCGCGGTGCCGCTCGGCCTCCGTGCGGGTGCGCTCCAGGGTCTCTTCGGCCTGCCGGCGCAGCGTGGTCGCCCGCTCGATGGCCTCGGTGCGGACCTTCTCGCTGTCCGCGGTCGCGGTCCCCCGCAGCTCGTCGGCGTCGGCCTTGGCCTTGGCCAGCAGCTCCTCGGCGGACTTGGCCGCCTCCTCGATCTTCGATACCGCCTCGCGGCGGGCCTCGGCGCGGATCGACTCGCCCTCGGCGACCGCGTCGGAGCGCAGCTGCTCGGCCTCGCCGCGCAGCCGGCGGGCCTCCTCCTGCAGCTCGACCGTCTTGGCGCGGTACTCCTTGGTGTCGTCCTTCGCCGCGCCCTTGAGCTGCTCGGCGATGTCGTGCGCCTCCGCGCGCAGCCGGTCCGCCTCGGTCTCGGCCTCGGTACGGATCCGCTCGGCCTCCTCGGCCGCGGCCCTGGTGGTCTGCTTGGCGTCCTCGGACGCCCTGTCGAGGACCTCCTCGGCGGTCCTCGCCGCCTTCGCCAGCTGGCCGGCCGTCTCCTCGGCGGTGACGCTGCGCGCCTTCTCGGACGCCTCGGCGACGATCTTCTCGGCCTCGGCGCGCGCGTCGGCGACCAACTGCTCGGCCTCGGACCGGGTGGTGTCGGCCTCCTTGGTGGCCTCCTCGACCAGCCGGGCGACCTGTTCCTTGGCCGTACGCGTGCGTGCCTCGCCCGCGGCCTCGGCGCTCGACAGCGTCTTCGCGGCGGCCTGCTCGGCCTCCGTGACCAGCTTCTCGGCCTCGGTCTGCGCCTTGCGCAGCGCATCCTCGGCCTGCGTCATCCGGTCGTCGGCGGCCCGGCCCAGCTCGGCGGCCCGGCGGCGCACGGTGTCCGACTCGCTCGCGGTGGAGGAGCGCAGCTGCTCGGCGTGGTCGGTGGCCTCCTGCGCCTGCGTGGAGGCGGCGTTCAGCAGCCGCTCGGCGTCCGTGCGGGCGCGGCGCAGCAGCTGCTCGGCCTCCGCACGGGCCGTCTCGGCGTCGTTCTCCAGCCGCTCCCGGGCCTCCCGGGTCAGCCGCTCGGCCTCGGCGCGGGCGGCGGCCATGGACTGGTCGGCCTCGGCGCGGGACTCGTCCAGCAGCCGGCGGGCCTGCGACTCGGTGCGGGCGCGCAGTTGTTCGGCCCACGCCACGTTCTCGTTGACGTGCGACTCGACGGTCTGCCGGCGCTCGGCCAGCTCCTGGTCGAGCTGCTGGCGCCGGGTGACCGCCTCCTGGTGCAGCTCGGCCTGCAGACGGGCGGCCTGCTCGGCGTGTTCCTGGAGGATGCGCTGGGTCTGCGCGCGGACCTGGCTCAGCTCGCGCTCGGCGTCCTGGCGCAGCTGGTCGGCCTGCATCTGGGCATTACGGAGCAACTGCTCGGCCTGATAGCCGATGTCACCGCCCTCGTAGGAGGGCCGGGTCATCAGAGTGCGGCGCGCCTCGTGCAGCTTGGCGCGCAGCACCTCGACCTGGTAGCCGAGGTCCTCGGCGTGCTGGATCGCCTTTTCCCGCTCGGTCTTCAGCCGCTTCATCTCGGCCTCGAACCGAGTGAGGTGGTCGACGTCAGCCGCCGGCTCTCGCTCCTGGCTCTCGTAGCCCCGCACTGCGCGGTCCCATCCGTCCCCTGGTCAGCTTCTGCAACGAGCTCCGTCCATCGGCCGAACGGGGCCCCCGGGGGAATGGTGTCAGATCAACGGCGGAGCATGGGCTGCTGCCCCGACGCTCGTCCCCCGAAACCCGGACCCCGGCATGCGGCCGCCCCCGCGTTCGGAGACGACCGCCCCCAACCCTACCGGCCCATATGTACGCGGGTCAGTGCTCAGGTGACTCAACAGGGGCCGAAGTGACCAGTTCTGTCAGGACACCGTGGCAGTCCTTGGGGTGCAGGAAGGTGATCCGCGACCCCATGGAACCGCGGCGCGGCTCGTCGTAGAGGACCCGCACGCCCTTGCCACGGATGTCCGCCGCGTCCGCGTCCACGTCCGCCGTGCCGAAGGCGATGTGGTGCACACCCTCGCCGTTCTTCGCCAGCCACTTGCCGACCGCCGAGTCCTCCCGGGTCGGCTCCAGGAGCTGCAGATAGGAGGCGCCGCCGTCCGACGTCTCGTTGATCTTGAGCATGGCCTCCCGCACGCCCTGCTCCTCGTTGACCTCGGTGTGGAACACCTCGAAGCCGTAGGTTGCCTTGTAGAACTCGACAGTGGCGTCGAGGTCGTGACAGGCGATCCCGATGTGGTCGATTCGCGTCAGCATGGATTCAGTGGAGCGCTCGGGAGGTGGTTACGCAACGTGCGCGCGATCACACCGACGGCCCGATGACGGCACGGAGTGCCACTCAGTACATTCGAAGTAAACCCTCGTTCACTCCTCGGCTGCACAAGCCGGTAAGGGGATCGCAGCTCATGTCTTCTGGAACTCCTGGTACGACCAGCTCGGTGATCGTCGCGGGCGCGCGCACGCCCATGGGACGACTGCTGGGCTCGCTGAAGTCCTTCTCCGGAGCCGACCTCGGCGGCTTCGCTATCAAGGCCGCCCTCGATCGTGCGGGGATCGGCGGCGACCAGGTGCAGTACGTCATCATGGGCCAGGTGCTGCAGGCCGGCGCGGGCCAGATCCCGGCCCGCCAGGCGGCCGTCAGGGCGGGCATCCCGATGAGCGTCCCGGCGCTCACCATCAACAAGGTGTGCCTCTCCGGCCTCGACGCCATCGCGCTCGCCGACCAGCTGATCCGCGCGGGTGAGTTCGACATCGTGGTCGCCGGCGGCCAGGAGTCCATGACCAACGCCCCCCACCTGCTGCCGAAGTCCCGCGAGGGCTTCAAGTACGGCGCGATCGAGATGCTCGACGCCATGGCCTACGACGGCCTGACCGACGCCTTCGAGGGCATCGCCATGGGCGAGTCGACGGAGAAGCACAACGCCCGCCTCGGCATCCAGCGCCCCGAGCAGGACGAGATCGCCGCGCTCTCCCACCAGCGCGCCGCCGCCGCGCAGAAGAACGGCGTCTTCGAGGCCGAGATCACCCCGGTCGAGATCCCGCAGCGCAAGGGCGACCCGGTCCTGTTCAGCAAGGACGAGGGCATCCGCGCCGACACCACCGTGGAGTCCCTGGCCAAGCTGCGCCCGGCCTTCACCAGGGACGGCACGATCACCGCGGGCACCTCGTCGCAGATCTCCGACGGCGCCGCCGCGGTGGTCGTGATGAGCAAGGCCAAGGCCGAGGAACTGGGCCTGACGTGGCTCGCCGAGATCGGCGCCCACGGCAACGTGGCGGGCCCCGACAACTCCCTGCAGTCGCAGCCCTCCAACGCCATCCAGCACGCCCTGAAGAAGGACGGCCTGGAGGTCTCCGACCTCGACCTCATCGAGATCAACGAGGCCTTCGCCGCGGTCGCCGTGCAGTCAATGAAGGACCTCGGCCTTTCCACGGAAAAGGTGAACGTGAACGGCGGCGCGATCGCCCTCGGACACCCGATCGGCATGTCGGGCGCCCGTCTGGTCCTCCACCTGGCGCTGGAGCTCAAGCGCAGGGGCGGCGGCGTCGGCGCGGCCGCGCTGTGCGGTGGCGGCGGCCAGGGTGACGCGCTCATCGTGCGGGTACCGAAGGCGTGAGCGCTCTCCTTGGACGTCGGTGAAGTCGTGCGGCTTGTGCGGCTTGTACGTCCGTGAAGCTGGTCGATGAAGTCGCACGTCTTGTGCGTCTTGTGCGTCTTGTACGTCGGTGAAGTGAACGGAGCTGTTTGATGCAGGACGTCTCCTCTCTGGTGGCCCAGGCCAGGGAAGGCCGGCCGCGGGCCGTGGCCCGGCTGATCACCCTGGTGGAGGGGGCGTCCCCGCAGCTCAGGGAGGTCATGGCGGCACTGGCCCCGCTGACCGGCAACGCCTACGTGGTCGGCCTGACCGGCTCCCCGGGCGTCGGCAAGTCCACCTCCACCTCCGCGCTCGTCACCGCGTACCGCAAGCAGGGCAAGCGGGTCGGCGTCCTGGCCGTCGACCCCTCGTCCCCGTTCTCCGGCGGCGCCCTCCTCGGCGACCGCGTGCGCATGTCGGAGCACGCCTCCGATCCCGGCGTCTACATCCGCTCGATGGCCACCCGCGGTCACCTCGGCGGCCTGGCCTGGTCCGCCCCGCAGGCGATCCGCGTCCTGGACGCGGCCGGCTGCGACGTGATCCTGGTCGAGACGGTCGGCGTCGGGCAGTCCGAGGTCGAGATCGCCTCCCAGGCGGACACGAGCGTGGTGCTGCTGGCCCCGGGGATGGGCGACGGCATCCAGGCGGCCAAGGCCGGAATCCTGGAGATCGGCGACGTCTACGTCGTCAACAAGGCCGACCGGGACGGCGCCGACGCCACGGCCCGCGAGCTGAACCACATGCTCGGCCTCGGCGAGGCCCGCGGCCCCGGCGACTGGCGCCCGCCCATCGTCAAGACCGTCGCCGCGCGCGCCGAGGGCATCGACGAGGTCGTCGAGGCCCTGGAGAAGCACCGGGCCTGGATGGAGGAGCGGGGCGTCCTGGCGGAACGCCGCCTGGCCCGCGCCTCCCGCGAGGTCGAGACCATCGCGGTCACCACCCTGCGCGAACGCATCGGCGACCTGCACGGCGACCGCCACCTGGGCGCCCTGGCGGAACGCATCGTCGCCGGTGACCTGGACCCGTACCGCGCCGCCGACGAACTGGTGGCGAGCCTGACGGAGGCCTGACGGCCGGTCCAGGGTGGGGTGGGTGGTGCGGTTGGCCTGGGTGCCTGGGTGCCTGGGTGCCCGGGGGCGGTCGGTGTGGCCGGTTTGGCTGCGCCTGGTTGGGGGGCGGTCGGTTGGGTTGGGTGGTGCGGTCGGCTTGGCGCTCGTGGCGGGGTGATGCGGCTTGGTTGTGCCGGATCGGGTGCCCGTATCGCTTTAGGGGTCTCTGGCGAGGGTGGTGCGGTCGGTTTGGCCGTGCCCGGTCGGGGGCCGGTATCGCCTTGGCCGTTTCTGGTGGGGCACTGTCGTTGGTCGGCTGTGCCAGGTCGGGTGCCGGCATCGCCTTGGGGGTCTCTGGCGGGGTGGTGCGGTCGGTTTGGCTGTGCTGGGTCGGGGGCCGGCAACGCCTTGGCCGTTTCTGGTGGGGCGCTGCCGTCGGTCGGCTGTGCAGCATCGGGCGCCGGTATCGCCCCGGCCGTCCCCGACGGGGTGGTGCCGTCGGCTCGTCCGCCCCTGACCGGCCGTCGCGTTCCGTCCGGCTGTCCGGGGTCGGCCACGGTCCTGGCTCTGGCTGTTCAGCCCCGGGTACTGGCATGGCTCCGGCCCTTCAGCCCCGTCACTGCAAATGCTCTGGTCGCCCCCGGCAGGGCACTGCTAGCTTGAGTGCCATGTTCCTCCTCATGGCGTAGGGCGCACCACGCACCGTTCAGGTGCTCAGGTGCCCTGTTTCCGTCTCCCGTCGAGGAACTTCCGCATGTCCGCGACCACTTCGCCATGCCCGTCGTACGCCGCCGTTCTGCGCGTGCCGTACGCCCGTCGCACCTTCGCCGCCGCGCTGGTCGCGCGGCTGTCCTACGGCACCGTCACGCTCTCGGTGCTGCTGTCCGTCACCCGGGCCACGGGCTCCTACGCCGTCTCGGGTGTGGTGATGTCCCTGTTCGGCGCCGCGACGGTCTTTCTGCTGCCCCTGCGCGCGTCGCTGATCGACCGGTACGGCCCGCGCCGCGCCCTGCTCCCGATGTCCGCCCTCTACGGCACCCTGCTCACCGCCCTGGCGGCCCTCACCTGGCGCCCCGGCGCCCCGGCGGCTCTCGTCGCGACGGCCGCCGCCCTGGCGGGCGCGTGCGCGCCTCCGCTGGGGCCCACCATGCGTGCCCTGTGGTCCGAACTCGCCGCCGACCGACGACTGTTGCAGCGGGCCTACAGCCTGGACGGCGTCGCCGAGGAACTGCTCTTCGTCTCCGGCCCGGCCCTGGTCGGCGCGCTGGTGACCTGCGCGCCCCCGGCGGCCGGCATCCTGCTCAGCGCCCTGCTGAACGTCACCGGCACCTGCGCCTTCGTCACGTCCCCCGCGATGACCGGCCCCCGTCCCACGCCTCGCGCGAGGCGCTCGGGTGCGCTGCGCGGTCTGCTGCCGTCGGTCGCCGTGGCCGCGGGGACCGGACTGGCGCTCAGCGGTGTGGACCTGCTGGTGACGGCCTTCGCGAGTGAACGCACCCACGGCACGGCCCTCGTCCCGTGGATTCTGGGCGCGCTCTCGGCCGGCAGTGCGGTGGGCGGTCTGGTCAACGGCGCGATCGACTGGCGCCGGCCCGCCCGCGTGCGGCTGGCGGGCTTCGCGACGGCCCTCGGCCTGGTGATCGCCGCCGCCGGTCTCGCGCCCGGCCTCTGGTCCCTCACGGCGGCCATGGTCTGCGCCGGCGCCTTCATCGCCCCGGCCCTGACGACGGCCTACCTCCTCGCCGACGAGACGGCGCCTGAGGGCTCCCGTACACGGGCGGGGGCGTGGGTGAACATGGCGGTGAACGCCGGATCCTCCGCGGGAGCGCTGGCGACGGGGCTGCTGATCGGCGCGCTGCCGCTGCCGTGGTGTTTCGCACTGGCAGGCGCCGCCGCACTGCTCTCGGCCGCTGCCGTGACCGCGGGCGGCCGTGCCACCGCGGTCGTGGGGGCGGAGACAGAGGTGGAGGCGGAGGCGGAGGCGGAGCTTCCCGCGGCTGATCCCCCGGTGCGGGCGTAGTCGAGGGCCCGGGGGACGGTCCGGGAGAGGAGCCCCACCGGCGCCGGGCCGTGTGACCCTCCCCCGCCGACCGCCGACCGCCGACCGCCGACCGCCGACCGCCGACCGCCGACCGCCGACCGCCGACCGCCGACCGCCGACCGCCGACCGCCGACCGGAGGACCGCGCCGCGTTCGGCTCTTCACCGGGCAGGCGTCGTCAGGGACGCCCCCGCTGTCCTCTCAGATGGTCGGCGATCGGCTTGAGCGACGTCTCCAGCTCGGTCAGCGCCTCGGGTGAGAGGAGATCGATGAAGTGCCGGCGCACGGACGCCACGTGGTACGGCGCGACCTTCTTCATCGTCTCCAAGCCGTGCTCGGTCAGCACCGCGTACAGCCCCCGCCGGTCGGACTCGCAGTTCTCGCGGCGCACCAGGTCCGCGTTCTCCATCCGGGTGATCTGGTGCGACAGCCGGCTCTTGGACTGCAGCGTGGCGGAGGCCAGGTCGCTCATCCGCATCCGCACGTCGTCCGACTCGGACAGATTGACGAGGATCTCGTAGTCGTTCATCGTCAGGCCGAAGGGCTGCAGATCCTTTTCGAGCTGGTACGTCAACAGCCTGTTGACCTCCAGGTGTGTGCGCCAGGCGCACTGCTCCGCATCGGTCAGCCAGCGCGTGGCCGTCTCGGTCTCCATGAATGAAGTCTACCTAAGAATGTTGAATGGCGAACTACTTCGGTTGGTGTGACGGTGCGCACGCGTTCGATGTCACACTCCGCAGATTACCGCTCACAGCCCGAAGCGACGCTGGAGGTCTCCCAGCTGTCCGGGAAGGCGCGGTGCCCCCGGCGACCCCGGACCGTGCCCACCCGGCCCCGTTCCGCCACTGCCGGGGACTCCCGGTTCGGACGGAACGGCACCCGTGGCCTGCTCGGCCATGAGGGTCTCGCTCGACTGCAGCAGGACCGTCCCCGCTCCCACGAACTCGAACTGGTGCTCCTCACCGGAGGCGCCCCCGAGGCCCGTCATCGCACGTAGACCGCCCATCACGCCCGTCAGGTACCCGTGGTCGTAGTGATGACACGGCGACGGGCAGTCGGCCCACCCGACGAGTGCCTGGGGGTCCACCCGGATCGGAGGTTCCATGAACACCACCGGACCGTTAGATGCGGCCACGAACTTCCCGGTTCCGATCAGGGTCAGAAAGCCCGGCACGATCGACTGTTTGAGGGCGAGACTTGGCTGAAACGCGAGCAGATTGCCCGCGCGAATGGTCAGGTTCCCGTCGTCGAGGTCGTACGAATTGACGTCGAAGGCCCGGTCGGCGAGCAGCATCTTCCCCGAACCCTCCGCCACGACCCAGTCGCTCGCGTGCAGTGGCGAATGGAACGAGGTGCGCACGAGCCGGTCCAGTCGCCCGTGCCCGATGCCGTTGAACTCGATCGCCCCGTAGTAGGCGATCATCTTCCCCTTCTGCAGGAACCACTGCCCGCTCTTGAGCTCGACGCAGAACGTGTAGCTGTTCACGTTGTCGTCGGCGGGCAGCGTCATCGGATCGTGCACGACCGGGCCGCCGGGGGTTCCGTACGCGCTCACAGCTTCTCCTCCGACGCCTGGACGTACACCGTGCCGCTGCCGCTCAGCTCCAGCTGGAAGGCCTCGCCGGAGCCGCGGCCCACCATGTCGCGCCAGCCGAGCGCGGTGGAGAGCTTGTTGCGCACGTCGCCGTGGTGGGCGACGTAGGCCTGCGGGTCCACATGGACCGGACGCTGGGGGGTGATCGGCACCTCGAAGACGCCGCCGTGCGCCATCACGGCCACCGAGCCGTGCCCCTGGAGGGTCGTGGTGAACAGGCCCTGCCCGGTGACCTGGCCCCGGACCAGGCCCATGACCCCGCCCTGCGAGCCCATGAACATCGTGCCCTGGTGGAGGGTGCCCTCGAAGGCGAGGAGCCGGTCGGCCTCGACGTACAGGGTGTCACCGGAGAGGTTGATGACGTGCACGTGGTGGCCGCCGTGCCCGAAGAAGACGGTGCCGCTGCCCTCGACGCTCATCAGCGGGGTCGCCTCGCCGGTCACCCGGCGCCCGATCATGGACATGAGGCCGCCCTGACCGCCCTGGAGGTTGGGCGTGAAGGACACGTCCCCCTTGTAGGCGAGCATCGCCCCGCGCTGGCTGAACAGCCGCTGACCGGGCAGCACGGTCGCCTCGACCATCTTGGAGTTGATCTCCCGGAAGCTCATCTCACAGATCCCCCGCGATCGTGTTCCGCTCGCTGGGCTGCACATAGACCAGTCCGTCGCCCTCGAAGCGGATCTGGAACGCCTCGCCGCCGCCCTCCCCGAACAGCGTGCGGAACGTCACGCCGGACTGGAAGGACTGCCGGACCTCGCCCTGGTGGGCGATGTAGGCGCCCGGGTCGACGATCAGCGGGTACTGGGGGCTGACCCGGAGCACCACCGCCGGCCCGTCCGAGAGGAGGGCCGCCTGGCCGTGGCCCTCGACGGTCGTGGTGAACAGCCCGTTGCCCTGCGCGGCGCCGCGCATCCCCGTGAACGTCGTGCCGGTGCGCAGGCCCGCGTCCGTCGCGAGCAGGTTGCTCGACTCGACGTAGAGCTTGTCGCCCTGCAAGGAGACCAGGTTGATCTCCGACGCCCGGTCCGCGAACCAGCAGGTCCCCTGCCCCCTCACCTCCATCACCGTCATCTGCTCGCCGGTCAGCCGCCGGGTCACCATCCCGCGCAGCCCCTCGCCGCCGCCCGTCATCTTCTTGAAGGTCATCTGCCCGTCGTACGCGACCATCGAGCCGTTCTTCGCCTTCACGGCATCCCCGGTCATGTCGACGGCGAGCACCTTGCTCCCTTGGAGCCGGAACATCGCCACGCTGCGAAAGTAGCGGCCACGCGGGTGGACCGGCCAGGGCCCCCGGGTGGAGGACGACCCTGAGCGAACCCCTAGGGACACCGTTTGCCACAATGGGGGAACGCTTGTGCTTGCGTTCACAAAGAGTGGACGCCTCTCCCATCGAAGGTGACCTGTGGACATCAAGACCGCCACCGCCCTCCGCCGCCTCCGCCTGGTCTCGGCCCCGGAGGCCGTGTCCTTCCTGATCCTGCTCGTCTGCTCGGTGCTGAAGCGGACGACGGACTTCGACGCGGTCCCCGTGATGGGTGCGGTGCACGGCGTCCTGTTCATCCTCTACGTGCTCTTCTGGGCGGACGCCTGGAACCGCACCAAGTGGTCGCTGAAGACCGCGGCCCTCTACTTCGTCCTCTCGGTGCTGCCCACCGGTGGTTTCTTCGCCGAGCGCAAGCTGCGCCGTGAGTCCGAGGCCGCGGTCATCGCCGCCCGCGCCCGCAAGGAAGAGGTGGCGAGCGCATGATCGTCGCCTTCTCCGTGACGCCCCTCGGTGTCGGTGAGGACGTGGGGGAGTACGTCGCCGACGCCGTCCGCGTGGTCCGCGAGTCGGGCCTGCCCAACCGCACCGACGCCATGTTCACCTCGATCGAGGGCGACTCGTGGGACGAGGTCATGGACGTCGTCAAGCGCGCCGTGGCCGCCGTCGAGGAGCGTGCGCCGCGCGTCTCGCTCGTCCTCAAGGCCGACATCCGGCCCGGTGTGACCGACGGCCTCACGTCCAAGGTCGAGACCGTCGAGCGCCATCTGGCGCAGTAGCGGACGCCGAACTCGCAGGAAACCCCGGCCCGTTGGAGCCGGGGTTTTCTCGTCCCTACTCTTTGAGCGATCGCTCAAAACGGTGTACGTTGCAGGCCAGAAGTTTTGAGCGGTCGCTCAAACATGACTCTGACGTGGGGGAACATCATGGGTCTCTACATAGAGACACGTATCCGCGCCGACCTCGACGACCTGTGGGACCGCACCCAGGACCCCGCCCAGCATCAGCGCTGGGACCTGCGGTTCACCGAGATCCAGTACCTCCCGCGCGCGGAGGGCGAGCCGCAGCGCTTCCGCTACGCCGTCCGCCTGCTGCCGTTCCTCACCGTGTCCGGCACCGGCGTCGCCGCCGGCGAGAAGCAGCGACCCGACGGCACCCGCACCTCCGCCCTGCGCTTCCGCTCCCCGCACCCCCTCTCCCTGCTCGCCGAGGGCAGCGGCTACTGGCGCTACGTGCCCGACGGTGACGGTGACGGCGACGGCGACGGCGTTCGTTTCCTCACCGGGTACGACTACCGGCCCCGCTGGGGCGCGTTCGGCGCCGTCGCCGACCGGCTGGTGTTCCGCCCGCTCATGGGATGGGCGACCGCCTGGTCCTTCGACCGGCTGCGGCTGTGGCTGGAGCGCGGGATCACCCCCGAACGGGCCCTGGTCAACTGGCTGGCCGAACTGGCGGTCCGGGCGCTGGTGCTCGTCGTGTGCCTGACCGGACTGGGTCTTGGCCCCGTCCTGCGGGCCTTCGGACCGCTCACCGTCCTCGTGGTCTACCTCTGCCCCGTCCTGCTCGTGGTCGCCGTGTCCCTCGCGCTCCTCAAAGCACCGCTCGCCTGCACCCCGGCCGCCCGCCGCTGCCTGCGCAGCCCCCTCGTCCAGAGCGGCACACCCCGTGTCCTCGCCACCCTGGAGGAGCACTCATGAGCGCGGCCTCGATGTTCCGCACGGTCATGGGCGACGACTTCGACCGGCTCCACCCCCGGCTGCGGCGCCGCTTCTCGGTGGGCCTGGCCGGCGGGGAGGCCTGCACCGGCCGGGGCGTGATGCACCGGATCTGGCACGGACCGGCCTTCGTGAGGCCGTTCCTGGCCCTCGGCACCACCCGCAACATCCTGGTGCCCGAGGCCGGCCGGAACGTCCCCTTCGTCATCGAGAACGTGCCGTACGCCGACACCTTCGGCCGTGAGACGGTGAGCTTCGTGCGCACCTTCGACCTGCCCGGCCGCTCCCGGCGCTTCGACGCCCAGATGGTGCTCAGCCCCAAGGGCGACCGCATCCTCGACTACCTGGGCACCCACCAACACCTGGCCAGCGAACTCCACTTCGCCGCCGAACCCGACGGCTCCCTGCTCATCCGCTCCGGCGAACACCGCTTCCGGGAGGGGCCGGTGGATATCCGCGTGCCCGAACTCGTCGGTGCCACGGCCGAGGTGCGGGAGTCGTACGACGACGCGGCCGGCCGCTTCCGGATCCGCGTCCGGGTCGTGAACCGGTACTTCGGCCCGCTCTTCGGCTACGAGGGCTCCTTCACGGCGTCGTACGCGTCCGTGCGTGGCCGCGGCGTACGGGCGGGGCTTCGGCCGGTGAGGGAGGAGGCGCGGGCATGACGCCGCAGCACGCGGGGCGGGGCGCCTCGGGGGGCGAGCCGGTGAAGGCCGAGACCGCCAAGTCCCAGGAGACGAAGACCAGGCTGCTGGAGGGTGCCCTGCGGGTGCTCACCGAGCAGGGCATCGCGAAGACGTCCGCCCGTACGGTCGCGGCGGCTGCCGGGGTCAATCAGGCCCTGGTCTTCTACCACTTCGGATCCGTGGACGAACTTCTCGCGGCGGCCTGCCGGTACGGGGCGGAGCAGACCGTGGCGCGGTACCGGGAGCGGTTCGCGGTGGTGGGATCGCTGTCCGAACTCCTCGCGGTCGGGCGGGAGATGCACGAGCAGGAGCGGGCGGTCGGGCATGTCGCCCTGCTCGGGCAGCTGATCGCCGGGGCCTCGGCCCACCCCGTGCTCCGACCGGCCACGACCGCCGGGCTCGACCTGTGGATCACCGAGATCGAGCAGGTGCTGAGGAGGGTGCTGGCGGGGACGCCGTTCGGCGAGTTCGCCGATCCGGCGGGGCTTGCGCGGGCGGTGGCGGCGTCGTTCGTCGGGATCGAGCTGTATGAGGGGGTGGACGAGGCGGGGGCGCACGCGGCGCTGGACGCGTTGGAGGGGTTGGGGGCGGTGGTCGCTGCGCTGGAGGGGTTGGGGCCGGTGGCGCAGAGGGCGGTGAGGTATCGGTTGCGGGGGGCTG
Organism: Streptomyces sp. NPDC048297; assembly: GCF_043201585.1. Classification (NCBI taxonomy): domain Bacteria; kingdom Bacillati; phylum Actinomycetota; class Actinomycetes; order Kitasatosporales; family Streptomycetaceae; genus Streptomyces; species Streptomyces sp. NPDC048297. The sequence continues at coordinate 147,359 of NZ_JBICZA010000019.1, forward strand.
GGAGGGGGGCGTAGGGGGCGGGCGGGTGGTTTGCCGGGTGCGACGCCGTTGTGGCTGGTCGCGCAGTTCCTCGCGCCCCTTGGGTGATGTGGTGGTCGTTGGCTGGGGTGGTGCCCGTGTTGTCGTGCGTCGGGTGCGGGGTGGTTGTGGCTGGTCGCGCAGTTCCTCGCGCCCCTTGGGTGATGTGGTGGTCGTTGGCTGGGGTGGTGCCCGTGTTGTCGTGCGTCGGGTGCGGGGCGGTTGTGGCTGGTCGCGCAGTTCCTCGCGCCCCCTGGGTGATGTGGTGGCCGTTGGCTGGGAAGGCGCCCGTGCCGTCGTGCCCGTGGGGTGATGTGGTGGTCGTTGGCTGGGATGGGGCCCGTGCCGTCGTGCCCCGAGGCTTCGGGGGGCTTGGTGACCGAAGGTCGAGACGGGGCTGCTCGGGATATGACCGGCCGGTAGGGTCTGATGACGTGCCGAAGCCTCTCAGTCTCCCGTTCGACCCCATCGCCCGTGCCGACGAGCTCTGGAAGCAGCGCTGGGGAAGCGTGCCCTCGATGGCCGCGATCACCTCGATCATGCGGGCGCAGCAGATCCTGCTCGCCGAGGTCGACGCCGTGGTCAAGCCGTACGAGCTGACGTTCGCGCGGTACGAGGCGCTGGTGCTGCTCACCTTCTCCAAGGCCGGTGAGCTGCCGATGTCCAAGATCGGTGAGCGGCTGATGGTGCATCCCACGTCCGTGACGAACACCGTCGACCGGCTGGTGAGGTCCGGCCTGGTGGCCAAGCGCCCCAACCCCAACGACGGCCGCGGCACCCTCGCCGTCATCACCGAGAAGGGCCGCGAGGTGGTCGACGCGGCCACCCGCGACCTGATGGCCATGGACTTCGGTCTCGGGGCGTATGACGCCGAGGAGTGCGGGGAGATCTTCGCGATGCTGCGCCCGCTGCGGATCTCGGCACACGACTTCGACGAGGGGTGACCCGGGGCAAGATCTCCCGGAACGGGTCGTTACGCTCTTCGGCATGAAGAAGAGCGTGCTGACCCGCTACCGCGCCCTGGCCTACATCACCGGTGTGCTTCTGGTGCTCCTGTGTCTGAGCATGATCGCGAAGTACGGGTTCGACATCGACGGCGCCGCCGCCGTCACCCGCGTCGTCGCCATCGCGCACGGCTGGCTGTACGTCGTCTACCTGGTCTTCGCCTTCGACCTGGGCTCCAAGGCGAAGTGGCCGGTCGGCAAGCAGCTGTGGGTGCTGCTGGCGGGGACCATTCCGACCGCCGCCTTCTTCGTCGAGCGGAAGATCAGCCGCGAGCTGGAGTCCCGGGTCGAGAGCCCGGCCCCGGCTGTCGCCAAGGCGTAGGGGTCGTATGGGCCCGTATGGGCCCGTATGGGCCCATAGAGGACCGTAGAGGCCCGTAGCGTCCGCGGTGCGCGCCCCGGCGCGGCCTGCGCGTTCCGGGCGGCTCCACCGCCGTACGAGTGTCGTACGGCGGTTGCCCATCGACATTTACTAGGACGTCCAAGTAAATTCGATGGCATGGACGCTCACGCCATCGAGGAAGGCCGCCGGCGCTGGCAGGCCCGTTACGACGCCGCGCGCAAGCGCGACGCCGACTTCACCACGCTCTCCGGCGACCCCGTGGAGCCTGTGTACGGCCCCCGGCCGGGGGACACGTACGAGGGATTCGAGCGGATCGGCTGGCCCGGGGAGTACCCCTTCACCCGCGGCCTCTATCCGACCGGCTACCGCGGGCGTACCTGGACGATCCGGCAGTTCGCCGGGTTCGGGAACGCCGAGCAGACCAACGAGCGGTACAAGATGATCCTGGCCGCGGGCGGCGGAGGGCTGTCCGTCGCCTTCGACATGCCGACCCTCATGGGCCGCGACTCCGACGACCCGCGCTCGCTCGGCGAGGTCGGGCACTGCGGGGTCGCCATCGACTCCGCGGCCGACATGGAGGTCCTGTTCAAGGACATCCCGCTCGGTGACGTCACGACGTCCATGACCATCAGCGGGCCGGCCGTACCCGTCTTCTGCATGTACCTGGTCGCCGCCGAGCGGCAGGGAGTGGATCCCGCGGTGCTCAACGGGACCCTCCAGACCGACATCTTCAAGGAGTACATCGCCCAGAAGGAGTGGCTCTTCCAGCCCGAGCCGCACCTGCGGCTGATCGGCGACCTGATGGAGTACTGCGCGGCGGGCATCCCCGCGTACAAGCCGCTGTCCGTGTCCGGCTACCACATCCGGGAGGCCGGCTCGACGGCCGCGCAGGAGCTGGCGTACACGCTCGCGGACGGCTTCGGGTACGTGGAGCTGGGGCTCTCCCGCGGCCTCGACGTGGACGTGTTCGCGCCCGGACTTTCCTTCTTCTTCGACGCCCACGTCGACTTCTTCGAGGAGATCGCCAAGTTCCGGGCGGCCCGGCGGATCTGGGCGCGCTGGATGCGGGACGTGTACGGCGCGAAGAGCGAGAAGGCGCAGTGGCTGCGGTTCCACACCCAGACCGCCGGCGTCTCGCTGACCGCGCAGCAGCCGTACAACAACGTCGTCCGTACGGCCGTGGAGGCGCTCGCGGCGGTGCTCGGCGGGACGAACTCGCTGCACACGAATGCGCTGGACGAGACCCTCGCCCTGCCCAGCGAGCAGGCCGCCGAGATCGCGCTGCGCACGCAGCAGGTGCTGATGGAGGAGACCGGGGTCGCGGGCGTGGCCGACCCGCTGGGCGGCTCCTGGTACGTCGAGCAGCTGACGGACCGGATCGAGGCGGACGCGGAGAAGATCTTCGAGCAGATCAGGGAGCGGGGCCTGCGGGCCCATCCGGACGGACGGCACCCGGTCGGTCCGATCACCTCCGGGATCCTGCGCGGCATCGAGGACGGCTGGTTCACCGGCGAGATCGCGGAGGCCGCCTTCCGCTACCAGCAGGCGCTGGAGAAGGGCGAGAAGAGGGTCGTGGGCGTCAACGTCCACACCGGCTCGGTCACCGGGGACCTGGAGATCCTGCGGGTCAGCCACGAGGTGGAGCGCGAGCAGGTACGGGAACTCGCCGGGCGCAAGGGCGGGCGGGACGACGCCGCCGTACGCTCCGCTCTGGATGCCATGCTGGCCGCCGCGCGGGACGGCTCCAACATGATCGTACCGATGCTGGACGCGGTGCGCGCCGAGGCGACACTCGGTGAGATCTGCGGCGTGCTGCGGGACGAATGGGGGGTCTACACGGAGCCCACAGGCTTCTGAGGGACCCGCACGTCGGCTTTGCGGCTTCCCGAGGAGCGCGACCAGACGCCCGGCCGACTTCCGTGGCCGGGCGTCGTCGACCGCGATCAGGTCCGGGTACGGCTTCTGGAGCGTGGGAGCCTGGAGGGCCTCGCTCTGTTCGCATCCGCCGAGGACGACTGCGGGGCGCACGGCATTCCCGAGCGGCCCCACACGCGGAACCTCGGGAGCGGGGGCTGGGCAGCGGGAGCGGTGGTGGCGGGACGCTCGCGGTGGGTGCTGCGGACCGCGACCCCGACGAGCTGCTGACCTCGGCAGGGCGCGAACACCCCGACACGCTCGGTCGCATGGTCAAGCACTTCGCGCGCGCTCTGACGTCAACCCATGACGCGCGCTCTGACGTCAACCCATGACGCGCGCTCTGACGTCAACCCATGACGCGCGCTCTTACGTCAACCCCATGACGCGCGCTCTGACGTCAACCCATGACGCGCGCTCTGACGTCAACCCATGACGCGCGCTCGTACGTCAACCCCATGACGTACGTGACCTGTCCTTCGGCGGGCCCGCTCCGGGGCGTCGCGGCCCGGTTCGCGCCAAAGAGACACGCTCTAGCCGAGGCGCGATGCCCCTGCCAGTCCCAGCAGCAGGACGCGGGTGAAGCCGTGGACCCAGTCCTCGTCCGCCGGTTTGCCGCTGACCAGGGTGCGGTGGACCACGGCGCCCGCGACCATGTCGAAGATCAGGTCCGCCGCGCGGGCGGATTCCGCCGGGTCCGGTTCCGAGGGGAGTTCGCCGCGGCACTGGGCGCGGGCGCGGCCCTCCAGGACCAGGCGCCGCTGGCGGCCGACGATGGAGCCGCGGATGCGCTCGCGCAGGGCCTCGTCGCGGGTCGACTCCGTGACCACCGCCATCAGGCCGCTCTTGGCCTCCGGCCGGGCCAGGATGGCCGCGAACTGGAGGACCACGCCCTCGATGTCGGCGGCCAGGCTGCCGCGGTCGGGGAGTTCGAGTTCGTCGAAGAGCTCGGCGACCGCGTCGACCACCAGCTCGTTCTTGCCGGCCCAGCGCCGGTACAGCGTCGTCTTGGCGACCCCGGCCCGCGTCGCCACGTCCCCCAACGTGAGCTTGGACCAGCCCAGTTCGACCAGAGCCTCCCGCGTGGCGGCCAGGATCGCGGCGTCCGCCTCGGCGCTGCGCGGGCGCCCGGGGCGGCTGGCGGGGGTGCGGCTCTGCATCCCCTGACCATAACCGGCGCGTTGAACGGCGCAATCTGTTCGGTCGTGAGGGAGATCACCGGGCAGTGGTGTACCGCAGCCCCCTCGTGCCATTACGCTACGACTCGTAGCGAAAGCTCGTGACGGACGTACGCGAGCGGCCGTCACCGGCGTGGGGTGGGGACCCCGGCGTCACAAGACATCGCACTTTTTTCTTTCATACGCGGGAACGGGGGAGGATAGACGCATGCAGCCACGGAACATGTCCATGAGCGGCGTCGTCGACCTCGCCGCGGTGAAGGCGGCCCAGGAGGCCAAGGCCAAGGCCGAGCAGACGCGCGCCGCAGCCGCCCGGCAGGGCGGCACGGGGGCGATCTCCCCGGCCGATCTCGTCATCGACGTCGATGAGGCCGGATTCGAGCGGGACGTCCTCCAGCGGTCCGCCGAAGTGCCGGTCGTCATCGACTTCTGGGCCGAGTGGTGTCAGCCCTGCAAGCAGCTGAGCCCGGTCCTGGAGCGGCTGGCCGTCGAATACGACGGGCGCATCCTCCTCGCCAAGATCGACGTCGACGCCAACCAGATGCTGATGCAGCAGTTCGGGGTGCAGGGCATCCCGGCGGTGTTCGCCGTCGTCGCCGGCCAGGCGCTGCCCCTCTTCCAGGGCGCGGCGGGCGAGCAGGAGATCCGCCAGACCCTGGACCAGTTGGTGCAGGTCGCCGAGGAGCGGTTCGGTCTGACCGGCCTGGCCGTCGACCCGGACGCCGAGCCGGGCGCCGTCCCCCAGGAGGCGCCCGAGGGACCGCACGACGCCCTGCTGGAGGCCGCCGCGCAGGCCCTGGACGCCGGGGACCTTGGCGGGGCCGTCCAGGCGTACAAGAACGTGCTGGGCGACGACCCGGCCAACACCGAGGCCAAACTCGGGCTCGCGCAGGCCGAGTTGCTCCAGCGGGTGCAGAACATGGACCCGCAGAAGGTGCGCGCGGACGCGGCCGGGAAGCCGGCCGACGCGGCCGCCCAGATCGCGGCGGCCGACCTGGACCTGGTGGGCGGTCACGTCGAGGACGCCTTCGGGCGGCTCATCGAGGCCGTGCGGCGTACGGCGGGCGACGACCGGGACAGCGTCCGGCGCCGGCTGCTGGAGCTGTTCGAGGTCGTGGGGCCCGAGGATCCGCGTGTGGTGGGGGCGCGACGGGCGCTGGCGCGCGCCTTGTTCTGACCAGTCGCTAAACGCCACGGCTTGTGATGCCGGGGTGAAAGATTTACCGATGAACCGTCAGCACGGCTTCGCTTTACCAAATCTTGGTAATCGCGCATGCTGTTACTCGGAGTAAATCAAGGCCGTTGATCTGTCTGGTTTCGACCAGGGATCAACGGCTTTGTTCTGCCCTTGGGCGGCACCCTGTGTCGCGCCTCGAAAGCGTTCGGCCGTGGCTCGGTTATCCGTCCGTTACTAGCGAGTAACGAACCCCCTTGTGCCCGGCGCGAGAATGCACCACGATCGGCGACGCTCGGTCCATTCCCGTACCCCGGCAACCGGTCGGGTCGCGGGAGAACCTGGGTCCCCACCGAGCAGGGCCGGCGGCAGGAGCGCCGGCTCTAGGGCAGGGGGGTCTTCGCCTCACCGGCGAAGCCTGTCCGGAAGGTTGTGCGTGATGCGTGTCAGGCGCGACCAGTGGTTGTCGCTCGGGGGTGATCGCCGGTGATTCGGGCGCTGTTGGCGCCACCGAGCGCAGGCGCTCTCCTTCCCGAGGACGTAGCACTTCTCCCATCCCTGTCCGGCTGAGCCGCCGACCGGTTCGAGCGCGGGCCAGGAGATGTACGTCCGAGAAGGAGGAAATATGGAGTCCCAGGTGCGTGGCGGGACCAGATGGAAGCGCTTCGCTGTGGTCATGGTGCCCAGCGTCGCCGCTACGGCCGCGATAGGTGTCGCCCTCGCGCAGGGCGCTCTCGCTGCTTCGTTCAGCGTTTCCGGTCAGTCGTTCAAGGTGAGCGCGGACCGGCTCGAAGGCAAGGGCTTCGAACAGTACGGGGCCATCGACAACGGTTACACCCTGGACGGCAAGAAGACCGCCCACCCGGTGGCCGTCTCGGCGTTCAGCCACGCCGAGATCACCAACCTGTGCCAGTCCGTGGTCACCCCGGACGTGCCGGTCTTCGGCAAGGTCAGCCTGATCCTGCGGGCCGGCGCCGGCGAGAAGCACGTCCAGGCCGACCGGATCTACATCGACGTCGCGGACCTCAACGCCGACGCGACCTTCAACAACATCGACATCGGTGTTGCCGCCAAGGACGCCGGCAAGGGTCCGGGCATGAAGGGTGGCAGCGAGCAGGCCAACCCGTACGGCTTCGCGCAGCAGGCCGACTCGGCCACGCTGCTCAACGTGAAGCAGACGGCCTGGGCGACCACCGCCGGTACCTTCGAGCTCAGCGGGCTGCACATGTCGCTGTCGACGGAAGGCAAGGAGTGCTACTAAGCACTCGCTGACGGGCGGGGGAGCCACTGGCGCCCCCGCCTGTCCCTACTCCGGCCGCGTCTTCACGCGCGGCACACATCACCACCACAGCAACGCCGCACCAGGGAGCTGTTTTCCATGAGCGCCGAGACCCCTGCCGCCGCACCCGGCCAGTTCACCCACCGGAGGCAGCAGTTCCGCGCCTGGCGGGGTGACCGTCCGTTCTGGGCCGGTCTGTACGTCCTGCTCAGCGGCCTTCCGATCATCTACTTCCCGTACTTCCACCTGCAGGTGGGCCACCTGACCCTGGCGATGGCGACCACGGCGGGAGCGGGATCCCTGATCATCGGCGTGCTGCTCATCGTCCTGGGCATCAGCCTCTGGTTCCAGAAGCACATCCGGACCTTCGCGGGTGTCGCGGCGATCCTGCTGGCGCTGGTGTCCCTCCCCGTGTCCAACTTCGGTGGCTTCATCATGGGCTTCCTGCTCGCCCTCGTCGGCGGTGCGATGGCCGTCTCGTGGGCCCCGGGCGGGACGCCGCAGCCGGAGCCGCCGGCCAAGGCCGCCCCGGGCGAGGGCGACGCCCCCGCGACCGCGCCGCTGCCCCACCAGGCGGCGGACGGGGCGTACGAGGCGAATGACCTGTCAGGAACGAGCCCGGCCAACGGGGCGAACGGGAGGCACAGTGCCGGCTGACGAGGTGACCCACGGGACCGATGTGGACGGGGCCCGTGAGAGAACCAGGGCCCGCCACGCGGCACCCAAGAAGCCGCTGTTCACCAGGTTCCACATGCCGGCGGGCAAGGCGATCGCCTCCGTGGCCATGCCCACGGCGGTGCTGGTGGGCCTGGGCTTCACATCCTCGCTCGCCCTCGCCGACAACGGCGGCGGCGGCACGGCGACGGCCAACAGCCAGAAGGCCTCGGACTACAAGGACTGCGTCGCGGCGCTGGACGGCTCCAAGGACGCCTCCGCCTCGCCCTCGCCGTCCGAGAGCCCGTCCGCCGACAAGGCCACGCCGAGCCCGTCCGCTTCGGCGTCCGCCGACGCGAAGGACACCACGGGCGCCAAGGACACGGGCGCCAAGGACACCAAGGACTCGGGCACGACGTCGTCCTCGGGCACCGGTTCCGGTTCCGGCGACACGGCCACGCCCGAGCCGACGGCGACCTCCGGATCCTCGGACTCCGCCGGCACCAGCACGCCCGCCCCGTCGGCGTCCAAGAACAGCGGCGGTCTGCTCGGCGCGGTCGGTGACACGCTCGGCGGCCTCCTCGGGGGCGGCAGCACGAGCTCCGGTACGTCCGCGAGCCCGAGCCCGTCCGCGTCCTCGTCCGGTACGTCCGCCACGTCGTCGCCGGACGCCTCGGCGTCCCCGGGCAAGACCGGCGGCACCCTCACGGACACCGTCGGCAAGGTCACCGACACCGTCGGCAAGACCGCCGGCAAGGTCACGGACACCGTCAAGGACACCACCGACGGGGTCTCCAAGACGGTCCAGGACACCACCGGCGCGGTCACGGGCGCGGCCTCCGCGGCCACGTCCGGCGCCTCCGCCGGTGCCGTCCCGGACAACTGCGAGCAGGCCACCGACGACGTCAGCGGCGTCGACAACAAGGTGCCGGTGGCGGACGACCCCTGGTACCTGAACGCCAGCTCGCTGCTGCTCAAGGGCGCCGACTACCAGGGCATCGTCGAGGTGAAGACGGCCAACGGCTCCACCAAGAAGGTGCTGAAGTACGTCATCTCCGGCGGCACCGACATCGGTGACCTGCACCAGACGGTGAAGGACAAGCTGTCGGGCAAGACGTACCACGTGCAGGCGGCGGCCGGTTCGACGTCGACCATCCGCGACGGCGACACCGTGTTCTACACCGAGAGCATCTCGGGCAACCTGTTCGGCCTGGTCCCGCTGACCTTCAGCCCGGACAGCCCGCCCCCGCTGAACCTCCCGCTGATCTACTTCACCAACGTCAAGGTGGTCCAGGCCGCTCAGTTCGGTGGCAACCTGCACGTGCCCGGGATGCACGTGTACACCACCGACAACTGACCGGTCCCGCAAGCCGGTCCGGGAGCCGCACAAGCCGTGGCCCGGTCCTCCTCAGGGAGGGCCGGGCCACGGTGCGTCGCGCTGCGGGGGCGTCAGGCGGGGTCGCCGCCGCCCACATGGTGGACCCGCACCATGTTGGTGGTGCCGGGGACGCCGGGGGGCGAGCCGGCGGTGATGATCACCGTGTCGCCCGCGTTGAAGCGGTTGAGCTTGGCCAGCTCCTGGTCGACCATCTCCACCATCTCGTCGGTGCTGTTCACGAACGGCACCACGTGCGACTCCACGCCCCAGCTGAGGGTCAGCTGGTTGCGGGTGCCTTCGTCGGTGGTGAAGGCGAGGATCGGCTGGGCCGCGCGGTAGCGGGACAGCCGGCGGGCGGTGTCACCGGACTTGGTGAAGGCGATCAGGCCCTTGCCGCCGAGGAAGTCGGCGATCTCGCAGGCCGCGCGGGCCACCGAACCGCCCTGCGTGCGCGGCTTCTTGCCGGGCACGAGCGGCTGCAGGCCCTTGGAGAGCAGCTCCTGCTCGGCCGCCTGGACGATCTTCGACATCGTCTTCACGGTCTCGACCGGGTAGGCGCCCACGCTCGACTCGGCGGACAGCATGACCGCGTCGGCGCCGTCCAGGATCGCGTTGGCCACGTCGGAGGCCTCGGCGCGGGTCGGACGGGAGTTGGTGATCATCGACTCCATCATCTGGGTCGCCACGATCACCGGCTTGGCGTTGCGCCGGCACAGCTCGATCAGGCGCTTCTGCACCATGGGGACCTTCTCCAGCGGGTATTCGACGGCGAGGTCGCCACGGGCGACCATCACGCTGTCGAACGCCATCACGACGTCCTCCATGTTCTCGACCGCCTGCGGCTTCTCCACCTTGGCGATCACCGGGACCCGGCGGCCCTCCTCGTCCATGACCTTGTGGACGTCCTGGATGTCCTTGGCGTCGCGGACGAAGGACAGCGCGACCATGTCGCAGCCCATGCGGAGGGCGAAGCGCAGGTCCTCGACGTCCTTCTCGGACAGCGCGGGCACGTTGACGGCCGCGCCGGGCAGGTTGATGCCCTTGTGGTCGGAGACGACACCGCCCTCGATGACGATCGACCGCACCCGGGGGCCCTCGACGTCCAGCACCTTCAGCTCGACGTTGCCGTCGTTGATCAGGATCTGGTCGCCGCGCGAGACGTCACCCGGCAGCCCCTTGTAGGTCGTTCCGCACATGTGCTTGTCGCCCGGGACGTCCTCGGTCGTGATGACGAACTCGTCACCGCGCTCCAGTTCGACCGGACCCTCGGCGAAGGTCTCCAGGCGGATCTTCGGGCCCTGGAGGTCGGCGAGGACACCGATGGCCCGGCCGGTCTCCTTGGACGCGGCCCGGACACGGTCGTACCGCGCCTGGTGCTCGGCGTGGGTGCCGTGGCTGAAGTTGAACCGGGCCACGTTCATGCCCGCCTCGATCATGGCGACGAGCATCTCGTGGGTGTCGACCGCGGGGCCGAGAGTACAGACGATTTTCGAACGGCGCATGGGGCGATCCTATCGGTTTGTTTCGCTGCGGAATATTCCGTCTGACGGAAGATACAAATGGGCGGACATGCGCTCAGGCGTGTTACTGCGCTGTATTGTTCAGCCGCTCTTTTCGACCAGCGCATACGTCTGTGTGGCGATCTCCAGTTCCTCGTCGGTCGGCACCACCGCGACCGCGACCCGCGCGGAATCGGGCGAGATCAGCCGGGGCCCGTCGCCGCGTACGGCGTTCCGCCCGGCGTCGACCTCCAGGCCCAGGCCCGCCAGCCCCCCGATCGCGGCCTCGCGCACCGGCGCCGCGTTCTCCCCGACGCCCGCCGTGAAGACGACGGCGTCCACCCGGCCGAGTACCGCGTAATAGGCGCCGATGTACTTCTTGATCCGGTGAATGTAAATGTCGAAGGCGAGCCGGGCCACTTCGTCGCCCTCGTCGACGCGGCGCCGGATCTCGCGCATGTCATTGTCCCCGCACAAACCGAACAGACCGCTCATCTTGTTGAGAAGAGTGTCGACTTCGTCCATGGACATTCCGCCAACGCGCTCCAAATGGAAGATGACCGCCGGATCCAGATCACCCGAGCGCGTCCCCATCACGAGCCCCTCCAGCGGCGTCATCCCCATGGAGGTGTCCACACAGCGGCCCCGCTCCACCGCCGCGGCGGAGGCGCCGTTGCCGAGGTGCAGCACGATCACGTTCACCTCGGACGGGTCCTTGCCCAGCAGCCGCGCGGTCTGCCGGGACACGTACGCGTGCGAGGTGCCGTGGAAGCCGTAGCGGCGGATGCGGTAGCGGTCGGCGATCTTCGGGTCGATCGCGTAGCGCGCCGCCGACTCCGGCATCGTCGTGTGGAACGCCGTGTCGAACACCGCGACCTGCGGCAGGTCCGGACGCAGTGCCCGCGCGGTGCGGATGCCCGTCAGGTTGGCCGGGTTGTGCAGCGGGGCGACCGGGACCAGCCGCTCGATCTCGGCGAGGACCGCGTCGTCGATCACGGTGGGCTCGGTGAAGAACATGCCGCCGTGCACCACCCGGTGCCCGATCGCGGCCAGCTCCGGAGAGTCGAGACCCAGGCCGTCCCGGTGCAGCTCCTCGCCGACCGCCTTCAGGGCCGCCTCGTGGTCGGCGATCGGGGCCCGCTGCTCACGCATCTCGCCGGTGACCCGGCAGGTGTGCTTCAGCCGCGAGGTCTGCTCGCCTATGCGCTCGACCAGACCCACCGCCAGACGGCTGCTGTCCCGCATGTCCAGCAGCTGGTACTTCACCGACGAGGAGCCGGAGTTGAGGACGAGGACACGGGTGGGGGAACTCACTGCTGAGACGCCTCCTCGGTCGGGTGCTGGGCCTGGATCGCCGTGATGGCGACGGTGTTGACGATGTCCTGGACGAGCGCGCCCCGGGACAGGTCGTTGACCGGCTTGCGCAGACCCTGCAGCACCGGGCCGACGGCGATCGCGCCGGCCGAGCGCTGCACGGCCTTGTACGTGTTGTTACCTGTATTGAGGTCCGGGAAGATCAGAACCGTTGCCTGCCCGGCGACATCGGAGTCCGGCAGCTTGGTCGCCGCGACGGACGGCTCCACGGCCGCGTCGTACTGGATCGGCCCCTCGATCTTCAGGTCGGGGCGGCGCGAGCGCGCCAGCTCGGTCGCCTCGCGCACCTTGTCCACGTCGACGCCGGAACCCGACGTACCCGTGGAGTACGACAGCATCGCGATCCGCGGCTGGACACCGAACCGCGCGGCCGTGCCCGCCGACTGCACCGCGATGTCCGCCAGCTGCTCGGCGTCCGGGTCCGGGTTGACCGCGCAGTCGCCGTAGACGAGCACCTTGTCGGCCAGGCACATGAAGAACACCGACGACACGATCGAGGAACCCGGCGTGGTCCTGATGATCTCGAAGGCGGGCCGGATCGTCGCGGCCGTGGAGTGCACCGAACCGGACACCATGCCGTCCGCCAGGCCCTGCTCGACCATCAGCGTGCCGAAGTAGTTCACGTCGGAGACGACGTCGTAGGCCAGTTCCACCGTGACGCCCCGGTGCGCGCGCAGTTCGGCGTACCTCTCGGCGAAGGAGTCGCGCAGCTCGGAGGTGGCCGGGTCGATCAACTGGCTGTCACCGAGGTCGATGCCGAGGTCGGCGGCCTTCTTGCGGATCAGGTCGACCGGTCCGAGCAGGGTCAGGTCGCACACGCCCCGGCGCAGCAGCACCTCGGCCGCGTGCAGCACCCGTTCCTCGGTGCCCTCCGGCAGCACCACCCGGCGCCGGTCCGCGCGGGCCCGCTCCAGCAGCTTGTGCTCGAACATCATCGGGGTGACCCGGTCGCCGCTCGGCGCCGAGACCCGGCGGGCCAGGTCGGCGGTGTCGGTGTACCGCTCGAACAGGCCGAGCGCGGTCTCCGCCTTGCGCGGGGTCGCCGCCGTCATCTTCCCCTCCAGGGAGAAGAGCTGCTCGGCGGTCGGGAAGCTGTTGCCGGCCACCGAGAGCACCGGGGTGCCGGGCGCGAGCCGGGCGGCCAGGGTGAGGATCTCCTCGCTCGGCACCTCGTTCAGGGTCAGCAGCACACCGGCGATCGGCGGGGTGCCGGCGCTGTGCGCGGCCAGCGAGCCGACGACCAGGTCGGCGCGGTCCCCGGGGGTGACGACCAGGCAGCCCGGGGTCAGGGCGGGCAGGAGCTTCGGCAGCATCGCGCCGCCGAAGACGAAGTCCAGCGCGTCGCGGGCGAGCCCGGACTCGTCGCCGAGCAGCACCCGGGCGCCGAGGACCTGGCCGATCTGCGCGACCGTCGGCGCGGACAGCGCGGGGTCGTCGGGCAGCACGGAGGCGGGGACGGGGAGGCGGCCCGCCAGCCGCTCGGCTATCGCGTCGCGGTCCTCGCGGGCCACCCGGTTGGCGACCATGGCCAGCACGTCGCAGCCCAGGCCGTCGTAGGCGCGGAAGGCGTTGCGGGTCTCGGCCAGCACCGATTCCGCCGTCTGCCCGCGGCCGCCCACCACGGGGATCACGGACGCGCCGAACTCGTTGGCCAGCCGCGCGTTCAGGGCGAGTTCGTCGGGCAGCTGGGTGCCGGCGAAGTCGGTGCCGAGGACCAGGACGACGTCGTAGTCGCGGGCCACCAGGTGGAAGCGGTCCACCAGTGTGGAGACCAGTTCGTCCGTGCCCCGCTCGGCCTGGAGCGCGGACGCCTCGTGGTAGTCCATGCCGTAGACCGTGGCGGGGTCCTGGGAGAGCCGGTAGCGCGACCGCAGCAGCTCGAACATCCGGTCGGGCCGGTCGTGCACGAGCGGACGGAACACCCCCACCCGGTCGACCTGCCGGGTCAGCAGCTCCATGACCCCCAGCTCGACGACCTGGCGGCCGTCGCCGCGGTCGATCCCGGTCACGTACACGCTGCGCGTCACGCGTAGTCTCCGATCCTTCTCGTCCTGCGCGTCCTGCGCGGTCCTGCTCGTCCTGCTCGCCGTGCTCGTCCTGCGCGGTGCATCTCGCGGGCTGGACCCTGTCATAAAAATCGCCCACCGAGGTGAGCTGAACCATCTTGACAATACCCCTGAGGGCAGCTAATGCGCCCGTCAGGGCAGTGTGGTTCCGCTCCGTCCCCGGACCGTGCTCGGACCTCCGGGAGCGTGACAGAATCGAAGCGGCTCACCGGTACCGACAGCGAGCAGGAGACACAGCACGATGCGCATCGGAGTTCTCACCGCAGGCGGCGACTGCCCCGGCCTGAACGCCGTGATCCGTTCGGTCGTGCACCGCGCGGTGGCGCAGTACGGCGACGAGGTCATCGGCTTCGAGGACGGCTACCGGGGCCTGCTCGACCGTCACTACCGCGCCCTCGACCTGGACGCGGTCAGTGGCATCCTGGCCCTCGGCGGCACCATCCTCGGCTCCTCCCGGCTGGAGCGCGACCGGCTGCGCGAGGCCTGCGATCGGGCCACCGACATGGTCGAGGAGTTCGGCATCGACGCGCTGATCCCGATCGGTGGCGAGGGCACGCTCACCGCGGCCCGCATGCTCTCCGACGCGGGCCTGCCCGTCGTCGGCGTCCCGAAGACCATCGACAACGACATCTCCGGCACCGACCGCACCTTCGGCTTCGACACCGCCGTCGGCGTGGCCACCGAGGCGATGGACCGCCTCAAGACCACCGCCGAGTCCCACCAGCGCGTGATGGTCGTCGAGGTCATGGGCCGGCACGCCGGCTGGATCGCCCTGGAGTCCGGCATGGCCGCCGGCGCCCACGGCATCTGCCTGCCCGAGCGCCCCTTCGACCCCGCCGACCTGGTCAAGATGGTCGAGGAGAGGTTCTCCCGCGGCAAGAAGTTCGCCGTCGTCTGCGTCGCCGAGGGCGCCCACCCCGTCGAGGGCACCATGGACTACGGCAAGGGCGAGATCGACCAGTACGGCCACGAGCGCTTCCAGGGCATCGGCACCGCGCTCGCCTACGAACTCGAACGGCGCCTCGGCAAGGAGGCCAAGCCGGTCATCCTCGGCCACGTCCAGCGCGGCGGCGTCCCCACCGCGTACGACCGCGTCCTCGCCACCCGCTTCGGCTGGCACGCCGTCGAGGCCGCCCACTGCGGCGACTTCGGCCGGATGACCGCGCTGCGCGGCACCGACATCGACATGGTGCCGCTCGCCGACGCGGTCACCGAGCTGAAGACGGTCCCGCAGGACCGCATGGACGAGGCGGAGTCGGTCTTCTAGGGGGCGGTCCAAGGGGGCCGGTCCAAGGGGTCCGTCCAAGGGAGCCCGGGTCCCCAAGGGGGCTCTTCCGGGGGGATTTCAGGGAGCGGCGAGCGCCCAGAAACGGTCGACGATCCCGTCGAGGAACTCGTGACCCGAGTCGCCCGAAGCGGTGGCCGCCCTGTTCCCGCCCCAGTTGAGGCTGGCCACCATCTGCCCCTGGTAGTCCGTGTGCAACTGCCGCAGGGCGTCCTCCAGCAACCCCCGCTGAAGGGGCACCGTCCTGGCGACCGGCCGCACATAGGCCTGCCATCGCGTGGTCACCGCGCTGCGCAGCAGCTCGGCCAGCCTGCCCTCCTGCCCGGTCACGCTGACGAAATCCGGCAGCGAGAGCTGAAGCACCTCGGCGAGGGCGGCGGACTGGCGCTCGTTGCCGCGCCATTCGCCGCTCTCCTCCATCCGCAGATACGCGCGGTGCTCCAGACCGGCCGCACGGGCCACGTCCTCGCTGGCGAGCTCGCGGGAGACGCGGTGCTCGCGCAAGGTCCGCGGACGAGCGATGAGTTCACCCGGGGAACACCACAACACACCAGCGAGAGCGGTGAGTTCGGGGTCGCTGGGTGCGACGGCGCCTCGCTCCCAGGCGACGACGAGACCGGGCGTGACATGGGGCAGACCGTACGAGGCCCGCATGCCGTAGGCGACATGTTCGGGGCCCATGCCGAGTGCGGCGCGCAGTCTGCGGGCGGCGAGGGCGTCGAACGGGAGAGCCGGGGGCCGGGCTGAGGGTTGGCGCACCTCGCACAGGCTAGCGGTGCGCGGCGGTGCCGGCCACGGTCCGTTCGCACGAGATCACCCATCGTGGATTCGTACCTCTCACCCCTTCACCGCACCCCTTCACCGCACCTCTTCACCGCACCTCTTCGCCTCACCTCTTCGCCTCACTCCTTCACCCCACCCCTTCGCCTCACCCCCCACCTCACCCCGTCACCGCCCCTGCGGCACCCACTGATAGACCAGTTCCGGCCTGCCCACCTGCCCGTACAGCGGACTGCGTCCGGCTCTGCCCGCGTCCACCAGGTGCTCCAGATACCGGCGGGCGGTGATCCGCGAGATCCCGACCGCCACCGCGAGCCCCGCCGCGGTCAGCCCCTGCGACGACTCCCGCAGCGCCACCGTGACCCGCTCCAGCGTCGGTCCGCTCAGCCCCTTCGGGAGGGCCGCCGGTGAGGGGGCGCGCAGGACGGCGAGGGCGCGGTCGACCTCGTCCTGGCCGCTGGCCTCGCCGGCCGCCGCGTGGAACTCGGCGTACCGCACGAGCCGGTCCCGCAGCGTAGCGAAGGTGAAGGGCTTGAGTACGTACTGGACGACGCCCAGGGAGACGCCCTCGCGGACGACGGCGAGGTCGCGCGCCGAGGTCACCGCGATGACGTCGGCGTGATGCCCGGCCGCCCGCAGCGAACGGGCGAACTGCAGGCCGTGGACGTCCGGCAGATGCAGGTCCAGGAGCAGGAGGTCCACCGCCGTACGGTCCAGGACACGGCGGGCTTCCGCGCCCGTGTGCGCCTTGCCGACCGCGACGAACCCCGGGACCCGCCCGACGTACATCACGTGCGCGTCGGCGGCCACGGGGTCGTCCTCGACCACGAGGACCCGGATCGGCCGGGGGTCCGTCATGCGTCGCCTCCCCGGGCCGGGGAGTTCCCCGCCGCCGTGCGCAACGGCAACCGCACCTCGAACACCGCGCCACCCTCCTCCGAGGCCGACCCCGACTCGGACCCCGACTCCGACCCGGACCCCGACTCCGTCACCGGCTCCGAATCCGCCGCCACCGTCAACGTACCGCCGAGCCGGGTGACCGTCTGGCGGACCAGGGCGAGCCCCAGGCCCCGCCCGCCCGGTCCGGCCGGCTTCGTCGAGAACCCGCGCTGGAACACCAGGTCCGCGTGGGCGGGCTCGACACCGGGTCCGGTGTCCGCGACGCGCAGCACCAGCTCGGTGTCCGCGGCGTACCTCGCCGTCACGGTCACCCGGGCCCGTACGCTTCCCTGGGCCGCGTCGACCGCGTTGTCGATCAGGTTGCCCAGGATGGTCACCAGGTCACGGGCCGCGAGGCCGGGCGGGAGCACGCCGTCGTCCAGCCGGCTGTCCGGCGACAGCACCAGCTCGACGCCCCGCTCGTTGGCCTGCGCCGTCTTGCCCAGCAGGAGCGCGGCCAGCACCGGTTCGCCCACCGCGGCCACCACCTGGTCGGTGAGCGCCTGTGCCAGCTCCAGTTCCGCCGTCGCGAACTCCACCGCCTCCTCGGCCCGGCCCAGCTCGATCAGCGAGACCACCGTGTGCAGCCGGTTGGCCGCCTCGTGCGCCTGGGAGCGCAGGGCCTGCGTGAAGCCGCGCTCGGAGTCCAACTCGCCCGTCAGGGACTGGAGTTCGGTCACATCGCGGAGGGTGGCCACCGTGCCGCGATGCTCGCCGCCGGACACCGGCGAGGTGTTGACGACCAGCACTCGCGCCGACGTCAGATGCACCTCGTCCACGCGCGGCAGGGACGACAGCAGCGCCCCCGTCAGCGGAGCCGGCAGGCCCAGGTCGGCGACCGAGCGCCCGACCACGTCCTCGTCGGGGCCGACGCCCAGCAGGTGCCGCCCGCCGTCGTTGATCAGCGCCACCCGGTACTGCCCGTCGAGCATCAAGAGCCCCTCGCGCACCGCGTGCAGCGCCGCCTGGTGGTAGTCGTGCATCCGGCTCAGCTCGGTCGCGTTCATGCCGTGGGTGTGACGGCGCAGCCGCGCGTTGATCACGTACGTGCCGAACGCGCCCAGCAGCAGGGTGCCGCCGGCCACCCCGAGCAGGGCCGTGACCTGGTCCTGGACCCGTGCGCTGATCGCCTCCACCTTGATGCCGGCACTGACCAGGGCGACGATCCGGCCGTTCTCCTCCACCGGGGTCACCGCGCGCACGGACGGGCCGAGGGTGCCGGTGTACGTCTCGGTGAAGGTGCGGCCGTGCTGGGCGGGGCCGATGCGGCCGAGGAAGGGCTTGCCGATCTGACCCGGGTCGGGGTGGGTCCAGCGGATGCCCTGCGGATCCATGATCGTGACGAAGTCGACGTCCGCGTCCCGCATGACCTGGAGCGCGTACGGCTCCAGCTCGGCCGTGGGGTCGGGGGTGTGCAGCGCCGAGCGCACCGAGGGGGCGTCCGCGATCGACCGGGCCACCGCGAGGACCTGGCGGACCGCCGCGTCCTCGGCCTGCCGCTGGTCGCTGAGGTAGGTGAACAGCGCGTATCCGGCCACGACCACCGCTATCAGCACGGCCTGCATGGCGAAGAGCTGGCCCGCCAGGCTGCGGGGGCGGGACACGGACGGGAAACGCATGTGTGCAGTGTGCCTCCCGGTTGAGCGTGAACTAAATGAACGCAAGGGTGACCGCGCTCACAGACAGGGAGATAGTCACGGCATCCCCCACCCCGGACGTGAGCCGCACGCCGGTGATGCCGACGAAGACGTCAAGGAGGGCAGCCGTGGCCGCCACTTCCCCCGATACGGCACCAGCCGCACCCGCCGTGAAGCGGGACCGTACCCACTATCTGTACATAGCCGTGATCGTGGCGGTCGCGCTCGGCATCGCGGTGGGGCTGATCTGGCCCGACGCCGGGATCGAGCTCAAGCCGCTGGGCACCGGGTTCGTGAGCCTGATCAAGATGATGATCTCGCCGATCATCTTCTGCACGATCGTGCTCGGCATCGGATCCGTCCGCAAGGCCGCGAAGGTCGGCGCGGTGGGCGGAATCGCGCTCGGCTACTTCCTCGTGATGTCGCTCGTCGCCCTCGCCATCGGCCTCGTCGTCGGCAACGTGCTGCATCCGGGCGACGGGCTGCACCTCACCAACGCCCTCAAGGCGACCGGGCACGAGCAGGTCTCCGCCGACGCGCTGCCGCCCGTCGACTTCGTCCTGTCGATCATCCCGACGACCTTCGTGTCCGCCTTCACCGACGGCCAGGTGCTGCAGACCCTGCTGGTCGCGCTTCTCTCCGGGTTCGCGCTCCAGGCGATGGGGTCGGCCGGGCTGCCCGTGCTGCGCGGCATCGAGCACATCCAGCGGCTGGTCTTCCGCATCCTGTCGATGGTCATGTGGGCCGCGCCGATCGGTGCGTTCGGCGCCATCGCGGCGGTCGTGGGCTCCGCCGGTCTGGACGCGTTGAAGAGCCTCGCCGTGCTGATGCTCGGGTTCTACGTCACCTGCTTCCTGTTCGTCTTCGTCGTGCTGGGCGCGGTGCTGCGGATCGTGGCCGGGCTGAACGTCTTCTCGCTGTTCAAGTACCTCGGCCGGGAGTTCCTGCTGATCCTGTCGACGTCGTCCTCCGAGTCGGCGCTGCCGCGGCTGATCGCGAAGATGGAGCACCTGGGCGTCAGCCGGGCCGTCGTCGGCATCACCGTGCCGACGGGGTACTCCTTCAACCTCGACGGCACGATGATCTACATGACCATGGCGTCGCTGTACATCGCCGACGCGCTCGGTACACCGATGTCGATCGGCGAGCAGATCCCGCTGCTGCTGTTCCTGCTGCTGGCGTCCAAGGGGGCCGCGGGGGTCAGCGGCGCCGGGCTGGCGACGCTCGCGGGCGGCCTCCAGTCGCACAAGCCCGCGCTGGTAGACGGGGTCGGGCTGATCGTCGGGATCGACCGGTTCATGAGCGAGGCGCGTGCGCTGACGAACTTCGCGGGGAACGCCGTCGCCACGGTGCTGATCGGGACGTGGACGAAGGAGATCGACCGGGACCGGGTGGGGAAGGTCCTGACCGGGGAGCTGCCGTTCGACGAGACGACGTTGCTGGACGAGGACGGGGTGACGGGGGAGCGCAAGGAACTGGCGGCCGCGTAGCCGGTACCCCTGTTGTTGGTACCCCTGCAGTCCGTACCTCTGTAGTCCGTACCCCTGAGAACTCCGTACGTCCGGGCCCAGCTGAACGGGGGCCGGACGTACGGAGTTTCTCGTTTCACGGTGATCCTTCTTTCACAGTGATCCTTCGTCCTGCCCCCGCCTCGCCCCCGTCCGATAGCGTGCCGCTTCCGATAGCGTGCCGCTCCGGATCAACCGGAACGGCACGTCCGTCCCCGGCGTCCGTACGGGTGAGTCAGTATGTGTCCGGTACATGTGCGGAGGCGCGGGGGATGGCGATCGACTGGGACCGGCGGGCGTGCGCCCGCAAGGGGCATGTGACCTACGCGCCCGACGACCCGAGACTGCGGGTACGGCTGCACGCCCAGACCGCGCTCGGTGACGTGTGGCGCTGTCTGCGCTGCGGGGACTTCGTCCTCGGGGAGCCGCACGGCTCGGGACCGGCCGACGACGCGCCGCTGGTGCCGCGCGGCAAGGTGCTGCGGGACCTGTTCGTCCTGCGCTTCCTGGCGATCGAGCGGGCCGTGCGGGGCGTGTTCATCGTGCTGGTCGCGGTCGCGGTGTGGAGGTTCAGCAACAGCCAGGACGCGGTGCGCCGCCTCTTCAACGACTACCTGGACGCCTTCCGCCCGGTCTTCAGGCACTTCCACTACGACCTCGACCACTCACCGGTCGTCGGTTCCATACAGAAGGCCTTCGGCTACAAGCACTCCACGCTGCTGATCGTGGCCTCCCTGCTGCTGGCCTACGCGCTGGTCGAACTCGTCGAGGCGGTCGGCCTCTGGTACGCCAAGCGCTGGGCGGAGTACCTGACCGTGGTCGCCACCGCGGCCTTCCTCCCGCTGGAGATCTACGAACTCACCGAGCACATCAGCTGGCTGAAGATCACGACCCTCGTCCTCAACATCCTCGCGGTCCTCTACATCGCCCTGACCAAACGCCTGTTCGGGCTGCGGGGTGGCCGCCGGGCCTTCGACGAGGAGCGGCACAGCGCCTCCCTGATGGAGGTCGAGGTGTCGGCGGGCGTGCCCGTCTGACCCCCGGGCGCAGGGCGCCGCCGGAGGATGCTGCTTGCCTTGACGTCGGGGGCAAGGCCTAACGTCGTGGACATGCGAATCGGCGAGCTGGCCGCGCGGGCCGGGACCACCACCCGCGCCCTGCGTTACTACGAGGCGCGGGGGCTGCTGCCCGCACGGCGGGACGGCAAGGGACACCGCACGTACGACGAGAGCGATGTCAGGCTGCTCCGGCAGATCCGGACGTTGCGGGACTTCGGGTTCGAGCTGGAGGAGACGCGGCCGTTCGTGGAGTGCCTGCGGGCCGGGCATCCGGACGGCGACTCCTGCCCGGCCTCGCTCGTCGTCTACCGGCGCAAGCTGGCTGAGCTGGACGCGCTGATCGGACAGCTGACGGCGGTGCGGGAGACGGTCGCGGGGCAGTTGGAGCGGGCCGAGAAGGCCCGGGACGAACTGGCCGCCGAGGCGCTGGCTCCGGGGGGTCCGGAGCCCGGGTGCGAACTGGGAGAGGTGACGCGGTGAGTCTGGTGAGCGGACTGGCCGAGGTGACGGACGCGGACTTCGAGACGGAGGTGATCGGATCGGACCTTCCGGTGCTGGTGCAGTTCACCGCCGACTGGTGCGGGCCGTGCCGGCAGCTGGCGCCGGTGCTGAGGGACATCGCCTTCGAGGAGGGCGACCGGCTGAAGATCGTCCAGATCGACGTGGACCGCAATCCGGGGACGACGGTCGCCTACGGGGTGCTGTCGACGCCGACCCTCATGGTCTTCCGGGACGGCGAGCCGGTGCGGTCGATGGTGGGCGCACGGCCCAAGCGGCGGCTGCTGGAGGAGCTGTCCGACGTGCTGTGAAGCGCGGCCGCCCACGAAAAAATCCCCTGAGCAATTGCGCTCGGGGGATTTCGCTGCGTATATTCGGTGATTCACGACTTCATTTGGGTGAGCTCGTGGAGCAGTTCACTGAGCACAGTATATCCGGGCGGGAGCGGAATTGTCAAACACCGAATTTCCAGACGATGAATTGCACCAGGAACAGGAATTCATCGACGGACTGTACGCGCGCGTGGACGTGCTGCGCGGCGAGGCCGAGACCTCGGTCTCTGACGCGCTCGCCCAGGGCGACAAGCCCATGCAGGCCCGGCTGGAGCGGGACATCCTCGTCGCCGAGCGCTCGGGGCTGCTCGCCGCGCTGAACGCCGTCGACGGCTCGCTCTGCTTCGGCCGGATCGACCTCACCGACGGTACCGGCCACCACATCGGCCGTATCGGACTGCGCGAGGACGACGCCGAACGCACCCCCGTCCTCATCGACTGGCGGGCCGACGTCGCCCGCCCCTTCTACCTGGCCACCGGCCACACCCCGATGGGCCTGCGCCGACGCCGGCACATCACCACCCACGAGCGGACCGTCACCTCCCTGCACGACGAGATCCTCGACCTCGGCGACGCCACCCGCACCGGGTACGAGGACCCGAGCGGCGACGCCGTGCTGCTGGCCGCGCTGAACTCGGCCCGCAC
The DNA here is from genome assembly GCF_043201585.1 of Streptomyces sp. NPDC048297. Lineage (NCBI taxonomy): Bacteria > Bacillati > Actinomycetota > Actinomycetes > Kitasatosporales > Streptomycetaceae > Streptomyces > Streptomyces sp. NPDC048297. The sequence goes on from NZ_JBICZA010000019.1 coordinate 169,922, forward strand.
CGGCCGCATGAGCGACATCGTGCAGACCATCCAGGCCGAGCAGGACGAGATCATCCGGGCCCCGTACCGCGGTGTGCTCGTCGTGGAGGGCGGCCCCGGCACCGGCAAGACGGCGGTGGCACTGCACCGGGCCGCCTACCTCCTGTACGAGTACCGCGAACTGCTGGCACGCCGGGCCGTGCTCATCGTCGGACCCAACCCGGCCTTCCTCGGCTACATCGGCGAGGTGCTGCCCTCGCTCGGCGAGACCGGGGTCCTGCTGGCCACGGTCGGCGAGCTGTTCCCCGGCGTGAAGGCGACAGCGGCCGACAGCAGGGAGGCGGCCACGGTGAAGGGCCGCGCCGGCATGGCCGACGTCCTCGCCGAGGTCGTACGCGACTGGGAGTCGCTGCCCGATCCGGTGATCGCGATCGAGCACGAGCGCGAGATCCTGATGCTCGACGACGGACTGGTGGCGGTGGCCCGCGAGCGCGCCCGCGCCGCCGGGCTGCCGCACAACGCGGCCCGGGAACACTTCGAGGGCCACGTCCTCAACACCCTCACCGAGTTGTACGCCGAGCGCGTGGGCACCGACCCGTACGACGGCGGCAGCCTGCTGGACCCCGCCGACATCACCCAGATCCGCGACGACCTCGCCGAGAACCCCGAGGTCTGGGCCGCCATCGACCAGCTGTGGCCGCGGCTGACACCGCAGCGCCTGGTCGCGGACTTCCTCGCCGACCCCGTCGGCTACCTCCCCGACGAGGACGCGGCCGCCGTCCGCCGCCCGGTGACCCGGGAGTGGACCGTGGCCGACGTGCCGCTGCTGGACGAGGCGGCCGAACTGCTCGGCGTGGACGAGCGGCTCGCGCGGGCGCTGGCGGAGCAGGAACGGGAGACCCAGGTCGCCTACGCGCAGGGCGTCCTCGACGTCTCGTACGCCTCCCGGACCTACGAGTTCGAGGACAAGAACGACGAGGACTCCGAGGTGCTGTCCGCCCACGACATCATCGACGCCGAGCGGTTCGCCGAACGGCAGGAGGAGGCGGACCACCGCAGCGCCGCCGAACGGGCCGCCGCCGACCGGACCTGGGCCTTCGGCCACATCATCGTGGACGAGGCGCAGGAGCTGTCGCCGATGGCCTGGCGGCTGCTGATGCGGCGCAGCCCCACCCGCTCGATGACCCTCGTCGGAGACCCCGCGCAGACGGCGGAGGCGGCGGGCGTCGGCTCGTGGTCGCAGATCCTCCAGCCGTACGTCGAGGACCGCTGGGAGCACACGCGCCTCGGCGTCAACTACCGCACCCCGGCCGAGATCATGGACCTCGCGGCAGCCGTCGTCCGCGCCGAGAACCCCGGTTTCGAACCGCCCAGCTCGGTGCGTTCGACCGGGGTACGGCCCTGGGTGCGCGCCACCGACGACCTGCCCGGCGCCGTCGCCGAGGCGGTCCGGGAGCTGACGCCCGCCGAGGGCCGGCTCGCGGTCATCGCCCCGCGCCACCTGCACCGCAAGCTGGCGGCGCGGCTGGACGGGGTGACGGCCGGTGCGGAGCCGGACCTGACCCGGAGCGTCGTCCTCCTGGACCCCCGCCAGTCCAAGGGTCTGGAGTTCGACTCGGTGCTGGTCGTGGAGCCGGCCCGCTACGGCACCAGCGACCTGTACGTGGCCCTGACCCGCGCCACCCAGCGGCTCGGGGTACTGCACACCGGGACGCTGCCCGAGGCGCTCAAGCGGGCCGCAGCCACACCGTAGCCAGCGGAGGCAGGGTCAGCCGGATGCTCGCGGGGCGGCCGTGCGCCCCCTGCGGCTCCGGCTTGACCGGGTCCGGCCGCACCACCCCGCTCCCGCCGTACCTCGCCGCGTCGGTGTTCAGCACCTCCAGCCACGCCGGAACGTCCTCCGGCACACCGATGCGGTAGTCGTGCCGGACCACCGGGGCGAAGTGGGACACCGCCAGCAGCGGGCCGCCCTCCGCGTCGAGGCGGAGGAACGCCAGCACGTTGTCCTCCGCCGCGTCCCCGGCGATCCACTGGAAACCGGCCGGGTCGGTGTCCCGCTGCCACAGCGCGGGCGTGGCCCGGTAGCCGGTGTTCAGATCGCGGACCAGGTCACGCACGCCCCGGTGGTCGGCCTCGGCGCCGTAGGACGGGTCGAGCAGCCACCAGTCCGGGCCGTGCACCTCGGACCACTCCGCGCCCTGGGCGAACTCCTGGCCCATGAAGAGGAGTTGCTTGCCGGGGTGCGCCCACATGAAGGCCAGGTAGGCACGGAGGCCGGCGCGCCGCTGCCACCAGTCGCCGGGCATCTTCGAGACGAGGGAGCCCTTGCCGTGCACGACCTCGTCGTGGGAGATGGGCAGGACGTAGTTCTCGCTGTACGCGTACACCATCGAGAAGGTCATCTCGTGGTGGTGGTACTTGCGGTGGACGGGGTCGTGTTGCATGTACTCCAAGGAGTCGTGCATCCAGCCCATGTTCCACTTCAGCCCGAAACCCAGCCCGCCGAAGCCGCTCGGGCCCCGGTGGTGGGTGGGCCGGGTGACCCCGTCCCAGGCGGTCGACTCCTCGGCGACGGTCACCACACCCGGGCAGCGCCGGTACACCGTGGCGTTCATCTCCTGCAGGAACGCCACCGCGTCCAGGTTCTCCCGGCCGCCGAACTCGTTGGGCGTCCACTGGCCCGGCTCGCGCGAGTAGTCGAGGTAGAGCATGGAGGCGACGGCGTCCACCCGCAGCCCGTCGATGTGGAACTCCTCGCACCAGTACACGGCGTTCGCCACCAGGAAGTTGCGCACCTCGCGGCGCCCGAAGTCGAACTCCAGCGTGCCCCAGTCCGGATGGGCGGCCCGCAGCGGATCATGGTGCTCGTACAGCGGGCGCCCGTCGAACTCGGCCAGCGCCCACTCGTCCCGCGGGAAGTGCGCCGGCACCCAGTCCATCAGCACACCGATGCCGGCCCGGTGCAGCGCGTCGACGAGGAACTTGAAGTCGTCCGGGGTGCCGAGCCGGGCGGTGGGGGCGTAGAAACCGGTGACCTGGTAGCCCCACGAGCCGCCGAAGGGATGCTCGGCGACCGGCATCAGCTCCACGTGCGTGAAGCCCATGTCGGTGACGTAGGCGGTGAGTTGCTCCGCCAGTTGGCGGTAGGTGAGTCCTGGCCGCCAGGACGGCAGATGCACCTCGTACACCGAGAAGGGCGCCTCGTGCACGGGCGGTTCGCCCCGGCGGGCGAGCCACTCGGCGTCGCCCCACTCGTACTCCGAGTCGTCCACGACGGAGGACGTGGCGGGCGGGACCTCCGTACGGCGGGCCATCGGGTCGGCGCGCAGGGTGCGGGAGCCGTCCGGGCGGGTGATCTCGAACTTGTACAGCTCGCCCGCGCCGATGCCGGGCACGAACAGCTCCCACACCCCGGAGGAGCCGAGCGAGCGCATCGGGAACCCGGACGCGTCCCAGAAGTTGAAGCTCCCCGCGACCCGCACGCCCCGCGCGTTCGGCGCCCACACCGCGAACCGGGTGCCCGTCACGCCCTGATGGGTCATGACGCGCGCCCCCAGCGCCTGCCACAGCTCCTCGTGCCGGCCCTCGCCGATCAGGTGCAGGTCCAGCTCGCCGAGCGCGGGCAGGAAACGGTAGGCGTCCTCGGTCTCGTGCACGGTGCCGTCGTACGTCACGAGCAGCCGGTGGGTGGGGACCTCGGTGAGCGGGAGCAGCCCGGAGAAGAAGCCGTCCCCGTCGTCGTGCAGCGGGGCCGTGAGGGTCCCGGAGACGACGGTGACCGCCTGGGCGTACGGCCGGAAGACCCGGAAGGCGACCCCGCCGGGTACCGGATGCGCGCCCAGCACGGCATGGGGGGCGTGATGGGTGCCGTTCAGCAGCCGTTCCCGGTCCCCGGCGTCGAGGGCGGGGGAGACGGCGACGGGCAGGGGGTGCGAGGGGATGGGGGGCGAGGGCATGGAGGGCACGGCCCCGCTCGTGCCGGACGGCTTCTTCGCGGGCGCGGGCTTGTCGGGGTCGGCCGGCTTCTTCGCGGGGGCCGATTTCTGTGCGGGCACGGGCTTCCTCGCGGAAACCGGCTTCTTCGAAGCGGCGGACTTCTGCGAAGCAGCCGATTTCTGTGCGGGCACGAGTTTTTTCGCAGCGCCCGCCTTCTTCGCGGCACCCGCCTTCTTGGCAGCGCCCGTCTTCTTCGCAGCGCCTGCCTTCTTGGCAGCGCCTGCCTTCTTCGCGGCTGTCGATTTCTGCGCGGGGACCGATTTCTTCGCGGCCGGGGGCTTACGGCCGGGTGCCGTCTCCTTCGACGCGGCCGGTGCAGGCTGCTGCTCCGGTGTGGCCGCGTTCTCGGGGGTGGCCGAACTCTTCGGGGTGGCAGGCTTCTTGGACGTCACGGATGAGTCTCCGGGGCGGGTCGGGTCGGGTCGGACGTGGCGAGGCGGCGGACGGCCGCGAGGGGAACGGGGAGCCAGTCGGGGCGGTGCCGGGCCTCGTAGACGACCTCGTAGATCGCCTTGTCCGTCTCGAAGGCGCGCAGCAGCACCGGGTCGGTGCGCGGATCCCGGCCGGTGACCTCGGCGTACCCGGAACAGTAGGCGGCCCGGCAGGCGTGGGCCCAGTCCGGTGCGGGAGGGGTGGCCGAGTGGGCGGCGTAGTCGAAGGAGCGGAGCATCCCGGCGATGTCCCGGGCCGGCGGCTGCGGCAGCCGGCGTTCGGCCAGCGGCCGGGCCGGCTCGCCCTCGAAGTCGATCAGCGACCACTGTCCCGACGGCGAACGCAGACACTGGCCGAGATGCAGGTCGCCGTGGACGCGCTGGGCGGTCCAGGTGCGGCCCTCGTCGGCGAGCCGGGCCAGGGCCTCGAAGGAGGACCGCAGCCCCGGCTCGTAGGGGCGCAGCGCCGGTACGGCCTGGGCGGCGGCGGTGAGGCGCTCGGTCATGCCGTCCGCCAGCGGTCCCAGCTGGGCGTGGCCCAGGGCGACCGTGGGCAGGGCGCGGGCGAGGGCGGTGTGCACCTCGGCGGTGGCCCGGCCGAGCGCCCGCGCCTCGGCGGTGAAGTCCTCGCCCTTGGCCAGCTGTCCCAGCGCCAGTTCCCAGCCGTCGGCCGCGCCGCTCACGAACGGCTGGAGCACGGCCAGGACGTACGTCTGCGCGCCCAGCTCGGTACGGAGCCAGGCCGTCGGCGCGGGCACCCGGGCACAGCCTTCGCGGGCCAGCGCGAGCGGCAGCTCCAGATCGGGGTTGACGCCGGGCACGACCCGGCGCAGCAGCTTCAGGATGAACGTATCTCCGTAGACGACCGACGAGTTGGACTGCTCGCCGGTCATCAGCCGGGCCACGAGACCCTCCCGGATCTCCTGGCCCTGGTCCCGCTCAAAACGCAGCCCGCCGATGCGGGCCTGGGTGCGCAGGGCCTCCAGGAGCACTTCGGCGGGCCGGGGGTCGTGCAGTGCCTCGTACACCGTGCGGCCGGCGAGCGGGCCCTCGGTGACATGGCCGATCAGCGCGGGCGCCAGCCGGGGCGGCAGCGCCTCGCGCACGCCTATCAGCAGCTGGTAGCAGTCCCCGGGGTGCGGCGCGCCGCCCGGCGCGGTGGGCTGGTGGACGCGCAGCAGCAGGTGGAGCAGGCCCAAGCGGCCGTCGGTGGGCAGCAGTTCGGTGACGGCCACGGGTGTGAACCCGGTGACCGGCCGGCCCTTGCCGGCGAACCAGCGCTGTCGCGGCAGCCATTGGCGCAACAGGGGGTCGAGCGAGGCGAGCAGGTGAGCGGTCGTGCTGGAGGTGTCGGACGGGTTGACCGCATCCGCCATGGGCGTCACGTCCCTTCCCCGGGTCGTCGGGGTGTTAGTGATGCGTGCCCCGGGTGGGGCGGCGGAAACCGCGGGCCGCCCCACCCGGTCGCACTACGAGACGTCCCGGCGCAGCCGGAACCAGTAGAAGCCGTGGCCTGCCAGGGTCAGCAGGTACGGTAGTTCGCCGATCGCAGGGAACCGTACCCCGCCGAACAGTTCGACCGGGTGCCGCCCGCCGAACCGGCTCAGATCCAGCTCCGTGGGCTGTGCGAACCGCGAGAAGTTGTGCACGCACAGCACCGTGTCGTCCCCGCCGTCCTCGGACAGCGGGGCCTCGCGCAGGAAGGCGAGGACCGCCGGGTTGGAGGACGGCAGTTCGGTGTAGGTCCCCAGTCCGAAGGCAGGATTCTGCTTACGGATCTCGATCATGCGGCGGGTCCAGTGCAGCAGCGACGACGGCGACGACATGGACGCCTCGACGTTGGTGACCTGGTAGCCGTAGACCGGGTCCATGATCGTCGGCAGGAAGAGCCGTCCGGGATCGCTGGACGAGAAGCCGGCGTTGCGGTCGGGGGTCCACTGCATGGGGGTGCGGACGGCGTCGCGGTCGCCGAGCCAGATGTTGTCGCCCATGCCGATCTCGTCGCCGTAGTAGAGGATCGGCGAGCCGGGCAGGGACAGCAGCAGGGCGGTGAAGAGTTCGATCTGGTTGCGGTCGTTGTCGAGGAGGGGGGCGAGGCGGCGGCGGATGCCGATGTTGGCGCGCATACGCGGGTCTTTCGCGTATTCGGCCCACATGTAGTCGCGTTCCTCGTCGGTGACCATTTCGAGGGTCAGCTCGTCGTGGTTGCGCAGGAAGATGCCCCACTGGCAGCCGGAGGGGATGGCCGGGGTCTTGGCGAGGATCTCGGAGACGGGGTAGCGGGATTCGCGGCGCACGGCCATGAAGATGCGGGGCATGACGGGGAAGTGGAACGCCATGTGGCATTCGTCGCCGCCCGATTGGTAGTCGCCGAAGTAGTCGACGACGTCCTCGGGCCACTGGTTGGCCTCGGCCAGCAGCACGGTGTCCGGGTACTGGGCGTCGATCTCCTTGCGCACCCGCTTCAGGAACTGGTGGGTCGCCGGCAGGTTCTCGCTGTTGGTGCCCTCCTGCTGGTACAGGTACGGCACGGCGTCCAGCCGGAACCCGTCGATGCCCAGATCCAGCCAGAACTTCAGCGCGGAGATGATCTCCTCCTGCACGGCCGGGTTCTCGTAGTTGAGGTCCGGCTGGTGCGAGAAGAAGCGGTGCCAGTAGTACTGCTTGCGTACGGGGTCGTACGTCCAGTTGGAGGCCTCGGTGTCGACGAAGATGATCCGGGCGTCCTGGAACTGCTTGTCGTCGTCGGCCCAGACGTAGTAGTCCCCGTACGGACCCTCCGGGTCGCGCCTCGACTCCTGGAACCACGGGTGCTGGTCGCTGGTGTGGTTCATGACGAAGTCGATGATGACGCGCATGCCGCGCTGGTGGGCGGCGTCGACGAACTCGACGAAGTCGGCGAGGTCGCCGAACTCGGGCAGGACGGCCGTGTAGTCGGAGACGTCGTAACCGCCGTCACGCAGCGGTGACTTGAAGAACGGCGGGAGCCAGAGGCAGTCCACGCCGAGCCACTGCAGATAGTCCAGCTTGGCGGTCAGACCCTTCAGGTCGCCGATCCCGTCGCCGTTGCTGTCCTGGAAGGAGCGGACCAGGACCTCGTAGAAGACGGCGCGTTTGAACCACTCCGGGTCCCGGTCCCTGGCGGGAGTGTCCTCGAACGTGTCCGGGACGGGCTCGTTGACGATCATATGGTGGGTGACCCTCCGATCTGCGGGGTGGACGGTCGCAGAACCGAGAAGACGTGCGCGGGTCGACGACCCGGTTCGAGTCGCACGTAGTTGGCCCTGCCCCAGTGATAGGTCTCGCCGGTGAGCAGGTCACGCACCGGCACCGACTCGTGCCATTCCAGGCCGAGTTGCGGCATGTCCAACGAGACCGTGGCCTCCTGGGTGTGGTGCGGGTCGAGGTTGGCGACGACCAGAACCGTGTTCGAGCCGCTGCGCTTCGAGTACGCGATCACCGCTTCCTTGTCCGTGTGGTGGAAGTGGAGATCGCGCAGCTGGCGCAGGGCCGCGTTCTGCCTGCGGATGGCGTTGAGGCGGGTGACGAGGGGGGCGATGGTGCGGCCCTCGCGGGCGGCGGCCTCCCAGTCGCGTGCTGTGAGCTGGTACTTCTCCGAGTCGAGGTATTCCTCGCTGCCTGCGCGCAGCGGGGTGTTCTCGCACAGTTCGTAGCCGCTGTAGATGCCCCAGGTGGGGGAGAGGGTGGCGGCGAGGATCGCGCGGACCTCGAAGGCGGGCCGGCCGCCGTGCTGGAGGAAGGCGTGCAGGATGTCCGGGGTGTTGGCGAACAGGTTGGGCCGCATGTAGGCGGCCGCGTCCCCGGACAGCTCGGTCAGGTAGTCGGTCAGTTCCTGTTTGCTGTTGCGCCAGGTGAAGTAGGTGTACGAC
>NZ_JBICZA010000020.1:0-76288 GCF_043201585.1 Streptomyces sp. NPDC048297
CCATCGGGAATCTCCGATCTCGTCGTCGATCTTCACGTACAGTGCGGTCAGCAGGGCGTCCAGGTCATTCGTCACAGATCGATCTTGGACGCCCTACCTTCGTTCCCAGACGCACCGTCAGCATTCGGAATGACTCGTCTAGGTACACGTACTCAGTCGTCCGCGCGCGTGCCCAGGACGCGGACGCCCCGGCTGGCTACGATCGCCTCCGTGTCCGTACTCCCCCTGGTCTTCACGAGCGGCTGGGCCAGCGGCATCAACGCCTACGCGGTGGTGCTGCTGCTCGGCCTCTTCGGCGTGACGGGGGTCAGCGACGACATCCCGCAGACGCTGCAGCGCCCCGAGGTGCTGATCACGGCCGGCGTGCTCTTCCTGTGCGAGGCGGTCGCCGACAAGATCCCGTACGTCGACTCGCTGTGGGACTCCGTGCACACGGTGGTCCGGCCGCTCGCGGGAGCCTGGGTCGGGGCGCTGCTCGCCGGGCACAGCGGATCGATGTCGGACGTGGCGGCCGGCCTGATCGGCGGTTCGACGGCGCTGGCCAGCCACACCGTCAAGGCCGGGACGCGCATGGCGGTCAACAGTTCGCCGGAGCCGTTCAGCAACGTCGTCCTGAGTCTCGCCGAGGATCTCGGGGTGGGCGCCGTCGTCTCGTTCTCGATGTTCCATCCGGTGGCGGCGGCCGTCGTCGCGGGTGTGCTGCTGGTATCCGGGCTGGTGGTGCTGGTGTTCCTCGTCTCGCGCATCCGGCGGTTCCTGCGGCGCCGGGCGCAGCGCCGGGAGGAACGGCGGCTGGCCTCACGGATGCCCGGACCACCGGGCTGAGCGGGCGCCCGGAGCGCCGGGCCGACCGGCCGCCGACGGGATTGTCAGTGCCGGTCGCTAAAGTCGCAGGCATGGCACGGATTGCGGTGATCGGCGCCGGGATGGGCGCGATGGCGGCTGCTGCCCGGCTGGCCGTCGCGGGCCACCGGGTGGTGGTGTACGAGCGTACGGCGACGTACGGCGGTGCGGTGCGCCGCTTCGAGCGGGACGGGTTCGCCTTCGACACGGGCCCCGGGCTGCTGCACCTGCCCGCCGTCTACCGCGACCTGTTCATCAAGACGGGCAAGGAGTCCCTGGAGGACACGGTCGAACTGGTCCAGGTCGACCCGGCCTCGCGGCACGTCTTCGCGGACGGCACCGCGGTGTCCCTGCCGAACGCCTCGCGCGCGGGTGTCGTCACGGCGCTGGACGAGGCCCTGGGCGCGGGGGCGGGCGGGCGCTGGGGCGACTTCCTGGTGCGGGCCCGCGAGGCCTGGGACCGCACCCGCCGGCCGCTGCTGGAGGAGCCCCTGTGGCCGAACTGGCAGGTGCTGGCGGAGCAGGAGCCGTATCCGGCCGTCCCGCACAAGCGGCTGCTGCGCACGCGACGCGCGCGCACGCTGGCCGAGGTCGGCGAGTGGGAGCTGCGCGACGAGCGGCTGACGGCCCTGCTGCACAGCTACGCCCTCGCCCACGGCCTCGATCCCCGGACCGCTCCGGCGAGCGCGGCCGTGCTGCCGTACATGGAGCACGCCTTCGGCGCCTGGTACGTGCGTGGCGGCATGCGGGAGCTGGCGCGCGCGGTGTACGAGCGGTGTCTGAAGCGGCGGGTCGAGTTCGTCTTCGACGCGGAGGTCGGGCGTGTCCTGGACAAGGACGGGCGGGCCACGGGCGTGGAGTTGCGGGACGGCACGGTGGCCGAGGCCGACCATGTCGTGGCGGACGTGCACCCGGCGCAGTTGAAACTGTTGACGGGGCGTCAGCTGGACAAGAATGGGGATGTCCAGGCCGATCCGTACCCGACCGGTCCGGGGCGGTTGGCCCTGCTGCTGGCCCTGCGCGGGGGGCGCGAGGCCGGTGCCGCGCATCGCACGGTCGTGCACGCGCCGGACCCCGATTCCGAGCTGGACTTCCTGGCCTCGGCGGACGAGGGCCGGCCGCCGGCGCCCACGGTGACCGTGCTGCGCCCGGACGACCCCGCGCTCGCACCGGAGGGCGGGCACGAGTCCGTGGTGGTGTCCGCGATGGTGCCGAGCACCGTCGACTGGGAGGACGAGGCCGTGCTCCGGCAGTACACGGACCATCTCCTCGACGCCGCCCAGGAGGCGATACCGGGCCTGCGGGACCGCGTCCTGTGGCAGGAGACGCGCACACCGGACGACGCCGAGAACGAGACGGACGCCTTCCTCGGCACGGTGCCGGCCCCCTCGCTCGCCGCCGGCCGGGGCCGTTTCCTGCACCCGGCGAACACCACGCGGTTGCCCGGTCTGTACCGGGTGGGCGGCTGGTCCCACCCGGGCGGCGGCCTCCCCCACGCCGGTATGTCGGGCGCGCTGGTGGCCGGACTGATCGTGGAGGGGCCGGAGTTCCGCGGCTCTCAGTGAGCGGGCGGGGGCGGGCTCAGTAGCGGTAGTGCTCGTCGTAGCCGGCGCCGGGCTGCTGCGGCGTGTGGCCCTGGTGCGGGTACGGCTGCTCCTGCGGGAGTTCGCCGCCGTAGTTCTCGTCGGTGCGCTGCTGCGGGACCCAGACCCCGCCGGCCGGGGTCTCGCCGTAGCCGCCGGTGCCGTACGCGTCCTGCCCGTAGCCCTGTTGACCCTGTTGGCCTTGTTGGCTCTGTTGGCCCTGCTGCTGGCCGTACTGCTGCTGGCCGCCGTAGCCGTTGTCGTACGAGGTGTCGCCGTAGGACTGGGCGCCGATGTACGGGTCGGAGTAGTTGGCGTAGCTCTGCTGGGCGCCGGTGTCGTAGCCGTAGCCCTGCTGATCGTAGCCCGAGTAGTCGTAGGCGTAGGCCTGGCCGGCGCCTTGAGGCTGTGCGGCGCCGGTGGGGGCCGGATGGTCGCCGTAGACGCCGTAGGAGCCGGTGTCGTCGGGCATGGGCTGGGGTTCGTAGACCGTGCTGCTGCGGGCGGGCTCCGGGCCCTGGGCCGGTGTGAACACGTCGTCGCGGTCGTAACCGTCACGGCCGTAGCCGTCGCGGTCGTACGCCCCGTGGCCGTAGCCGCCGTCGTAGGACGATCCGTCGTGGTCGCCGTCGGGGCCGGACTCGTCGCCCTCCGGGTCCGGGCCGTCGAGGTCCGGGTCGTGGCGGTCGGCCTTGCCGCGGCGGCGCCTGGGGGGCTCGCCGGTGTCGTCGTCGGGACGCTTGACCGCCCAGCCCGCCGCGAAGCCGCGGCGGAAGGACAGCGTGACGTAGGTCTGGCCGATCGCGAACGCGATCGCGCCCACGCCGATGACGATCACGGATGGAATCAGCACGCCGACCACGACGCCCAGGAAACCGCCGAACGCCAGCAGCCGCCAGCGCAGCCGCGCCTTGTACTGCAGCAGCACCTCGCCCAGCAACCACAGTGCGACGATGCCGAACGCGATGTAGAGGACCGCCCAGCCCATGTACGCCCCTCTCCCAGTGACCGCTACGCAGTGTGTCGTATCGCGGTGCGGCCGGTCTAGGCCTGCGGAGGGTGGTGCAGGCCCAGGTTCTCGTAGATTTCCAGGGTCGCCGTGGAGTTGTTGAGCGTGATGAAGTGCAGTCCGGGCACTCCCTCGGACAGCAACCGCGCACAGAACTCCGTGGCGAACTCGATACCGATGGAGCGTACCGCCGCCGGGTCGTGCTTGGCTGTGAGGATCCGCTCTTTCAGGGCGGCCGGGAATACCGCATTGCTGAGTTTGGGCAGTCTTTCCAGCATTTTCACGCTGGTGACAGGCAGTACCTCGGGAATGACCGGGGTCGAGCAGCCCGCCGCCTCCACCCGGTCGCGCAGCCTCAGGTACGACTCCGGCTGGAAGAACATCTGCGTGATGGCGTAGTCGGCGCCCGCGCGGCACTTGTCCACGAAGTGGGCGACGTCGGTGTCCCAGTCCGCGGAGCGCGGGTGCATCTCCGGGAAGGCGGCGACGCCGACGCAGAAGTCGCCCGACTCCTTGATGAGGCGGACCAGTTCGGCCGCGTAGGTGAGACCGCGGGGGTGCGGGACCCAGTCGCCCATCGGGTCGCCGGGCGGGTCGCCGCGCACGGCGAGCATGTTGCGGATACCGGCGTCCGCATACTGGCCGATGATGTTCCGCAGTTCGGCGATGGAGTGGTCGACGGCGGTCAGGTGGGCGACCGGAGTGAGCGTCGTGTCGACGACGATCTGCTGGGTCTCCTTGACCGTGGTGGCACGCGTGGAACCGCCGGCGCCGTAGGTGACGGACACGAAGTCGGGGGCCACGGCCTCGACGCGGCGCAGCGCGTTCCACAGGTTCCGCTCGCCCTGGGACGTCTTCGGCGCGTAGAACTCGAACGAGTACGTCTTCTTGCCGGTGGCGAGGATGTCACGCACGGTGCGTGCGCGATCGGTCCGGGTGGATGCGGTTCCTAGGGCCATACCCGCAGGTTAGCCAGGGGTGGGCGGTCTCCCAACCGGGCATCGGCGATTTGACCGAATTGCCGGTTTACTGTCCACTCCTTGGACAAAAACGTGGACATGGTGGGTGGTGCCGAGGCCCTGGGCAGCCCCGGCGGCCTTCAGTTCCGCCCGTCCTGCCCGTCCTGTCGCAGTCGCTTGGTGAACTCCGCCGCCGCGGCTCCCGGGTCGTCCGCCTCGGTGATCGCGCGGACCACGACCACCCGGCGGGCGCCCGCGTCCAGCACCTCGTCGAGGTTGCCCAGGTCGATGCCGCCGATGGCGAACCAGGGGCGCTCGGTGCCCAGCGCGGCGGTGTGGCGGACCAGGTCGAGGCCCGGGGCGTGGCGGCCCGGCTTGGTCGGGGTCGGCCAGCAGGGGCCGGTGCAGAAGTAGTCCACGCCGTCCTGGACGGCCGCCGCGGCGGCCTCGGACTCGGCGTGCGTGGAGCGGCCGATCAGGACGTCGGGGCCGAGGATCGCGCGGGCCGCGGGCACCGGGAGGTCGCCCTGGCCCAGGTGCAGCACGTCGGCGCGGGCCGCGTGGGCGACGTCGGCCCGGTCGTTGACCGCGAGCAGCTTGCCGTGCCGGGCGCAGGCGTCCGCGAAGACCTGGAGGTGCTCCAGTTCCTCGGCGGCCTCCATGCCCTTGTCACGGAGCTGCACGATGTCGACACCGCCGGCCAGGGCCGCGTCCAGGAACTCGGCGAGGTCGCCCTGCCGGCGGCGGGCGTCCGTGCAGAGGTAGAGCCGGGCGTCGGCGAACCTGGTGCGGGCGGTGTCGGACATGCGTGGGTCCCCCCTGGTCGGTGTCCCTGGGTGTGCGAGTGGGTGGCGTACGGGTCGCGTACGGGTGGGTCGCGTACGGGTGGGTGGCGTACGGGCGGGGCCGGTACGCCACCCCGGGTGCGGTTGGTTCAGACGGCGAGCGCCTGGGCGCGGCGCTTCACCTCCGTGCCGCGATTCTCGCTCAGGGCCTGCGCGGGGGTGCCGGGCAGGGTCGGGTCGGGGGTGAAGAGCCACTCGATCATCTCTTCGTCCGTAAAACCGTCGTCCCGCAGGAGGGTCAGGGTCCCGGACAGGCCCTTGACCACCTTGTCCCCGTCGATGAAGGCGGCGGGGACGTGCAGCGCCCGGTTCTCACCTCGGCGTACGGCGATGAGCTGGCCCTCCTTGACCAGCTGCCGCACGCGCGTCACCTCGACATCGAGCTTCTCGGCGATGTCGGGGAGGGTGAGCCAGGCGGGGACGAGAGCATCGATCTTTGCGTCAATCTCGGTCACGGCTCCTAGGGTAGGCGCTCTGCTGGGGTGGGCGCGATGAGAGTGCGGGGAAGTGTCGGGGGGGTGGGTGCGGGTCCGTCGTGGCTGGGCGCGCAGTTCCCCGCGCCCCTGACCTCGTCGGTTGGCCACGGCGCTGTCACGGCTCGGCTCGTGCAGTCACCCCTGCACCCCTGGGCTCGCCCCTCGGCCGCGGCGCCGTCGTGGCCGGGCGCGCAGTTCCCCGCGCCCCTTTGGGGCGTTTCTGCGGGGTGGGTTGTTGGTCAGGTGGTGGTGACGGCGGATTTCAGGGGGAGGGTGGGGTTGGAGAGGGATTGGGGGTTCAGGGGGTGGGCGGATTCGATCAGGCGGCGGCCTTGGGCCAGGTCGCGGGGGCGGCCGACGGCCAGCAGGGCGACCAGGCGGTTGTCGCGGAGCCAGCACACCGACCAGGCGGGGCCCGTCGGGTCGCCGCGCCAGATCATGCGGTCGGCGGCGGCGTGGTGGCCCGCGTACTGGACGAAGCGGCCGAACTGCTCGGACCAGAAGTACGGCACCGGGTCGTAGACCGCGGCGTGCTCGCCCAGGATGTTCGCGGCGACCGTGCGCGGGCCCTGGAGGGCGTTGTCCCAGTGGTGGACCAGCAGCCGGGTGCCGTAGCGGGCCGAGGGGAAGGACGCGCAGTCGCCGACGGCGTACACGTCCCCGGCGGAGGTGCGCAGGTGGTCGTCGGCGACGACCTCGCCGTGCGCGCCCAGCTCGATGCCGGACCCGGCCAGCCAGCCGGTGGCGGGGCGGGCACCGATGCCGACCACGACGGCGTCCGCGGGCAGCCGCGAGCCGTCGTCGAGCACGACCCCGCCGGGCTCGACGCGCTCCACGCGCGCGTGGGTGCGCAGGTCGGTGCCGCTGTCGGCGTACCAGGCGGTCATCGGCGCGGCGACCTCCGCGGGCAGCGCGCCGGCCAGCGGCCGGTCGGCTGCCTCGACGACGGTCACCGCGCAGCCCGCCTCCCGCGCGGCGGTGGCGAACTCAGCGCCGATCCAGCCGGCGCCGACGACCACGATGTCGTGCTGCCGGGCGAGCACGGGCCGCAGCCGCTCGGCGTCGTCCAGGGTGCGCAGCAGGTGCACGCCGGGCACGCCCTCGGTGCCGGGCAGCCGGACGGGTTCCGCGCCGGTGGCGAGGACCAGGACGTCGTACGGGACGGGCCCGGACTCGGTGTCCAGTTCATGGTCGGCGGGGCGCACGCCCAGCGCCTCGCAGCCGAGCCGCAGTTCGATGTCGAGCGAGTCGAAGTCGACGTCGAACGCGGAGCCCTCGGACGTGCCGAGCAGCACGGCCTTGGACAACGGCGGCCGGTCGTAGGGCTGATGGGGTTCGGCGCCGATGAGGGTCACGGTGCCCGTGAAGCCCTGTTCCCGCAGGGCCACGGCGGTCTGCACCCCGGCCATGCCCGCACCGACGACGACCACGCGCCGCTCCTGCCCCGCGCCGCCGCGCGAGGTGCCTTCTTGCGCTGTCTGCTCGCTCACGCGCTCACCATAGACAACTGACAAATCGTCAGTCATCGGGCGTGCTGGGTGACCTGTTCCACAACACTCGTCCCGGCGCCCGGCCGCGACTCCCACCGCCAGCTCTCCTCCAGGCGCACCCGGCCGTCCGCGAGCTCCACGACGGTCGACACGCAGTGCCCGCTGGAGGTGGTGCCGTCGTGCCGCAGCTGCACGTAGCGGAAGTCCAGCCGGTCACCCTCGCGGGTACCGACCAGATGACCGCGCACGACGTCGCCGCCCGCGTACTCGGCCCAGATCTCACCGTCCTTCTCGTGGTAGGCGAAACGGGTGCGAGTACCGACCTGACCTGGGGCTTGGTCCGCCACGGGGGCGAGGGTCAGTCCGTCGAGCGATCGGGCCATGGACAGGGGCTCCCTTACAAGAGCGGCGCACCGCGGGCTAGGCTGGCCACCGTACAAGCACTCGCGGGAGCCCGGACGCACCGGGCTGAGAGGGAGGCTGGGCGGCCTCCGACCGTACGAACCTGATCCGGGTCATGCCGGCGAAGGGAGGGGCTGGACGCCCATGTCGTCACGTACGTCCGACACATCCGACACGTCAGACACGTTCGGCACATCCGATACGTCAGATTCATCCGACACGTTCGACGTCCTCGTCATCGGGGGCGGGATCATCGGCCTGGTCACGGCCTGGCGCGCCGCGCAGCGCGGGCTCGCCACCGCCGTGGTGGACCCCGAGCCCGGCGGCGGTGCCGCGCAGGTCGCGGCGGGGATGCTGGCCGCGGTCACCGAACTGCACTACGGCGAGGAGACGTTGCTCGCCCTGAACCTGGAGTCCGCGCGCCGCTACCCGGACTTCGCGGCCGAGCTGACCGAGGCGACCGGCCACGACCTCGGCTACCGGCGCTGCGGCACCCTGGCCGTCGCGCTCGACGCCGACGACCGCTCCCACCTGCGCGAGCTGCACGCCCTCCAGCAGCGCTCCGGTCTTGACTCGCAGTGGCTGTCCGGGCGGGAGTGCCGGCGCCTGGAGCCGATGCTCGCGCCCTGTGTGCGCGGCGGGCTGCGCGTCGACGGGGACCACCAGATCGACCCGCGGCGGCTGGCCGCGGCCCTGGTGACCGCGTGCGAGCGGGCCGGGGTGGTCTTCCACCGGTCGTGGGCCGGGCGGCTCGACGTCGTCCGGGACCGGGCCACCGGCGTCACCACGACGGACGGCACCGCGCTCACCGCGGGGCAGGTGGTGCTCGCGGGCGGGAGCCTGAGCGGGCGCCTCGCGGGCGTGCCCGGCCATGTGGTGCCCGCGGTGCGGCCGGTGAAGGGGCAGGTGCTGCGGCTGGCCGTGCCGCGCCGGTACGCGCCGTTCCTGAGCCGTACCGTGCGGGCCGTGGTGCGCGGCAGCCAGGTCTACCTGGTGCCCCGGGAGAACGGCGAGCTGGTCGTCGGCGCGACCAGCGAGGAGCTGGGCTGGGACACGACGGTGACGGCGGGCGGGGTGTACGAGCTGCTGCGCGACGCCCACGAGCTGGTGCCCGGCATCACCGAGCTGCCCCTCACCGAGACCCGGGCCGGGCTGCGCCCCGGTTCCCCGGACAACGCGCCGCTGCTCGGCCCGTCCGGCCTGGACGGGCTGGTCCTGGCCACCGGGCACTTCCGCAACGGTGTGCTGCTGACCCCGGTCACCGGGGACGTCATGGCGCACGTCCTGGTCAGCGGTGAACTGCCGCCGGAGGCAAGCCCGTTCACGCCGAAGCGCTTCGGCGCCGCACTCCTGGAGCAGCCCGCATGAACGTCTGCGTCACCATCTCCGTCAACGGGGAGCGCCGCGAGATCGCCCCTGGCACGGCGCTGGACTCCCTCGTGCGGACCCTCACCGCGGCGTCCTCCGGGGTGGCCGCCGCCGTCAACGAGACCGTCGTCCCGCGCGGGCAGTGGTCGGCCACGGCCCTCGCCGAGGGCGACCGTGTCGAAGTCCTCACCGCAGTCCAAGGAGGCTGACCCATGGCCGACGATCCCTTCGTCCTCGGCGGTGTGCCCCTCGGCTCCCGGCTGATCATGGGCACGGGCGGCGCACCGAGCCTGGACGTGCTGGAACGCGCGCTGATCGCCTCCGGCACCGAGCTGACCACGGTGGCGATGCGCCGGGTCGATCCCGGGGTGCACGGCTCCGTGCTGTCGGTGCTCGAGAAGCTGGGCATCAGGGTGCTGCCGAACACGGCGGGCTGTTTCACCGCGGGTGAGGCCGTGCTGACCGCCCGGCTGGCCCGCGAGGCGCTCGGCACGGACCTGGTCAAGCTGGAGGTCATCGCCGACGAGCGGACGCTGCTGCCGGACCCGGTGGAGCTGCTGGACGCGGCGGAGACGCTGGTCGACGACGGTTTCACGGTGCTGCCGTACACCAACGACGACCCGGTGCTCGCGCGAAAGCTCCAGGACGTGGGCTGTGCGGCGGTGATGCCGCTGGGCTCGCCGATCGGGTCCGGGCTCGGCATCCGCAACCCGCACAACTTCCAGTTGATCGTGGAGCACGCGCGCGTGCCGGTGATCCTGGACGCGGGCGCGGGCACGGCGTCCGACGTGGCGCTGGCGATGGAGCTGGGCTGTGCGGGTGTGATGCTCGCCTCCGCGGTGACCCGGGCGCAGGAGCCGGAGCTGATGGCGGCCGGCATGCGGCACGCGGTGGAGGCGGGACGGCTGGCCCGGCGGGCCGGGCGGATCCCGCGCCGGCACTTCGCGGAGGCCTCCTCCCCCACGGAGGGCCTCGCCCGCCTGGACCCCGAGCGGCCCGCGTTCTAGGACGCGCCGCGCCGTCGCGGAACCTCACGGCTCTCGTCGCACCACAGTCACAGCTCCGCTGCAATCCGTCGCCCGAACGGCGCAGCGGGGCGGTCTGTCGGTCGGTCCTCGTAGACTCACCTGCGTGGATACGACCCTTCAGGACCCTCTCGTCGGGCAGGTGCTCGACGGCCGTTATCGCGTCGACGCGCGGATCGCCGTCGGCGGGATGGCCACGGTCTACCGGGCCCTGGACACCCGCCTGGACCGGGTGCTCGCGCTCAAGGTGATGCACCCGGCGCTGGCGGCCGACGGGTCCTTCGTGGAGCGGTTCATCCGGGAGGCCAAGTCGGTCGCCCGGCTCGCCCACCCCAACGTGGTGCAGGTCTTCGACCAGGGCACCTGCGGGTCGTACGTGTACCTGGCGATGGAGTACGTCGCCGGGTGCACCCTGCGGGACGTGCTGCGCGAGCGGGGCGCGCTGCAGCCGCGGGCCGCCCTGGACATCCTGGAGCCGGTGCTGGCCGCGCTCGGCGCCGCGCACCGGGCCGGGTTCGTGCACCGGGACATGAAGCCCGAGAACGTGCTGATAGGGGACGACGGCCGGGTCAAGGTCGCCGACTTCGGTCTGGTCCGGTCCGTGGACACCCAGACCAGCACGACGGGCACGGTGCTCGGGACGGTCTCCTACCTCGCGCCGGAGCAGATCGAGCGGGGCACCGCCGACCCGCGCGTCGACGTGTACGCGTGCGGTGTGGTGCTCTACGAGATGCTGACCGGCGGCAAGCCGCACTCCGGGCAGACCCCCGCGCAGGTGCTCTACAAGCACATACACGAGGACGTGCCGCCGCCCTCGGCGCTGGTGCCGGGGCTGGCGTACGAGCTGGACGAGCTGGTCGCCTCGGCCACCGCGCGTACCCCTGACGTCCGGCCGCAGGACGCGGCGGCGCTGCTCGGCGACGCGCTGCGGGCGCGGGCGGCGCTCACCGCCGCGCAGCTGGACGCGCTGCCGCCGCAGGCGCTGTCCGCGGCGCACGACATCGCCGAGGACCGTACGAGCGTGATCCCGCGCTCGCTGACCGTGCCCCGGCCGCTGCCCGTCAACGAGGACGAGGAGGAGCTGCCGGCCGGCGGCGTGCGGCACACCACCCGGCTGCAGTCCTCTCCCGTCTCCGAGCGGCACACCCGTCAGCGGCCCCGGCGCGGGATGCTGACGCTCGTCGCGGCCGTGCTGCTGGTGTTCGGTGTGGGCACCGGGGTCTGGTACATCAACTCCGGCCAGTTCACGAAGGTCCCGCCGGTGCTGTCCCGGACCGAGGCGCAGGCCAGGGACCGGCTCCACGCGGCGGGTCTGGACGTCGGGCAGGTCAAGCGCGCCTACAGCGACACCGTCGAGCGCGGCACGGTCATCAGCTCCGACCCCGCGTCCGGCGCCCGGATCCGGGACAACGACTCCGTGGCCCTGACCGTCTCGCTCGGCCCCGAGACGGTGAACGTGCCGAGCGTGGCGGGCCAGTCGCTGGCCAAGGCCAGGGCCCGGCTGAAGGCGGACGGTCTGGAGCCGGGCATGGTCACCCGCGCGTTCAGCGAGGACGTGGCGCGGGGTGCCGTGATCGGCACGAGCCCGCAGGCGGGCACCGAGCAGCACGCCGGCGCGGCGATCGCGCTCGTCGTCAGCAAGGGCAGCCCCGTCGACGTGCCGGACGTCACCGGCGAGGACCCGGACAGCGCCCGGCAGGACCTGGAGGACGCCGGGCTGAAGGTGAAGATCGCCACCGCGCAGGTCAACTCCGAGTTCGACAAGGGCACGGTCGCCCTGCAGAACCCGGCCGAGGGCAAGCAGGCGGCCGAGGGCGACACGGTGACGCTGACGCTGTCCAAGGGCCCGGTGATGGTCGAGGTCCCGGACGTGGTCGGGTCGAACGTGGACGACGCGACGAAGCAGCTGGAGGACGCGGGCTTCCGGGTCGAGAAGGACCGCGGGCTGCTCGGGCTGTTCGGCGACACCGTGCAGAAGCAGTCGGTGGAGGGCGGCGACACGGCACCCAAGGGGTCGACGATCACGATCACCATCCGGTGACGATCACGATCACCATCGCGGTCACCGTGCGGTGTCCCGGGGCACCGGGACCGTGGTCGGGGGGCGGAAGGCGGCGTGACACCCTGAACGGGTGAGAAGCAAGCAGTCCCCCTCCCCCGCCTCCGCCGCCCTTTTCGCCTCTTCCGCCGCCCCTGCCTCCTCCGCCGGCCTGTCCGGTGCCGCGCGCAATCCGGTCGGCGGGCATGTGCCCGTGGCCGGCGGGCTGCACACGGTCGGGCTGTCGTACGCCCGTGAGCTGAAGGCGGAGACCGTGCAGGTCTTCGTCGCCAATCCGCGCGGCTGGGCCACCCCGGCCGGCAACCCCCGGCAGGACGAGGCGTTCCGCGAGGCCTGTGCCGCGGAGTCGGTCCCGGCGTACGTGCACGCGCCGTATCTGATCAACTTCGGTTCGCACACCGAGGCGACCGTGGACCGGTCCGTGGAGTCGCTGCGGCACTCGCTGCGGCGCGGGCGGGAGATCGGCGCGCTCGGCGTCGTCGTGCACACCGGCAGCGCGACCGGCGGGCGGGCCCGGGAGGTGGCGCTGCGGCAGGTGCGGGAGCGCATGCTGCCGCTGCTGGACGAGCTGACCCACGACGACGACCCGTTCCTGCTGCTGGAGTCGACCGCCGGGCAGGGCTTCTCGCTGTGCTCGCGCACCTGGGACTTCGGGCCGTACTTCGAGGCGCTGGACGCCCACCCAAAGCTGGGCGTCTGCCTGGACACCTGCCACATCTTCGCGGCGGGCCACGACCTGACCGGTCCGAGCGGCATGCACCAGACCCTCGACCTGCTGGTCGACACCGTCGGCGAGGGCCGGCTGCGGCTGATCCACGCCAACGACTCCAAGGACGTGGTCGGCGCGCACAAGGACCGGCACGAGAACATCGGCGCCGGTCACATCGGCGAGGACCCCTTCCGCGCCCTGATGAACCACCCGGCAACGGCGGGCGTCCCGCTGATCATCGAGACCCCCGGCGGCAGGGAGGGGCACGCGGCGGACGTGGAGCGGCTGAAGAAACTGCGTGACGGATAACCCCTTGGGGAATACCCCTATGGGGTATACGGTTCTTGCTCGGTGCAGGAACCGTCACCTGACAATGGGGGTAGTCATGCAGCACGAGGCACAAGCCGCCGAGCACACGGCCCACGCACATCATCACGAGGCGCACGCGCACCACGAGGCCCACGCGCACCACGGCCACCACGCGCCCGCCAGCTGGTCCATGGCCGCCCAGGCGACCCTGCACTGCCTCACCGGCTGTGCCATCGGCGAAGTGCTCGGCATGATCGTCGGCACGGCGTTCGGCTGGGGGAACCTGCCCACGATGGTCCTGGCGATCGTGCTGGCCTTCTTCTTCGGCTACTCGCTCACCCTGCGCGGGGTGCTGAAGGCGGGCGTCGACTTCCGTACGGCCTTCAAGGTGGCGCTGGCCGCGGACACCCTGTCGATCGCCGTGATGGAACTGATCGACAACGGCGTGATCCTGGTCTGGCCGTCGGCGATGGACGCCACGCTGACCGACGCGCTGTTCTGGGTCTCGCTGGCCATCTCGCTCGTGATCGCCTTCGTGGTGACCACCCCGGTCAACAAGTGGACCATCGGCCGCGGCAAGGGCCACGCGGTGGTGCACCAGTACCACCACTGACCGGCACACCGGCAGGGACGCCGGCCGGTACACCGGCGGGAACAACCGACCGGCACGCCAGGAGGGATCAGAGCTCGGGGCCGTCCCCGAGCTCTTCCTGGTAGGAGTAGCGCTGTTCCTTCCAGGGGTCGCCGATGTTGTGATAGCCGCGCTCCTCCCAGAAGCCGCGGCGGTCGGCGGTCATGTACTCCACGCCGCGCACCCACTTGGGGCCCTTCCAGGCGTACAGGTGCGGGACGACCAGACGGACCGGGAAGCCGTGCTCGGCGGTGAGGAGTTCGCCGTCCTTGTGGGTGGCGAAGATCGCGCGGTCGGAGGCGAAGTCCGACAGGCGCAGATTCGAGCTGAATCCGTACTCGGCCCACACCATCACATGGGTGACGTCCGGTGCCGGCGGGGCCAGGTCCAGGATCGACCGGGCCGGGACCCCGCCCCACTCCGCGCCGAGCATGCTGAACTTCGTGACGCAGTGCAGATCGGACACCACGGTGGTGTACGGCAGAGCCGTGAACTCCTCGTGGTTCCAGGTGTGCTTGTCACCGTCGGCGGTGACGCCGAAGACCCTGAATTCCCAGCGCTCGGGCCGGAATTTCGGGACCGGCCCGTAGTGCATGACCGGCCAGCCGCGCTGAAGTCGCTGACCCGGCGGGAGTTCGGATCCCGCTCCCGCCCCAGACTCGCGCTCCACCGGATGACCCATGTGTCCATCCTGACAGAACTTGGGCAGTGCCCTGACCACCGGCCCACGAAGCGGACAACTGCCATCAAGGCCGTACGTACCCACTAAGTACGCACTTACTGGACGATCTTCCCCGCCGGTGCAATCATGCCGCCGCACCCCTCCCCCGTCCCTCCGTGTGGAAGGAGCCGCTGCGATGCAGGGCGACCCCGAGGTCATCGAGTTCCTCAACGAGCAGCTCACCGGCGAGCTGACCGCGATCAACCAGTACTTCCTGCACGCGAAGATGCAGGAGAACTTCGGCTGGACGAAGCTCGCGAAGTACACGCGGCACGAGTCGTTCGACGAGATGAAGCACGCCGAGGTGCTCACCGACCGCATCCTGTTCCTGGAAGGGCTGCCCAACTACCAGCGGCTGTTCCATGTGCGGGTGGGGCAGACCGTCAAGGAGATGTTCGAGGCGGACCGGCAGATCGAGGTGGAGGCGATCGACCGGCTCAAGCGGGGCGTCAAGGTGATGCGCGAGAAGGGCGACATCACGTCCGCGAACATCTTCGAGGACATCCTCGCCGACGAGGAGCACCACATCGACTACCTCGACACGCAGCTGGAACTGGTGGACAAGCTCGGCGAGGCGCTCTACATCGCGCAGATCATCGAGCAGCCGGAGAGCTGAGCCGAACTGAGCCGAGCCGAGCCCCTGAGCCCCGTGATCCACCGGAGGGGCTCTAGGCCGCCTCGTCCAGTGAGGCCGGGGCGGAGAGTTCGGCGAGCACCGGCCGGCCCTGGTCGGCCAGCTCGCGCCGGGGGCAGGCACCGCGGCCCAGGATCGCCTGGATGCGCCGTACGCACGACCCGCAGTCCGTGCCGGCCTTGCAGGCGGAGGCTATCTGGCGGGGGGTGCAGGCACCGTCCTCCGCATGCTTCTTGACCTGCGCCTCGGTGACGCCGAAGCAGCTGCAGACGTACACGCGGATTCACCTCCCGACGGGATCGCTCTCTTACTGCCGTCCCCTTATCGGTGAGGCAAACCTAACCTTACCCGTCGTGCGGGACCCGCAAAAGAGCGGAGGGGCGCGGATCGGATGTGATCCGCGCCCCAACCGCCACGCGATGACGCGATGTGCCTACTGGTCCCGGTACATCTCGGCGACCAGGAACGCCAGGTCGAGCGACTGGCTGCGGTTCAGCCGCGGGTCGCAGGCCGTCTCGTAGCGCTGGTGCAGGTCGTCGACGAAGATCTCGTCGCCGCCGCCCACGCACTCGGTGACGTCGTCGCCGGTCAGCTCCACGTGGATGCCGCCCGGGTGGGTGCCGAGGCCCTTGTGGACCTCGAAGAAGCCCTTGACCTCGTCGAGCACGTCGTCGAAGCGGCGGGTCTTGTGCCCGGAGGCCGCTTCGAAGGTGTTGCCGTGCATCGGGTCGGTCACCCAGACCACCGTCGCGCCGGACGCCGAGACCTTCTCGACCAGCTCGGGGAGCTTGTCACGGATCTTGTCGGCGCCCATGCGGACGATGAAGGTCAGCCGGCCCGGCTCCCGCTCGGGGTCGAGGCGGTCGATGTAGCGCAGCGCCTCCTCGGCCGTCGTGGACGGGCCGAGCTTGATGCCGACCGGGTTGCTGATCTTCGAGGCGAACTCGATGTGCGCGTGGTCCATCTGCCGGGTGCGCTCACCGATCCACACCATGTGCCCGGAGACGTCGTACAGCTTGCCGGTGCGCGAGTCGACCCTGGTCAGGGCGGACTCGTAGTCGAGCAGCAGCGCCTCGTGGGAGGCGTAGAACTCGACGGTCTTGAACTCCTCCGGGTCGGCGCCGCAGGCCCGCATGAAGTGCAGCGCGTTGTCGATCTCCCGCGCGAGCTGCTCGTAGCGCTGGCCCGACGGGGACGACTTCACGAAGTCCTGGTTCCAGGCGTGCACCTGGCGCAGGTCGGCGTAGCCGCCGGTGGTGAAGGCGCGCACCAGGTTCAGCGTCGAGGCGGACGCGTGGTACATCCGCTTCAGCCGCTCGGGGTCCGGGACGCGGGACTCCTCGGTGAAGGCGAAGCCGTTGACGGAGTCACCCCGGTAGGTCGGGAGGGTCACGCCGTCGCGGGTCTCGGTCGGCTTGGAGCGCGGCTTGGAGTACTGGCCCGCGATACGGCCCACCTTCACCACGGGCACGGAGGCCGCGTAGGTCAGGACGGCACCCATCTGGAGCAGCGTCTTCAGCTTGTTGCGGATGTGGTCCGCGGACACCGCGTCGAAGGCCTCGGCGCAGTCGCCGCCCTGGAGGAGGAACGCCTCTCCCTTGGCGACGGCCGCAAGCCGGGCGCGCAGCTGGTCGCACTCGCCCGCGAAGACGAGCGGCGGACACGACTCGAGGTCCGCGATCACTGCGCGCAGAGCCTCGGTGTCGGGGTACTCGGGCTGCTGCGCCGCGGGCAGGTCTCGCCAGGTGTTGCCAGCGCTGGCGCTGGTCTTAGCGTTCACGGTCACGACCTCAACATTACGGGGTGATGTCGTGCCTTCCTGCCCGTGCCCAGCAAATGAGACACCGGATACGCAGTGCGGACATGCGGCTGTGCGGACACGCGGTCGCAGCCGTGCGGACAAGCGGTCGCGGCCGTGCGGACAAGCGGTCGCGGCCGTGCGGTAGGGTGCGTCGCATGTTCGCGCTTTCGATCCAGAACTGGTGGTGGACCGCTCATCCGGCGGCCCACTGACTGCGCGTACGTTCGACTTCGCGAAGGCCGCCCGAGGGGCGGCCTTCGGCGTGTCCGGGGCGGTTCCTCTCCGTCAGACGATCGAGAAGGAGCCCGACCCGTGAACCTCCAGGACCTGCTGTGCGACCCCCGCCCCTTCGCCCTGCTCCGGCGCCGCACCCCCGGCCGTGCCGAGGACACGGTGGAGTTGCTGATCGGCCCCGTCACCGCCCGTGAGCGCCTCGCCGGCCTGCCGGACGAGGGCCTCGCGCTCGTCCCGTTCCGGCAGATCCGCGAGCGCGGTTTCGACGTGCGCGACGACGGCACCCCGCTGCTGGTGCTGACGCCCGAGGAGTCGTACGAGATCCCGCTCGACGAGGCGCTGCGGGCGCTGCCCGGCCACGCGGTGCGGGTCGAGGGCGGGGGCTTCGACGTCGGCGACGAGGAGTACCGCGAGATCGTCGGGCGGGTGCTGCGCGAGGAGATCGGCCGGGGTGAGGGCGCGAACTTCGTGATCCGGCGGACGTACGAGGGCGAGATCCCGGGGTTCGGCCGCGCCGACGCGCTGGCGCTGTTCCGGCGGCTGCTGGAGGGCGAGCGGGGCGCGTACTGGACGTTCGTGGTGCACACCGGGGAGAGGACGCTGGTGGGGGCCAGCCCCGAGGTGCATGTGCGGATGTCCGGCGGCACGGTCGTCATGAACCCGATCAGCGGGACGTACCGCTACCCGGCCGGGGGGCCGACCCCGGAGCACCTCCTGGACTTCCTGGCCGACGGCAAGGAGATCGAGGAGCTGTCGATGGTCGTCGACGAGGAACTGAAGATGATGTGCACCGTCGGCGACATGGGCGGGGTGGTCGTCGGCCCGCGTCTGAAGGAGATGGCGCACCTCGCGCACACCGAGTACGAGCTGCGCGGCAAGTCCTCCCTGGACGTGCGGGACGTGCTGCGGGAGACCATGTTCGCGGCGACCGTCACCGGGTCGCCGGTGCAGAACGCGTGCCGGGTGATCGAGCGCCACGAGGTCGGTGGGCGCGGGTACTACGCGGGGGCGCTGGCGCTGCTCGGGCGGGACTCCGCGGGGGCGCAGACCCTGGACTCCCCCATCCTGATCCGCACCGCCGACATCAGTGACGGCGGCCGGCTCCGCGTCCCGGTCGGCGCGACACTGGTGCGCGGCTCGGACCCGGCGGGCGAGGTGGCGGAGACCCATGCGAAGGCGGCGGGCGTGCTGGCGGCCCTCGGGGTACGGCCTTCCCGTCCGCGCGAGGAGCGGGCGCGGCCCCGGCTGGCGGACGACCCGCGGGTGCGGGCCGCGCTGGACGGGCGCCGCTCGGCGCTGGCGCCGTTCTGGCTGCGGATGCGGGAGCGGGCCGCGGCCCTGGACGGGCACGCGCTGGTCGTCGACGCCGAGGACACCTTCACGGCGATGCTGGCGCACGTGCTGCGCTCGTCCGGCCTGGAGGTGAGCGTGCGGCGGTACGACGAGCCGGGGCTGCGGGAGGCGGTGCTCGCCCACGAGGGCCCGGTGGTGCTCGGCCCCGGCCCGGGTGACCCCTCGGATCTCGCCGACCCGAAGATGCGGTTCCTGCGGGACCTGACCGCCCGGGTGATCGGGGAGCACCGGCACGGTGTCCTCGGGGTCTGCCTGGGGCACGAGCTGATCGCGGCGGAGCTGGGCCTGGAGATCGTACGGAAGGAGGTGCCGTACCAGGGGGCGCAGACCACGATCGACCTGTTCGGGCGGCGGGAGACCGTCGGCTTCTACAACAGCTTCGTGGCGCGCTGCGACGAGGAGGCGGCGCGGGAGCTGGCCGCGCACGGGGTGGAGGTGAGCCGGGCCGGGAACGGCGAGGTGCACGCGGTCCGCGGCCCCGGGTTCGGCGGGGTGCAGTTCCACCCGGAGTCGGTGCTGAGCCTGAACGGGGCCGCGATCGTGCGGGAGCTGATGGGTCAGCTGCTCCGCACGACCGTGTAGCCGCCCGGGGGGGCCGGTCAGGGGTGGCCCTGGGTCCGGTCAGGGGCGGCCCTGTGGCCGCCCGGGGTCCGGTCCTGAGCCGGTCGGCCTCCGGGGGCGGCCGTCAGCCGAAGAACACCCCGACCTCCCGGTACAGCTCCGGGTCCACCGTCTTCAGCTTGGCGGTGGCCTCGGAGATCGGGACGCGGACGATGTCGGTGCCGCGCAGGGCGACCATCTTGCCGAAGTCTCCGTCGCGCACGGCCTCGATGGCGTGCAGGCCGAAGCGGGTGGCGAGCCAGCGGTCGAAGGCGCTGGGGGTGCCGCCGCGCTGGATGTGCCCGAGGACCGTGGTGCGGGCCTCCTTGCCGGTGCGCCGCTCGATCTCCTTGGCCAGCCACTCGCCGACCCCGGAGAGGCGGACGTGCCCGAAGGAGTCGGTCGACTGGTCCTTGAGGACCATGTCCCCGTCCTTCGGCATGGCGCCCTCGGCGACGACGACGATCGGGGCGTACGACGCCTTGAAGCGGGAGGTGATCCAGGCGCACACCTGGTCGAGGTCGAAGCGCTGCTCGGGGATGAGGATGACGTTGGCGCCGCCGGCGAGGCCCGAGTGCAGGGCGATCCAGCCGGCGTGGCGGCCCATCACCTCGCAGACGAGGACCCGCATGTGGGACTCGGCGGTGGTGTGCAGCCGGTCGATGGCCTCGGTGGCGATGCCCACGGCGGTGTCGAAGCCGAAGGTGTAGTCGGTGGCGGACAGGTCGTTGTCGATGGTCTTGGGCACGCCCACGCAGGGCACGCCGTACTCGTCGGACAGCTGGGCGGCCACGCCGAGGGTGTCCTCGCCGCCGATCGCGACGAGCGCCTGGACCTCCTCCTTGGCCAGGTTCTCCTTGATCCGGCGGATGCCGTTCTCCGTCTTGAGGGGGTTGGTCCGCGAGGAGCCGAGGATGGTGCCGCCGCGGGGCAGGATGCCGCGCACCGCGGGGATGTCGAGGCGCACGGTGTCGCCTTCGAGGGGACCTCGCCAGCCGTCCCGGAAGCCGACGAAGTCGTAGCCGTACTCCTGCACGCCCTTGCGGACGATGCCCCGGATGACGGCGTTGAGCCCGGGGCAGTCGCCGCCTCCGGTCAGTACTCCGACCCGCATGGAAATGTCCCTTCGCCGCGGTTGCCTGACGCTCAGTCACGGTAATGGTGATTCGCGTCACACGGGGAGAGGCAGGAAGGGCGATTCCGGTGAATTGTCAGGAAGCTGCTTGACCAGGCCGTTTCACGCGTCGTCGAGGCCGCGCTCGATCGCGTACCGCACCAGCTCGACCCGGTTGTGCAGCTGGAGCTTGCCGAGGGTGTTCTGCACGTGGTTCTGCACCGTGCGGTGGGAGATGACGAGGCGTTCGGCGATCTGCTTGTAGCTCAGGCCCTTGGCGACCAGGCGCAGCACCTCGGTCTCCCGCTCGGTGAGCCGGGGCGCGTCCGGCCGGTCGGTGTCGGGGGCGGGCGCGGGCTCGGCGGCCAGGCGCCGGTACTCGCCGAGAACCAGGCCGGCGAGTCCGGGGGTGAACACCGGGTCGCCTACGGCGGTGCGGCGCACGGCCTCCAGGAGTTCCTCGGTGGAGGCCGACTTCAGCAGATAGCCGGTCGCGCCGGACTTCACCGCCTCCAGCACGTCGGCGTGCTCACCGCTCGCGGACAGCACGAGGACGCGCAACGCCGGGTTGTGGCCGACCAGTTCCTTGCAGACCTGGACACCGGGCTTGGCGGGCAGGTTGAGGTCCAGGACCAGGACGTCGGGGGCGGTGGCCCTGGCGCGGCGGACCGCCTGTTCGCCGTCGCCCGCGGTGGCGACCACCTCGAAGCCGGACTCGGCCAGGTCCCGGGCGACCGCGTCGCGCCACATGGGGTGGTCGTCGACCACCATGACCCTGATCGGGTCCTGCTCCCGCGTCATCGCTTCTCCGCCTTCCCCCGCGCCCGCCGGGCGCCCTTCGGTACCTTCAGTTCCACTTCCGTGCCCTGCCCCGGGACGGAGATCAGCTCGGCGCTGCCGCCCAGGTCGCGCAGCCGCCCCCGGATCGACTGGGCCACCCCGAGCCGGCCCTCGCCCTCGGCCTGGGCGAGCCGGCCCTCGGGGATGCCGGGGCCGTCGTCCCGGACGGTGACGACGATCTCGTCGGGCTCGTCCTCGACCAGGATCCAGGCCCTGGCGTCCGGTCCGGCGTGCTCGCGCACATTGTCCAGGGCGGCCCCGACCGCCGCGGCCAGTTCCCGTGCCGCGGCCGGGGGCAGCGGCACCGGGGCGCCGGGCTCGGCGAGGCTGACCCGGGCGCCGGCGTAGCGGGCGAGCAGGGGGCGCAGGTCGAGCGGGCCGTCGTCGTCCGGTTCCTCGACCACGCGGACGACCGCGCCGTCGGCCGCGTCCCGCGAGACCCGGGAGACGGGCAGCAGGCCACCGGAGACCAGTGTGCGCAGGGCCACCTCCTGTTCCCCGGCCATCCGGCCCAGCTCGGCCGCCTCGCCGCCGATGACCGCGCCGCGCCGCTGCACCATCGCCAGCACCTGGAGCACGCCGTCGTGGATGTCGCGGGCCAGCCGCTCCCGCTCGCGGGTCGCGGCCTCGATCTCCAGGGCGCGGGCGAGGGTGCGCTCGGAGGCGCGGGCGACCTCCACGACGTAGCCGATCGCGATGGAGGCCACCCAGACCAGGATCACGTTGTGCACGGTGTCGCGGGCGGGGTGGCCGCGCTCGACCAGGTTGGCGGCGGCGACCGCCGTGGAGGCGAAGGCGGCCCAGCGCCAGCCGCCCTTGAGGGCGAAGGCCAGCACCGATCCGGCGGTCCATATCGACGGCAGGGTCGGGCCGCCGCTCGCGATCCGCTCGTGGTTGTCGGCGACCGGGGTGAGCAGGATGCCGGTGAGGGCGAGGGTGAGGTCGGCGGCCAGGAAGCGCTTGGTACAGCTCGCCTCGTTCGCCACCCGGGGCAGGGTGGCCAGCGTCCACACGGCCAGGACCGCGTAGTAGGCGACCGCGACCTGGGGGCGCGCGAAGCGGGAGTACGCGGTGGCGCACAGGCCGATGGCGTACAGCATCGTCAGGACGCGGTATCCGGCGAGCGCGCGCCACAGCGGCAGCTCGACCGACATCCGCATGACCCGCTCACGCCTGGCCACGACCGCCCCCCGATCCCCCGGAATCCCCCGAACTCCCGCGGACTCCCCGCTAGGCGTCCGCCTGCTTCTTCTCGTCCTGCTCGTGCTTCTCGCTCTTCTCCGCGGCCCTGGCCGCCTTCGCCGCCTCCGTGATCTGCCGTTTGGCGGCGGTCGCGTAGATGTCGACGTATTCCTGGCCGGAGAGCTTCATGATCTCGTACATGACCTCGTCGGTCAGCGCCCGCAGCACGAACCGGTCGTGCTCCATGCCCTGGTAGCGGCTGAAGTCGAGCGGCTTGCCGATCCGGATGCCGGGCCGCATCAGCTTCGGCATCACCTTGCCGGGCGGCTGGATCTTCTCGGTGTCGATCATCGCTACCGGGATGACCGGTGCGCCGGTGGCGAGCGCCACGCGCGCGAGGCCGCCGGGCTTGCCCCGGTACAGGCGGCCGTCGGGCGAGCGGGTGCCCTCCGGGTAGATGCCGAAGAGCTCGCCGCGCTCCAGCACCTCTATGCCGCTCTTGACCGCCGCCTCGCCGGCACCGCGCGCCCCGGAGCGGTCCACCGGAAGCTGGCCGACCCCCTTGAAGAAGGCCGCGGTGAGACGGCCCTTCACACCGGGCGTGGTGAAGTACTCGGCCTTCGCGATGAAGGTGACCTTGCGGTCGAGCATGGTGGGCAGGAAGAACGAGTCCGAGAAGGACAGGTGATTGCTCGCCAGGATGGCGGGGCCCTCGTCCGGAATGTTCTCCAGACCCTCCACCCAGGGCCGGAAGGCGACCTTCAGCGGCCCTCCGATGGCGACCTTCATCGTGCCGTACAACACCCGCGTGCCTCCCGTTTCCGTAGATCAGACCTTAACCCGGACCGCCGTCAATGACTCCGACGACCCTGGTCGGTGTCAGTGCGGTCGCGTACGGTGAAGCACATCCGCCCGTTCTTCACGTCTCTCCCAGGAACAGGACAGGAGAGGCCCCCTCAGGACAGGAGTCCGAAAGGTGCCGGTTCTTCCCGGAGCCGAGCCGTACCGCCACCAGGGCGGTGAGGTGGGTGTCCTCCTCTGTCACGGCTTCACCGGCTCGCCCCAGTCGCTGCGCCCCTGGGCGGAGCACCACGCGGCACACGGCCTGACCGTGTCTCTTCCGCTGCTGCCCGGACATGGCACCCGCTGGGAGGACATGCAGGTCACCACCTGGCAGGACTGGTACGCGGAGGTGGACCGCGCGCTGCGGCTGCTCGGTGAGCGCTGCTCGCGGGTGTTCGTGGGCGGCCTGTCGATGGGCGGGGCGCTGGCCCTGCGACTGGCGGCCAGGCACGGCGAGAAGGTCGCGGGAGTGGTGGTCGTCAACCCGGCGAACCGTGTGCACGGCCTGTCGGCGTACGCCCTTCCGGTGGCCCGGCACCTCGTGCGGACGACGAAGGGGATCGCCAGCGACATCGCCAAGGGCGGCGCGGCGGAGCTGGGCTACGACCGGGTGCCGCTGCACGCGGCGCACTCCCTGCGGCAGTTCCTGCGCCGGCTGGACGGCGAGCTGCCCCAGGTCACCCAGCCGTTGCTGCTGCTGCGCAGCGCCCAGGACCATGTGGTCCCGGCGGCCGACTCGGCCCGGGTGCTGAGCCGGGTGTCGTCCACGGACGTGACCGAGAGCGTGCTGGAACAGAGTTACCACGTCGCGACGTTGGACAACGATGCGGACCGGATCTTCGAGGAGAGCCTCGCCTTCATCGGCCGGCTCGCACCCACTCTCGGCAAGGAAGGGACGGCCGCAGTTGGCTGAGCACGACTCCGACCGCGAGGATCGCGAGCCGGACGACCAGGAGGTGCCGTTCGACGAGGACGCCGCGTGGAAGGCGATCGTCGCCGGGTACGGCGACGAGCCCCCGGACCCGCCGGGTGCCCGGCCGTTCAGGCCGGTCGAGAATCTCGCGCTGCCCGAGATGGAGACCCCCGGCGAGGGTGCCGACGCCCCCGAGGCATCCGATGCCTCCGAGGCCGCCGAGGCCGCCGAGGCCGCCGAGGAACCACGGCCGGCCCGCCCGCTGGGCAGCTCGGTCTCGTTCGCGCCCGGCACCGGCCCACGCGACTTCACCGTGGCGGAACCGTCCGACGACGACCTCGGCGAGGACGACGAGGGCCACTTCGTGCCGCCCGAGCCGCCCCCGCTGCCGTACGCCGACACCACCGCCCGGTTCGCCTGGCTCGGGGTGGTCGGCGGGCCGCTGCTGCTTCTGCTGGCGGTGCTGCTCGGCTGGCAGATGACCTGGTGGCTGACGACCCTCGGCGTCGGCGGGTTCCTCGGCGGGTTCGTGACGCTGGTGACGCGGATGCGGACGGACGACGACGAGGACGGCGACCCCGGGCGCGGGGCTGTCGTCTGAGGCGTTCCGGCGCGCGGGCACGTTACGGCTCGCGGGCGGGTATACCTCACGGACAGGTTCTCCCTCGCGGGCGGGTTCTCGCTCGCGGGCACGTTCTACCTCGCGGGCGGGTTCTCGCTCGCGGGCACCCTGAGGGCGGCCAGGACGGGAAGGTGGTCCGTGGCCGCCCTCAGGTCGCCCGGGGTGATCCCGGGCTGTTCCAGGGGCACCCCGCAGCCGAGGACCTCGATGCCCTTGGTCGCGAAGAGGGCGTCGATGCGCTGGTGCGGGTCGGTGGACGTGGAGGTCTGTTCGCCGCCCCAGGGGGCCGTGGCCCGGCAGTCCTGGAGGGCGTCGGCGAGAAGGCGGAACGAGGGGCCGTCGGGGCGCTCGTTGAGGTCGCCGCCGGCGACGGCGTGCTCCACGCCCATCCCGGCGAGGCGGTCGAGGAGCATGCCGGCCTGCTGGCGGCGCTCGTCCTTCCGCAGCGACAGATGGCAGCTGAGCACGCCCACGCGAGCCGCACCGAACCGTACGACGGCGGTGGCGAAGCCGCGCCGGTGCAGGCCGGGGGTGAGGGGCAGGAGGACGTCTTCCGTCCGCTCCACGGTGGCGCGCAGCGAGCACAGGATCGCGGGGCCCGCGGCGGGGGCTCCGCCGGTGAGGACGACGGTCCCGGAGGCGGCCGCGAGGCGGGCGAGTTTCTTGCGCCAGCGGAAGAAGCGCGGGGCTTCCTGGAGGAGGACCAGGTCGGGGGCGCAGGCGGAGATCACCCTGGCCAGGGCGGTCGTGTCGTCGCGCATCGAGCGGATGTTGTAGCCGAGGACGCGGATCGTCGCGGAACCGTCGGGCTCTGTACGGGAGTTGGGGAGCGGCGACATGTGGATCAATGTACGCCGATGGGGAGGGGCACGGGGTCTGTGCGTAACTGCCGCGTCGTCGTGGCTTGTCGCGCCCACGCGGCGGAGCCGCATGGTGATACAGCCCCGCGCCCCTCACGGGGCGCAGGGAACCCTGGAAGTGGCTACATGATCGGGTCCGGCTCGCGCGCCAGGTCGGCCGCGCCCACCAGGCCCGCCTTGTTGCCCAGTTGGGCCGCGATCACGTCGGCGACGGGTCGCCAGTTGCCGCCCACCAGCCAGCGCTTGTAGGACTTGCGGATGGGGTCGAGGACCAGTTCGCCCTCGTCCGAGAGGCCGCCGCCGACGATGAAGGCGGAGGGGTCGAAGAGGGAGGCCAGGTCCGCGAGTCCGGCGCCGGCCCAACGGGCCAGCTCGCGGTAGGAGTCGACGGCGACCGGGTCGCCCTGGCGGGCGGCCATGGAGATGTGCTTGCCCTCGATGCCGTCGGGGGTGCCGTCGCCGAGGCCGAGGAGGATCTCGGCGCTCTCGGGCGTGGCGTTGGCGCGCTGCTTGGCGTAGCGGACCAGGGCGCGGCCGGAGGCGTACTGCTCCCAGCAGCCCTGCGAGCCGCAGCCGCACAGCAGGCCGTCCGGCACCATGCGGATGTGGCCGAACTCGGCGGCCACACCGAAGTGTCCGCGGCGCAGCTTGTTGCCGATGATGATGCCGCCGCCGAGGCCGGTGCCGAGCGTGATGCAGATGACGTTGCGATGGCCCTTGCCCGCGCCGAACTTGTACTCGCCCCAGGCAGCCGCGTTCGCGTCGTTCTCGACCACGACGGGCAGGCCCACGCGGGCCTCGACCTTCTCCTTCAACGGCTCGTTGCGCCACTGGATGTTGGGCGCGAAATACACGGTGGAGCGCTGCCGGTTCACATAACCGGCCGCTCCGATGCCCACGCCGACGATCTCGTGCCCGGCATGGGCTCCCTCCACGGCCGAGGCGATGGCGTCCACAATGCCCTCGGACGTGCCGGGAGTCGGCACCTTGAAGGTCGAGAGGATGTTGCCTTCCTCGTCGACCACGCCGGCCGCGATCTTCGTGCCGCCGATGTCGACGCCGATGGTGAGTCCCATGAATCCCTCAGTTTCGGTCGAGCCCCGCTACGGCCAACCGTACCTGAGGCCTTGCCCCACAACGGCTTCAGTCCAGATCGATGCGTTCCCCCGGGCCGGTGCCCTCGCCCCGGTCGCGGCGGGGACCGGGCGGCTCGTCGCCGACGTCCCCGGGACGGACGGGGCCGGTGGTCCAGCGGTGCTCGTGGGCCTGGACGGCGGAGCGGTAGGCGGCGAGCAGCTCGTTCCCGGCGGCGGCGAGGTGGTCGAAGACGTCGGGGTTGCGCTCTATGACGGGGTCGACGGCGGCCTTCGCCTGCTGGACGACCTGGCGCACCACCTGCTGGGCAGCGGGCCCTGCGACGGCTCCGAGCAGCGGGGACTGCAGGCCGGACAGCTTGTCGGCCACCGTGTCCACGAGCTTCTTCAGTTCCTCGGCGGCCGAGCCCGGGGGCCGGCCGTACTCGGCGCGGCGGCGGGCCTGCTCGGCGGCGAGGTCCTCGGCGCAGGCGGTGGCCCAGGCGTCGGCGTCGACGTCGGTCGCCTTCCCCCAGGCGCCCGGCTCGGGGGCGTCCGGCTTCCGGGAGTCCCGCTCGGGGGTGTCCGGCCTCCGGGTGTCCGGTTCCCGGGAGTCCTGCTTCCGGAAGTCCGGCTCCGCTCCGGCAGGGGGGACCGCCGCCTCGTCGTCGGGGTCGGGTACGGGGCGCTCTTCGCTCATGGCGGACTCCTGACTACGGTTCGCACCTTCGACGTTACCCGAACGGGGGTAGCCGGATCACCGTCCGGCGGGCCACAGCGCGGGGTCCGGGACGAACCGGATCCGCAGTTCGCCCTCCCGCAGCCCGGCACCGGCGACGGTGCAGCGGCGCAGGGCGGACGGGAGCGGCACGATCCGTCGGAAGGGGCCGGCGGTGATCACCAGTTCGTCGCCGCGCCGTACCAGGTCGAGGTCGTCCCGTATCGCGCCGGGCAGCGGGATCTGCCAGACGAGGTGGCCGTCGGCGGCGGTGGAGGGCTCCCCGCTCGGGGCGGTCCGTGAGTGGGGGAGGTCGGCGACGACCGGCCACTCGACCGGGGCGGGGCCGTCGTTGACGCCGGGGACGGCGAGCGCCGTGAGGTCGTCGGTGCCGCGGGGGTCGCGGCCGAGGTGCGCGACGGTGTGCACGCGGTACGTCGCGGCCCACTCGTCCAGGGTCTTGCGCTGCTGGGCGATCAGGCCCGCGAGCCAGGGGTCCGGCACGGTCTCGGGCAGCACCCGGTTGGCGACGAGGGCCTCGGTGCGCAGGCCGCGCAGGGCGAGGCCGAGGGTCGCGGTGCGCACGGCGTCGGCGCCGGCCGGGCCGGGTTCGGCGACCAGGCGTACGGCGGTGTGCCGGTCGGTGAGGACGGCCTCGACGGCGGCCAGCTCGACGTCCCAGCGGGACGCGGTCTCGTACAGCCACTCGGCGGGCATGGGGACGCCGGCCAGCCGGCCGAGGACGGGCCGCAGCGCGCGGGCCGCCTGCCGCTCGGGCGGCAGCAGCCGGCGCAGGTAGCGGCGCAGCTCCTCGGGGAGGGCGAGCAGGGCGAGGGCTCCCGGGAGGGGCGGGAGGTCCACGACGAGCAGGTCGTACCGCTCGGAGAGCGCGGCGTCCCGCAGGGCGCGCAGGAAGGACAGTTCCTCGGCGCCGGGCAGCGGGGTGACCTCCTCGCCGTCCAGCCGCGACGCGCCCAGCAGGTCCAGGACGCTCGCCGCACGGTCCTGGAAGGCGGTGAGATCCTCCCGGAACCGTTCGACCGCGTCCGGCCGCCACACGCTCAGCCTCTCGGTGACCCGGCTCGGCCGCGCGCCCGTCGCACAGCCCAGCGCCGCACCCGCGGTGTCCGTGCGGTCGGCGCTCAGCAGCAGGGTGCGGGCGCCCTCGCGGGCGGCCCCGGCCGCCGTGGCGGCGGCCACCGTCGTACGACCGCTGCCGCCGGGGCCCGTGATCAGGATGGTGCGCATGAGGCTGAACGGTAACGGAGTCGCGCGCACCCGGGCGCAGGGCCTACTGCCCCGACTCGACCCTCTTCTTCAGGCCCGCCAGGGCCCGGTCGATGATGACCTTCTCGGCCTTGCGCTTGATCATGCCCAGCATGGGGATCTTGACGTCGACGGTGAGCCGGTAGGTGACCTCGGTGGTGTCCGCGCCGGCCGCCTTGAGGATGTAGGAGCCGTCGAGGGAGCGCAGCATCTGGGACTTCACCAGCGTCCAGGACACCTCGTTGTCCCCGGTCCAGGTGTAGCCGAGGGTCTGGTCGTCCTTGATGGCCCCGGCGTCCATGACGAGGCGGACCTGCGCGGCGCGGCCCCGGTCGTCGGTCTTGAGGACCTCGGCCTCCTTGACCTCGCCGGTCCAGTCCGGGTAACGCCCGAAGTCGGCGATCACCGCCATGACATCGGCCGGGGCCGCCTCGATCGTGATGCTCGAACTGGTGTGTTCCGCCATCGCCGTGGCTCCTCCAGACGCGGACCGAAGAGTGTGCAGCGTGAAGGCTACCGCGCCACCGACCTGCCGCCTTCACCCCCCATGACCCCACCTGTCCGGCACCCGCGCGCCATCTGCCTCCCACCCGCCCTGCGGGCTCACCATTCGAGCGCCCACGGCTTGCCCGTGCCGGCGAAGTGCCCCACGTTCACGCACTCGGTGGCGCCGATCCGCATTCTCGCGGCCAGCGGCTGGTGGACGTGCCCGAACAGTGAATAACGGGGCCTGGTGCGGCGGATCGCGTCCAGCAGGGCGCGGCTGCCCCGCTCGAAGCGGCGCGCGACGGTGTCGTACACCAGCTCCGGGACCTCCGGCGGGATGTGGGTGCACAGCACGTCGACCTCGCCGACGGCCTCGATCTTCGCCGCGTACTCCTCGTCGTCGATCTCGTACGGGGTGCGCATCGGCGTGCGCAGGCCACCGCCCACGAAGCCGAAGGTCCAGCCGCCGATCTCGACCCGCTCGCCGTCCAGGACGGTGGTGCCGGGTCCGGCGTACTCGCGCCACAAAGGGGGCATGTCGACATTTCCGTATGTGGCGTACGTCGGGGTCGGGAACGCGGCGAACAGTTCGGCGTACTGTCTGCGCACCGCTTTTTCGATGGCGCCGCGCCGGTCGGTGCCGAGGCCCGCCCACAGCCCGGCGCCGAACGCGCGGGCCTCCTCGAAGCGGCGGGCGGTGCGCAGCTCGACGATGCGGGAGGCGTTGCCCGTGCCGAACAGATCGGGAAAAATGCCGCGCGAGTGGTCGGCGTAGTCGAGGAAGAGGACGAGGTCACCGAGGCAGATCAGGGCGTCCGCACCCTCGCCGGCCCGTGCCAGGTCGCGGGCGTTTCCGTGCACGTCGCTGACCACGTGGACCCGGGTCCTGGGATCGACGGTGGGTGTAGATGCCATGGTGATGAAGCGTAAGCCTGTGCGGTGTGCGTGAACAGTGGCGGACCGACCTGGGGTTACTGGCCGGTTGGTCAAGGGGTGGACTACTGTGCGCGAAGAACGCCAAGCTGTGTGACGCAGCGAACATCTCACCGGGACCCCCTGTCCTAGGAGCCATACCGGCGGGTAACGTCCGGGCCGTCCAGTCGTGCTCCGGTTATCGACATGTGCCCCGCGCATGTGGGCCCGGAGCACTGCCCGAGCGGACCGCACCGTCGCATCACACAGTGTCGTGGCGCCGGCGCCCTATGAGGAGCAGCAGTCTTGCGCGAGTTCAGCCTTCCGGCTTTGTACGAGGTCCCTGCGGACGGAAACCTGACCGACATCGTCCGCAGAAACGCCGCGCAGCACCCCGACGTCGCCGTCATCGCCCGTAAGGCCGGTGGCGCCTGGCACGACGTCACGGCTCGGCAGTTCCTGGCCGAGGTGCACACCGCGGCCAAGGGTCTGATCGCCGCCGGCGTGCAGCCGGGCGACCGGATCGGCCTGATGTCCCGCACCCGCTACGAGTGGACGCTGCTGGACTTCGCCATCTGGTGCGCGGGCGCGGTCACGGTGCCGGTGTACGAGACCAGCTCGCCGGAGCAGGTCCAGTGGATCCTGTCCGACTCGGGCGCGACCGCGTGCGTCGTGGAGCTGGACACCCACGCCGCCGCGGTGGACGCGGTGCGCGAGACGCTGCCCGAGCTCAAGCACGTCTGGCAGATCGAGGCGGGCGGCCTGGAGGAGCTGGCCCGGCTCGGCCAGGACGTCTCGGACGCGACCGTGGAGGAGCGCGGCTCGCTCGCCAAGGCCGACGACGCGGCGACGATCGTCTACACGAGCGGTACGACCGGGCGCCCCAAGGGCTGTGTGCTGAGCCACCGCAGCTTCTTCGCCGAGTGCGGCAACATCGTCGAGCGGCTGCGGCCGCTGTTTCGCACCGGTGAGTGCTCCGTACTCCTCTTCCTCCCGCTCGCGCACGTCTTCGGGCGGCTGGTGCAGGTCGCGCCGATGATGGCACCGATCAAGCTCGGCTGCGTCCCGGACGTCAAGAACCTCGCCGACGAGCTGGCCGCGTTCCGGCCGACGCTGATCCTCGGTGTGCCGCGCGTCTTCGAGAAGGTCTACAACACCGCGCGGGCCAAGGCGCAGGCGGACGGCAAGGGCGCGATCTTCGACAAGGCGGCGGACACCGCGATCGCGTACAGCAAGGCGCTGGACACCCCCTCGGGCGCGCCCCTGGCCCTGAAGATCAAGCACAAGGTCTTCGACAAGCTGGTCTACAGCAAGCTGCGCGCGGTCCTCGGCGGCCGGGGCGAGTACGCCATCTCCGGCGGCGCCCCGCTGGGCGAGCGGCTCGGCCACTTCTACCGGGGCATCGGCTTCACGGTGCTGGAGGGCTACGGCCTGACCGAGTCCTGCGCGGCGACCGCGTTCAACCCGTGGGACCGGCAGAAGATCGGCACGGTCGGTCAGCCGCTGCCCGGCTCGGTGGTGCGCATAGCGGACGACGGCGAGGTCCTGCTGCACGGCGAGCACCTGTTCAAGGAGTACTGGAACAACCCGGCCGCGACCGCGGAGGCGCTGGCCGACGGCTGGTTCCACACCGGTGACATCGGCACCCTCGACGAGGACGGCTACCTCAGGATCACCGGCCGCAAGAAGGAGATCATCGTCACGGCGGGCGGCAAGAACGTGGCCCCGGCGGTGATCGAGGACCGGATCCGGGCGCACGCGCTGGTCGCGGAGTGCATGGTGGTGGGCGACGCGCGGCCGTTCGTGGGCGCGCTGATCACCATCGACGAGGAGTTCCTGGGCCGTTGGGCGGCCGAGCACGGCAAGCCGGAGGGTTCCACCGCGGCGTCGCTGAAGGACGACCCGGATCTCAACGCCGCGATCCAGGCGGCCGTCGACGACGGCAACGCCGCGGTGTCGAAGGCGGAATCGGTGCGGAAGTTCCGCATTCTGCCCTCCCAGTTCTCGGAGGAGTCGGGCCACCTCACCCCGTCGCTGAAGCTCAAGCGGAACGTGGTGGCGAAGGACTACGCGGACGAGATCGAGGCGATCTACGCGAAGTAGTCGGCCTGCGCGAAGTAGTCCGCCTGCGCGGAGAAGTCGCCCTGTCCGCAGGGTTGGTGACGGAGCGTCATGGCGCGGTGTCCTCGGCGAGGACCCGCGCCATCGTGCGTTCGGCGAGCGCGGTGATGGTGACGAAGGGGTTCACGCCGATCGAGCCGGGCACGAGCGAGCCGTCGGTGACGTAGAGGCGCGAGTACCCCTTCACCCGGCCGTAGTCGTCGGTCGCCTTCCCGAGGACGCAGCCGCCCAGTGGGTGATAGGTGAAGTCGTCCGCGAAGATCCTGCTCGTGGAGCCGAACAGGTCGTAGCGGTAGATCGTGGCGTTGGCCAGGTTGATCCGGTCGAACAGCTTCTTCGCCATGGCCACCGACACCGCGCTCTGGGCGGCCGTCCAGCCGAGCTTCACCGCGCCCGACGAGCGGTCGTACGTGAACGTGGCCCGCTCGGGGTTCTTGGTGATCGCCAGGTAGAGGCTGACCCAGTGCTCGAAGCCCGTGGGCAGCGGGGCGATCTCGGCGAAGACCGGGTTGTCGGCGTTGGCCCAGTCGTCGATGCCCAGGACGGGCATGGTCGCCTGGTTCGCGCCGACGGTGTCCCACACGTGGTTGGCGCGGCCCAGCATGGTGTTGCCGTTGGTGCCCCAGCCCGCGCCCACGGCGGGGTCCAGGTCGGGCAGGGCGCCGGTGTCCCGGGCGCGGACGAGGAGTTCGGTGGTGCCGAGGCTGCCGGCGCCGAGGAAGAGGTACGTGCAGTTGTACTGCTTGGTCTCCACGACCTTGCCGGTGGTGTCCATGCGGTCGACGGTCAGGAGGTACGACCCGTCGTTCGCCCGCGTGATCGCCTTGACCTTCTCCAGGGTGTGGATCGTGACGTTGCCGGTGCCGAGGGCGGCGGCCAGATAGGTCTTGTCGAGGCTGCGTTTGCCGTGGTTGTTGCCGTAGATGACCTCGCCGGCGAGCGCGGACCTCGTCGCCGTGCCGGCGGCCTCGCGCCGCATGTAGCCGAAGTCGTAGACGTTCGGCACGAACGTGGTCTTCAGGCCCGCGTTCGCGGCGGCCTTTCGGGAGGTGCGGGCGAACTGGTACCACTGCGTGGACTCGAACCAGGCCGGGTCGACGGTGTTCACGCCGAGCATGGCGCGGGCGCGCGGGAAGTAGGTGCCGTACATCTCGTCGGCGTCGACGGCCGGGAACTGCTCGGCGAAGTACGACCTCACCGGGGTGACCGCCATCCCACCGTTGACCAGCGAGCCGCCGCCGACGCCCCGGCCGACGTACACGGACATGTGGTCGTAGTGCACGCGGTCGAGGACGCCGGGGTAGGCGCCGATGTCCTTGTTGACGACGTCCAGCCACAGGAAGGTGGCCAGCGGGGCTTCGGTGCGGGTGCGCAGCCACATGGAGCGCTGGTCGGGGGCGGTGGTGGAGCAGAACACCTTGCCGTCGCCGCCCGCGGTGTCCCACAGGCGGCCCATCTCCAGGACGAGGGTGCGGATGCCGGCCTGGCCGAGGCGGAGGGCGGCGACGGCCGCGCCGTAGCCGGAGCCGACGACGATGGCCGGGGCGGATTCGCCGGCGGCGGGCTCGGCGGAGTGGGCGGAGGTGAGTCCGATGCGGGTGAGGCCGAGGGTGGCGGCGGTCTGCAGTGCGGCCAGGCCCAGGATGTGACGTCTCGTCAGCTGATGGTGCGTCAGGTTTGCTGTACATGTTGGCAGCATGTGCGGATTGACGCGGTCCGCCAAGGGGGTTGGGGTGTTTTGGTCGCCCAAGGGGGTGGCGAGGCATCACCGTTGGCGGGTACGGGTCTACCGTGGCTGGTCGCGCAGTTCCCCGCGCCCCTTGGGAGACTGCCCTAGAGCAAGATTTTCAGTTGCTCGGCGAGCAGGTCCCAGCGCCAGCGTTCCTCGACCCAGCGGCGGCCGCGTTCGCCCATTCTGCGGCGCAGTTCGGGGTCGGCCAGCAGGGGGACGATGCGGTCGGCGGTCTCTTCGGGGGAGCCGCCCCGTACGACCCAGCCGGTCTCGCCGTCCAGGACCGCGTCCGGGGCGCCGCCCGAGTCGCCCGCGACGACCGGGAGGCCCGTGGCGGACGCCTCCAGGTAGACGATGCCGAGGCCCTCCACGTCCAGGCCGCCGCGGCGGGTGCGGCAGGGCATGGCGAAGACGTCGCCGGCGCCGTAGTGGGCGGGCAGCTCGGACCAGGGGACGGCGCCGGTGAAGCGGACCGAGGAGTCGACGCCGCTCTCGCGGGCCAGACGGCGCAGATCCTGTTCGTAGGGGCCGCCGCCGACGATCAGGAGCACGGCGTCCGGCTCGGCGGCCAGGATCCGGGGCAGGGCCCGGATGAGGGTGTCCTGGCCCTTGCGCGGCACCAGGCGGGAGACGCAGACGACGACCGGCCGGTCGGTGAGGCCGAGCCGCTCGCGCACCTCCTCGCCCCCGGAGCCGGGGTGGAAGACCTTCTCGTCGACCCCGGGCGGCAGCTGGACCATCCGGTCCGCCGCGGCGGGGCTCAGGGCCGTGGCGATGCGGGAGCGGGTGTACTCGCCGA
Organism: Streptomyces sp. NPDC048297; assembly: GCF_043201585.1. NCBI lineage: Bacteria > Bacillati > Actinomycetota > Actinomycetes > Kitasatosporales > Streptomycetaceae > Streptomyces > Streptomyces sp. NPDC048297. The sequence continues at coordinate 34,533 of NZ_JBICZA010000020.1, forward strand.
GGTAGGTGATCGTGTCCGTGGACTCGCCGATCCGGCCCAGCAGCTGCCGGGCGGCGGGCAGCTGGGCCCAGCCGGCCTCGTGCCCGTGCGTCGTGGCGACCAGCCGCTCGGCGCCGGCCCTGCGCAGCGCGGGCGCCATCAGGCCGAGCGGTGCCGCCGCCCCGAACCACACCGAGGTGCAGCCGTGCTCGCGCAGCAGCCCGGCCGCCCGCCGGGTCGCACCGGGGGTGGGCAGCAGCATGGTCGTACGGTCGCGTACGACGGTGAAGGGCTGCTCGGCGTCGAACTCTGCCGTGGCCCTGACGCCCTCCGGGGTGCGCTTCCAGGTGGACGCGTAGACGACCAGCCGGCCGGGGTCCAGGCGCAGTGCCATGTTGTGCAGGAAGGCCTGGATGCCGCCGGGGCGGGGCGGGAAGTCGTTGGTCACCACGAGCGTCTTGTGCATCGCCGCCGACCCTACCCAATCGGGCGTCCCCTGCCCCGCCCGGCCGGGTCCGTCGGCAGGCTCGCGGCGGGGCAGGACATCATGAGTGCCTGGACCCGGTAGTCGGACGGCAGGGGATCACGTGGAGACGAAGGGCGCCGGGCGGTCCCAGGCGTGGCTGCTCGCGACCTGGTGCGTGACCCGCGCGGCGCTGCTGCTCTTCGTGTTCCGGGTGTTCGTCTTCCCCGGCCCGGACGTCACCTCCGACGTGTCGGTGATCTACCAGGGCTGGTACGAGGTGCTGCGCCAGGGCACGTTTCCGCTGGACGACGTGACCTGGCAGTACCCGCCGGCCGCCGCGCTCGCGATCCTCTCCCCCGGCCTGCTGCCGTTCCTCGGCTACCCATGCGCCTTCTACGTCCTCGCCCTCCTGGCCGACCTGACCGTGCTGGCGCTGCTGCGCCGCACGGCGAGGCGTCCCGGCCGGTCGGCGCGCGGCGCCTGGGTGTGGACGGTGGGCACGGCCCTGCTCGGCCCGACGGTGTACGCCCGCTACGACGTGATGGTGACCGCGGTGGCCGTGGCCGCGCTGCTCGCGGGGGTACGGCATCCGCGGGTGCTGGGGGCGCTGGCCGGGCTCGGGGCGCTGCTGAAGGTGTGGCCGGCGCTGCTGCTGGCGGGCTCCTTCCGGCTGCGGGCGTGGGGGGCGGCGGCGGTGGCCGTGGCCGGACCGGCGGCGCTGTTCGCGGTGTCCATGCCGGGTTCGTTCGCCTTCCTCACCTTCCAGCGGGACCGCGGCACCGAGGTGGAGTCGGTGGGCGCGCTGGTCTTCCATGTGGCCCGGCACTTCGGCTGGCGGGGCGAGGTCCTGCTGAACTACGGGTCGATCGAGTTCCTCGGCCCGTACGTCGCACCGGTCGGCACCGCCGCGCTGGCGCTGACCGGGCTCGCCTTCGCGTGGCTGCTGCTGTGGCGGCTGCGTGCCACGCGGACGGCCCCGCACACGCTCGCGGACGCGGCCTTCACGGCGGTGCTGCTGTTCACGGTCACGAGCAGGGTGATCAGCCCGCAGTACCTGGTGTGGCTGGTCGGGCTGGCCGCGGTGTGCCTGTGCTTTCGCGCGAGCCCGATGGGAGCGCCCGTGCTCATGGTCGTGGCGGCCTCCTTCGTGACGGTGCTGGAGTTCCCGCTCGGTTTCTCGCACGTGGTGGTGAGCGACGCCTACGGCATCACGCTGCTGCTCCTGCGCAACGGCCTGCTGGTCACCGCGGCCCTTTCGGCCTGCCGCCGCCTGTGGTGCTCCACGGTTCCCCCGCTCGTCACGGCCTCCTGCGCGCCCCGGCCGGCGCGCTTGCTCAGGTCAGCTGCGCGCGCACGTACGCGCGCCACCGCGCGGTGAACTCCTTCGGTGTGGTGCCGAGGACCTTCTTCAGGGCGGCCTCGACCGCGCCCGGCCGTTGCCGGTGGGTTCCGACGGAGCGGTAGAAGGCGCCGAGGCGGGCCTGGCCCCACTGGTCGGCGATCATCCGGCAGGCCAGCCAGCCGCCCTCGTAGGCCTGTGCGAGGCGGGTCGGGTCGCTGGTGAACCCGAAGGCCTTGTCGGAGGGGAGCTGTGCGGGCGTCTGGCCGTCCTGGACGGCGCGGGCGAGTTCCGGCGCGGCCTCGGTGGGGGTGCGGCCGGTGCCGAGGTAGCCGATCCAGTCGGCGTAGCCCTCGGAGAGCCACAGCGGGGTGGCGGCGGTGGTGTGCGCCCGGGTGGCCACGTGCGTGGTCTCGTGGGTGAGCACGACCTGCTTGCCGGTCCCGCCGAGGGCCACGTACGCCTCGGGGTTGACGACCACCCGGTCCGCGGGGGCCTGCCCCGATCCTCCCGCCTCGCCGGTGGTGACGGCGGCGATGCCCCGGTAGTCGGAGGCGGGGGCGCCGAGCAGGCCCGCCATGCCGTCCAGGGTGCGCGGTACGAGGACGACGACCCGCCGGGTCCAGTCGGTGCCCCACGCCCCGGAGACGGCCGGCACCGCGCGGTCCGCGAGCCGGGCGTACGTGCGCAGCTCGCCGCTGTTCTGGCCGGCCCCGAGGACCAGGCTGTGCGCGCCCTTGAACGCGGTCAACGGCCCCTGGTCCCACAGCTGCTGCCCCGAGGCGCCCGCGGGTCTGTCACCGGTGACGTACCAGGCGCCGTCGGCCGTGCGGCCGAGGGTGACGGTGCGGCGGACGCTGACCGGGACCGTGTCGTAGCCGGCGACCCGGTAGTCCAGCTCGGTGTCGGCGGTGGCGCCCGCGCTCCCGCGGTGCACGGTGGTGACCCGGTAGCGCCAGGAGGCCAGCGGGAGCGCGGTCAGCCGGGCGTACTGGGTGCGGCTGCCGGTCGCGTCGTACGCCGTCTCGTCGTGGTGGAGCAGGGCCGCCGCCCTCCGGTCCAGCACCCGCTGCACCTGGGCCTGCGCCGTGTCGCCCGCCCCGCGTGCCCCGCAGCCCGTCAGGGGCGGCACGAGGAGCAGGCAGAGCCCCGCCACGGCCAGGCGCCACGCCCGCCGCGTCCCCCGCGCCCCTGCACGAACAGCCATTTCCCGATCGTACGGCGTACGGGGGCAGGTCAGGGCCGGGTCACCGAGGAGATCGGCATCATCCCGACCGGGTCGTAGCGCACCGGCGCCCCGGGGTAGGGCGCGTGGATGATCTGGCCGTGGCCCGCGTACATCGCCACATGGCTGGCGTCGGAGCGGTAGACGACCAGATCGCCGGGGCGTGCCTGGGAGAGCGGGATCTGCCGGCCGGCGAACCGCTGCTCCTGCGAGGTGCGCGGCAGCTGGATCCCGGCGTGCGCGTACGACCACTGCATCAGGCCCGAGCAGTCGAAGCCGGAGGGGCCGTTCGCGCCCCACACGTAGGGGCGGCCGAGCGCGGAGCGGGCGGCGGCGAGGGCCGCCGCGGCGCGGCCACCGGGAGCGGCGGTGTCGGTCAGGCCCAGCGGGTCGACGCGGCCGGAGCGGGAGGCCCGGTCGTAGGCGGCGCGTTCGGCGGGCGGCAGGGAGGCGAGGAGCCGGCGGGCGCGGGCGAGCTTCCTCTCCACGGTCCGCTTGTGCGTGCCGACCGCCGTGCGGCTGCGCTCCAGTTCGTCGAGCCTGCCCGCCGCCTCCTCGCGTTCCTGGGCGAGTTCGCGCAGCGCGGAGCGCAACTCCCTGAGCTGACCGGCCTGCCGGGCGTCGATGCGGTCGAGGGTGGTGGCCTTGTCGAGGTAGTCCTCGGGGTCGTGGGAGAAGAGCAGGGCGACGGCCGGGTCGATGCCACCGGAGCGGTACTCGGCGCCGGCCAGCGAACCGAGGCGCTCCCGCAGCTCGTTGACGCGCTGCTGCTGCCGGGCGATGTGGTCCTGGGCGTTACGGATCTCCCGGCGCAGCACCCCGGCGCGCTCGTCCGCCTTGTCGTAGGCCTGGGTCGCCTTCTCGGCCTCCTCGTAGAGGCGGTCCACCTCGGCACGGGTGTCCGTGTGCGGCGCCGCCTGCGCGGACACGGCGCCGAACGTGCCGGCGGCGGCCGACAGTACGCACAGGGCGGAGGCCCCCCGGTGGAACCCGGAGGGGGCGAGACGGCGATGGGACCCCACGGCAGTCCTTCTGCTGGGCGACAGGTACCGTCCCCCGGCGCCGGGGACGGGGAGACCCGGGCGCCGGGGAAACGCGCCAGACAGTAGCCGTGCGAAGGGACCCCCTCCAAAGCCGCGAAGGGCCCCGGGAACGCGGCACCCCGCCCCTGACGCAGGTCATGGGCGGGGCGAGGAGTCAGTTCCGGTTGCCGGGATTCGCCCGATCGGGCGCCTCCATGAGCGGCTCGGGTGAACGATCAGACGCGGACGCCGAACTGGAACGGCATGTTGCCGATCGACTCGTAGCGGACCACGGCGCCGGTGTGCGGGGCGTGCAGCACCTGGCCGTTGCCGGCGTAGAGGCCGACGTGGTGCAGGTCGCCGTAGAAGAACACCAGGTCGCCGACCTGGAGCTGGCTCATGGACAGGCGCGCCCCGATACCGGCCTGCGACTCGGAGGTGCGCGGTATGGAGACGCCGGCCTGCGCGTAGGCCCAGGAGGTCAGGCCCGAGCAGTCGAAGGACGAGGGGCCGGAGGCGCCGTAGACGTACGGGGAGCCGATCACGCTCTGCGCGGCGGAGAACGCGGCGGCGGCACGGCCGGAGGCGGCGGTGGAGTTGCCGAGGTCCGGGCGCTGGGTGGAGGAGCGGTTGGCGCGCTCCTGCTCGGCGGCGAGGGCCGCCTTCTCCTTGGCCGTCAGGGTGTTGAGCAGACGCTGCGCCTCGGCGAGCTTGCCCTTGACCTCGTTCTTCTTCTTGCCCAGCTCGGTGCGGGTGGTGGCGAGGTCCTTGAGCTTCTCGGTGGCCTCTGACCGCTCCTGGGCGAGTTCGCGCTGTTTGTCCTGAATCTTCTTCAGGGACTCGACCTGCTGGGCGCTCAACTGGTCGAGGGTGGACGCCTTGTCGAGGAAGCTGTCCGGGTCCGAGGACAGGAAGAGCTGGACCGACGGGTCGATGCCGCCCGAGCGGTACTGGGCGGTCGCCATCGAACCGAGGCCGTCGCGCAGCTTGTTCAGCTCCTGCTGACCGCGGGCGACGTTGTCCTGGATGGTGGAGATTTCCTTCTGCAGCTTCTGCTGCTTCTCCTTGGCCCCGTCGTACTTCTCGGTGGCCTGTTCCGCCTGTTCGTAGAGCTTGTCGACCTTCGCCTTTACCTCGTCCTTGCTGAGCTTGGCGCTCGGCGCGGCATTGGCGGCGTTCGCACTGAGTGCGACGGCAGCGGCGGCTGCGGTGGTCAGCACGGTGACACGCGTGCGGCTCGGCTGCTTGGGTCGACGATGGGACGCCACGGAGGACGAACTCCTTCTTGTGAGTGATCACCCGTTCGGAGGTTCGAGGCCTGACCCTAGTGACCTAGTTGTGATCAGTTCAAATCCTCACGGCAAAAAATCTCGTCACTCACCGCATTCTTTGCACACAACTCACCAGGGGTGACGTCCGCTTGACGCTACGTTGCGTGAAGATCGGTCCAATTCGGGCATTGCATGTGCCCGTTGAACCTTCAGGACAGTCGCTTGAGAAGTACCGCAGAGGCGACAGGGCGGGCACCGGCGCGGGCGACCCCGTCGGCGACCTCCCGGTCGGTCGAGGCGACGATCACCGGACGGCCCGGCGGCTCCGCGCGCACCAGCTGCCGGATCAGCTCGTCGGCCGTGACACCCGGCTTCGAGAACAGGACCCGGACGCCGCGCGGAGGCGCGAGCAGCACCGGCGCGGCCAGTTCGGCGCCGTCGAAGACACACGTCACCTCCGCGCCGGTCTGCGCGGCGAGCGCGGAGAGCTGCCCCAGCAGCCGCAGCCGCTGCTTCTCCAGCGGCATCTGCGGATACCCGGTCTTGGTGACGTTGTAGCCGTCGACGACCAGATGCGCCTGCGGCAGCGCCAGCAACTGGTCGAGGACCGCGGGGTCGTTCTCGGACAGGGCGCGGGCCGCGATGTCCTTCGGGGTCATCCGCCCCGGTGCGACCGCGTCCACCGTCTCGGCCGGGCGCACGGAGACCGGCGGCAGCGCCAGTTCGCGCCGCAGCCCCTGGGCCGCCTCCAGCACGGTGTCCAGCAGCAGCCGTACCCGCATGTCCTCCACGCTGCGGCCCTCGCGGGAGGCCCGGCGGGTGGCCTCCAGCACGGCCTCCACCTCGCCCAGCCGGGCCTTGAGCCGCCGGGACTCGCTCTCGGCGGCGGACACCTGCGCCTGCCCCTCGGCCCGTACGGCCTCGATCTCGCCCTGGATCTTGCGCAGCGCGGCCTCCCCGCGCTTCATGTCGCTGTGGGCGGACCGCAGCTTGCGGTGAAGCGATTCCGCTTCCCTCTTCGCCGCGTCCAGCTCGGCGCGCAGCCGCTCGGTCTCGGCCCGGGTCTGCTCGCGGGCCTGCGTCAGCTCCTCGCGCAGCCGCTCCAGTTCGGCCCGGCTCTCCTCGTCGGCCCGCTCGGCGTCCGCCCGCTGGGCCTCCTCACCGGCCGCGGCGACCAGCTTCACCCAGCCCGTGGGCCGCAGTACGTAGGCCGCGGCCGCCACGTCGAGCGGGTCCGCGGCCGGGGGCGGGGAGCCGGAGTCCAGGGCGCCGGAGAGTTCCGGCTGCGCCTCTTTGAACTTCTCCCCGATCCGCTGCCGGAACAGCGGATCGGTCTCCAGCGCGGCCGCCATCGCGTTCCCGGCGAACTTGGCCCGCCGGTTCGGGGTGAACCGGGCGTACTGCCGCAACTGGGTGGGCAGTTCGGCCACGGTCAGGCCGCCGAAGGCGTCCGAGACGATCTGCACGACCCGCCGGCGCACGCCGTCGGGCAGCGGACGGTCAAGCACCTCGGCGGTGCCGTCGCCCGGCCCCCCGCCCGCGCTCTCCACCATCCGTCACACCCCAATACCTCGACGGGGCCCGCTCCGCTCAGGAGCCGGCACCCGGCCTGTCCACAAGTTCCACCTGATCCACCGCGTTGCACCAGCGGCAGCGCACCGACTCGATCGTCTCACTGACGACCTCGCGCTCCTCGACGCTCGGCTCACCGGCGAGGTCCAGGTGGACGTACTCGACGACCTTGGACACGCGCGTCACGTCGAAACGGGTGAGGTTGCCGCAGAGGGTGCAGCGCCACCGGGTGGTGGCGGTCGGCAGGGGTACCGTCATCGTGACTGTTCGCTTCCTTCTCGGGCCGGCGCGCGCCGCTCCCCGACGCGTGTGGGTCGTAACCCTACGGCCTGGCGGCTCCTCGTCGCCCGTCCGTCCACGGCGGCGAGGCGGTCTGTGCCACTGCGTCCGGTTACGTCATGCTCTGTATTCATGATCAGCGACGCGACCACGACAGCCGGCCGGACGTCCAGGGCCGTCCGGGGCACCACGGCACCGATGACGTACCTCCTCATCGCCCTGTGCTGTCTGATCTTCGTCCTGGGCCCGGCCTCCGGGCTCACACCGACGTACGGTTCCGGGAACGCGCTGGCCGCCGCGCAGCGCGCGTACTTCCGGCACTGGGGGGTGATCCCGGCCGAGCTGTTCCGCGCACCCCTGGGCCAGGCCCTCGCCCCGGCCACGGCCCTGTTCGTGCACGGCAGCTGGGTGCACCTGCTCGGCAACATGCTCTTCCTCTTCGTCTTCGGGGTGATGACCGAGGAACGGATGGGCCGGGTGGAGTTCACCCTCTTCTACGTCGGCTGCGGTTACCTGGCCCTGCTCGGGTACGCGGCCGCCAACGCGAGCTCCCCGCAGTCGCTGGTCGGCGCGTCCGGGGCGATCTCGGCGGTCCTCGGTGCGTTCCTGTACCTGTTCCCGCGCGCCCGTGTCACCAGTCTCCTCCCCTTCCTGTTCTTCCTGCCGCTGCGCTTCCCGGCCTGGATCGTGCTGCCGTTCTGGGCCGCCCTGCAGTGGCTCGCGGCGAGCCGCGCACCGCAGGGGCCGGGGGTGGCCTACCTGGCGCATGTCGTCGGCTTCGGCCTCGGCTTCGGTTACGCGTGGGTGCGCTACGGCAGGGGGAAGGGCCCGAAGGGCGTCCTCAGAAGGGTGGTGGGGGGAGACGGGCGGGCTAGAGTGAGGGCCGCCCAGGCTCCGGCACCCAAGGGAGAGAACCAGCCGTGATCACCGCGATCGTCCTGATCAAGACCAGCGTGGACCGGATCCCCGAGATCGCGGAGCAGATCGCTTCGCTGGAGTCCGTGAGCGAGGTCTTCTCCGTCACCGGTACGTACGACCTGATCGCGATGGTGCGGGTGCGGCAGCACGAGGACCTGGCGGACGTCATCCCCGGGCGGATCAGCAAGATCAAGGGTGTGGAGGCGACGGACACGCACGTGGCGTTCCGGACGTACTCGCAGCACGACCTGGAGGCCGCTTTCTCCATCGGGCTGGACGGCTGAGGGGCCACCTCGGCTTCCGAGGGGCACGGGCTCACCCGCGCCCCTTGGTACATGACCCGCACGTCGGCTGGATCAGCAGGTCACACCGCCGGGACGCAGCGGCCCTCCTCCGTGCGGTACTGCCACTTCGCACCCTCGGTGACCAGTTCCCGCACCGCGTTCACGAAGCGCTCGACGTGCTCGTCCGGGGTTCCCGCGCCGAAGCTGACGCGGATGGCGTTCAGGGACTTCTCGCCCGGCGTGGCCTCGGGGGCGCCGCATTCGCCCTGGGTCTGGGGGTCGGTGCCGAGGAGGGTGCGCACCAGCGGGTGGGCGCAGAACAGGCCGTCGCGGACGCCGATGCCGTACTCGGCGGAGAGGGCGGCGGCGAAGTGGGAGCTGTTCCAGCCCTCCACGACGAAGGAGATCACGCCGACGCGCGGGGCGTCGTCGCCGAAGAGGGAGAGGACCTTCACCTCGGGGACCTCGGCGAGGCCCTCGCGGACCGTGCGGATGAGGTGCTCCTCGCGGGCGACGAGCGAGTCGAAACCGGCCTCGGTGAGCGCCTTGCAGGCGGAGGCGATGGAGTAGGCACCGATGACGTTCGGGGAGCCGGCCTCGTGGCGGGCCGCGCTCTCGTGCCACTCCACGTCCACCCCGCCGTCCTGGCGACGGGATACGGCGCGGCTCGCGCCGCCGCCCGCGAGGTACGGCTGCGCGGCCCGGAGCCAGTCGGCGCGGCCGGCCAGCACACCGGAGCCGAAGGGCGCGTACAGCTTGTGGCCGGAGAAGGCGACCCAGTCGACGTCCAGGTCCGTGACCGACACCGGGTGGTGCGGGGCCAGTTGGGCGGCGTCCAGGACGATCCGGGCGCCGTGCGCGTGCGCGGCGGCGGCCAGTTCGCGCACCGGCCACAGCTCGCCGGTGACGTTGGAGGCGCCGGTGACGCAGACCAGGGCCGGGCCGTCGCCCCCTTCGGCGGACACGGTGCGGCCGACGAGGGCACGCTCCAGGGTCTCGACGGCCCGGAGCGGGGTGCTCGGCGCGTCGAGGTAGGTGACCTGGGCGTCCTGCCAGGGCAGCAGCGAGGCGTGGTGCTCGGTCTCGAAGACGAAGACCTGGCAGCCGGCGGGGAGCGCGCGGGCCAGGAGGTTCAGGGAGTCGGTGGTCGAGCGGGTGAAGACCACCTGGTCGGCGGCGCGGCAGTCGAGGAACTCGGCGACCGTGCGGCGGGCGTTCTCGAACAGGTCGGTGGAGAGCTGGGACAGGTAGCCGGCGCCGCGGTGGACGCTGCCGTAGTAGGGGGCGTACGCGGCGACGTCGTCCCAGACGCGCTGGAGGGCGGGGGCGCTGGCGGCGTAGTCGAGCGCGGCGTACGTGACCTCGCCGCCGGTGACGAGCGGCACGGTGACATCCCGGCCCAGAACGGGCAGCGGGGTACAAACGGACTGGTCGGCGGCAGCGGTGAAGACAGACATGGCGAACTCCCGTGAGGCAGGCCGGAGTCACCGCGCGAGCGGGCATGCTCAAGCGCGGTGCGCAGTGGCACAGAAAGGTGAAAAGAGAAAAAGGGGGTGCGGAGGCGGGGCTCAGCGGCCCTATCGCATTCGCTTGCTCACGGAAGGCTCCCTCGAACGACCAGGACCCCTGGCCCCGCACTTCTCACAGTGCGTGAGGGGTCCGCGCTTGCCGTAGACCTCGCTGCCTACGACCTGGTCTTCACCCGGGGCACCCCGCCACGGACGGAGGGTTGCCGGACAGTCGGCCGGGGCCTCATGACTGTCACTCATGACCTGATCCGTATCCTGCCACACGGCCTTCGGCGCGCACAGCGCAGTCCGCCATCCGGACTGCGCCGTGCGTCACATGGGGCCGGAGTCAGCGGTGGGTGGCCTCGATCCAGCGCTCCAGCGTCCGCTTCGCCGCGCCGGAGTCGATGGACTCGGCGGCCTTGGCCATCCCCTCGCCGAGCTGCTCGGGCAGGGAGGCGTCCGTGGGGTGCAGGGCGACGAGGGCCGCCGCGGAGTTGAGCAGGACGGCGTCGCGGACCGGGCCCTGCTCGCCGTCCAGCAGGCGCCGTGCCACCTGAGCGTTGTAGGCGGCGTCGGCGCCGCGCAGGGCGTCGACGGGGACGAGGCCGATGCCGACCTCACGCGGGTCGAAGACCTCCTCCGTGACCTTGCCGTCCCGGACCACCCAGACCCGGGAGGTGGACGTGGTCGTCAGCTCGTCCAGGCCGTCGTCGCCCCGGAAGACCAGCGAGGAGTTGCCGCGCTCGGCGAGGACGCCGGCCACGATGGGCGCCATGCGCGGGTCGGCGACGCCGACCGCCTGGGCGCGCACCTTGGCCGGGTTGGTCAGCGGACCGAGGACGTTGAAGGTCGTCCGGATGCCCAACTGGCCGCGTGCGGCCGCGACATGACGCAGCGCGGGGTGGAACTTCACCGCGAAGCACATGGTGATGCCGGCTTCTTCGGCGACCTCGGCGACGCGCTGCGGGCTCAGGTTCAGGTCGACCCCGAGCTTCTCCAGGACGTCGGAGGAGCCGGAGGCGGAGGACGCGGCGCGGTTGCCGTGCTTGACGACCTTCGCGCCGGTGCCGGCCACGACGATCGAGGACATCGTGGAGATGTTCACCGTCTTGGCGCCGTCGCCGCCCGTGCCGACGATGTCGACCGCGGGGCCGGGCACCTCGATCACGTTGGCGTGCTCGTACATGGTCCTGACGAGCCCGATGATCTCCTCGACCGTCTCGCCCTTGGACCGCAGCGCCACCATGAACCCGGCGATCTGGGCGTCGGTCGCCTCGCCGCGCATGATCCGGTCCATCGCCCACGCGGTCTCGTCGGCGGACAGGTCGCGGCCGTCCAGCAGCCCGTTCAGCAGGGCGGGCCAGGAACGGCCCGCCGCGGTGTCGCCTCCAGCGGGGGTCACAGCGCTCATCAGCCGCTCCAGTCGAGTGCACAGGTGTGGATCGTCGTACACCACCCTATCCACCCGTGAGCTTGACTCTGTCGGGGATCTTGGTGGTCTGCTCAGTCTCTGGCGGACCGCCAAGACCTCGGCCGGGTGATTCCGTGCTGGTCCAGGTAGTTCTGGAAGGCGGTCGCGCGGTCAGAGAAGGGACTTGCTCACCAGAACGGGCACGGAGCGACAACGGGCACCTCGACAACTGCATCGGTCCTTGAACAGAGCCGAGCATGCCCGTTGATCATGCTGCCCCGCCGGGGATCCTCAAGATCCCCGACAGAGTCAGGCTGAGCACGGAGAAGGACCCCGTCCGGAACCGGACGGGGTCCTTCTGCCGTGGCGTGGCGACGCGGGGATCAGTGGTGGCCGTGGCCGCTCGTGATCTCCTTGTACTCGTCGACGGTCGGCTTCTGGATCTGGTTGTCCTCGCCGAAGTAGGCGTTGGAGAGCTTGGCGCGCAGCTTCTCCTTGCCCTTCACCTTGCGCTCGACGCCGTTCTCGTCCACCGCCGGGCCGATCTGCGCCGGCTCGTACTGGTGGTGCGCCGTGAGCGTGTGCAGCTGCTCCTGGCTGAGCGGCTCGTGGACCTCGATGAACTCACCGTGCGGCAGGCGCTTGATGATGCCGGTCTCGCGACCGTGCAGCACCTTCTCCTTGTCCCGGCGCTGCAGGCCGAGGCAGATCCGCTTGGTGATGATGAACGCGAGGACCGGACCTGCGAAGAAGCTGATCCGGACGAACCAGGTCACGTCGTTGATCGACAGGTGGAAGTGGGTGGCCCACAGGTCGTTGCCACCACCGACCAGACCGACCATGTACACGGTCACCCAGGCGACACCGAACGCGGTACGCGTCGGGGCGTTGCGCGGGCGGTCCAGGATGTGGTGCTCGCTCTTGTCACCGGTGACCCAGGACTCGATGAACGGGTACACCGCGATCGCCGCGAGGACCACGCCGAAGAGGACCAGCGGGATGAACACACCGAGGACGAGCGTGTGGCCCCAGAAGTTGATCTCCCAGCCCGGCATGTAGCGGACCAGACCCTCGGCGAAGCCCATGTACCAGTCGGGCTGGGCGCCGGTGGACACCTGGTCCGGCCGGTACGGGCCGATGGCCCAGATCGGGTTGATCTGAGCGACCGCCGCGATGGCCGCGATGACGCCGAAGACCAGGAAGAAGAAGCCACCGGCCTTCGCCATGTACACCGGCAGCAGCGGCATGCCGACGACGTTCGTCTCCTTCTTGCCGGGGCCCGCGAACTGCGTGTGCTTGTGGTAGAAGACCAGGATCAGGTGGCCGACGACCAGACCGAGCATGATGCCCGGCAGCAGCAGGATGTGGATCGAGTAGAACCGGGCCACGAAGTCGTGGCCGGGGAACTCGCCGCCGAAGAGGAAGTACGAGATGTACGTGCCGACGATCGGCATGGACAGGATCGCGCCCTCGGTGAAGCGCACACCGGTGCCGGAGAGCAGGTCGTCCGGGAGCGAGTAACCGGTGAAACCGGTGAACATGCCGAGGACGAACAGCAGGAAGCCGAACAGCCAGTTGATCTCACGCGGCTTGCGGAACGCGCCCGTGAAGAACACGCGCATCATGTGCACGAACATGCCGGCGAGGAAGATCAGCGCGGCCCAGTGGTGGATCTGCCGGATGAGCAGGCCACCGCGCACCTCGAAGGAGATGTGCAGGGTCGAGCTGAACGCCTCGGACATCAGCTGTCCCTGGAGCGGGACGTAGCTGCCGTGGTACTCCACCTCGTTCATCGACGGGTGGAAGAACAGCGTCAGGTAGACACCGGTCAGGATGATGATGAGGAAGCTGTAGAGGCAGACCTCACCGAGCATGAACGACCAGTGGTCCGGGAAGATCTTGCGCATGTTGGACTTGGCCAGGGAGTAGATCCCCAGCCGGCCGTCCGCCCAGTCGGCGATGCGCTCGCCGGCCGGAGCCTTACCGCGCGAGGTGCCCGCCGCGCCGGCGGACGAATTCGATGCGTTCGATGCAGTACTCATCCGCGCTCCCAGAATGCAGGACCGACGGGCTCCGCGAAGTCACCGAGAGCCTGGAGGTAACCCTCTTCGTTCACGCCGATGCGCAGCTGCGGCAGGGCGTGACCGGCGGGACCGAAGATCACTCGGCCGCCGTCGGAGAGGTCGAAGGTGGATTGGTGGCACGGGCACAGCACGTGGTGCGTCTGCTGCTCGTACAGGGAGATCGGGCAGCCCACGTGGGTGCAGATCTTCGAGTACGCGACGATGCCCTCGTGCGACCAAGCGAGCTCTTGCTTGTCCCTGATGTTGTTCGGCTGGAGCCGGATGATCATCAGGGCGGCCTTGGCGATCTCGTTCTGGAAGTCCTCGTCGGTCTCCTCCAGGCCCTCGGGCTTGGCGAAGGTCAGCGAACCGACGGCGACGTCCTCGGGACGCAGCGGCTCGTTGGTGTTCATGTTGACGAGGAGCTTGCCCTTGGCCCACAGGGTGTGGCGAAGCGTCTTGTGGGGCAGCGGGCCGAGGTCGCGCAGCAGCATGACGCCGGAGAGCGGCACCAGGGCCAGCGCACCGAACATCGTGTTGCGGATCAGCTTGCGACGGCCGAGCGCGGACTCCTTGGCGCCCTGGCGGAAGTCGTCGAAGACCTTCGCGCGGACCTCGGGGGACGCCTCGATGGGGTGGCGCTCGTCGGCGACCTCCGCGTCGGACATCAGGGTGCGGGCCCAGTGGACCGCGCCCGCGCCGATGCAGAACAGCGCCGTACCGAGGGTCAGGCCCAGCGCGAAGTTCAGCGCGCTGAGGTGACCGATCGGGAAGACGAAGACCGACTTGTCACGCGGGATCGTCACGTACGAGGCGATGAAGCCGACGGTGGCCAGCATCGACACCGTGAACAGCAGGGCGACCACACGCTCGGACCGCTTGGCGGCCCGCTCGTCGATGTCCTGGATGCGGTGCTCATGGGGCGCCAGCCCCGGGTCGGCGAACGGGTTCTCCTCGTCCGCGACGCTCACCACGCCGTGCGCGTGGCCCTGCTCTGCGGGCAGGTTCTCTTCTGGAATGTCTTGGCTACTCATGACTTCTTGGCCTTTGCGGTCCGAGCGGCGACCCAGACGGCGACCGCGACCAGCGCGCCGAGGCCGAAGATCCAGGCGAACAGACCCTCGCTGACCGGCCCGAGGCCGCCCAGCTCCAGACCGCCCGGGTTCTCCGTCTTGCTGCCGTTGACCGCGTCGAGGTACGCGATGATGTCCTTCTTGTTCTTCTCCGACAGCGTGGTGTCGGGGAAGGACGGCATGTTCTGCGGGCCCGTCTGCATGGCCTCGTAGATGTGCTTCGGCGCTACGCCCTCGAGGTTCGGTGCGTACTTGCCCCGGGTGAGGGCACCGCCCTTACCGGTGAAGTTGTGGCACTGCGCGCAGTTGGTGCGGAACAGCTCGCCGCCCTTGGCGATGTCCGCGCCGTCAGGACCGTACTGCTCGCTGGTGGGCACGGTCGGACCGGCGCCCAGCGAGGCCACGTACGCGGCGAGCTGGTCGATCTGGTCCTGCGTGTAGATGGTCTTCTTGCTCGGGAGCTGAGCCATCTGCGAGGTGGAGGCCGGCATACGGCCGGTGCCGACCTGGAAGTCGACCGCGGCGGCGCCCACACCCACCAGGCTCGGGCCGTCGGAGGAGCCCTGGCCACCGGTGCCGTGGCAGCTGGCGCAGCCGACCTCGTAGAGCTTCTTGCCCTCCTTGATGGTCAGGGACTGGGAGGTTTCATCGGCCTGTGCCTTGCCCGCGGGTGCGAACGCGGCGTACAGCCCCCCAGTTGCCGCCAGCGCGAGGAGTAGGACGACGACCGCCGCCAGCGGATGGCGTCGTCGTGCGGAGAGCTTTTTCACGGATTACCCCGGTGTCAGGATCTTCTGCGTCGGTGCTTCTGGATGTGCGGGAACGGTCCCGGCTACTTGATCAGGTAGATCGTGGCGAAAAGGCCGATCCAGACGACATCGACGAAGTGCCAGTAGTAGGACACGACGATGGCGGCGGTCGCCTGCTCGTGCGTGAACCTCTTCGCCGCGTAGGTGCGGCCGAGGACCAGCAGGAAGGCGATGAGACCGCCCGTCACGTGCAGGCCGTGGAAGCCGGTGGTCAGGTAGAACACCGAGCCGTACGGGTCCGAGGACAGCGAGATGCCGTCCTTCTTCACCAGCTCGGTGTACTCGTAGATCTGACCGCCGATGAAGATGGCACCCATGATGAAGGTCAGGATGAACCAGCCACGGAGCTTCTTCACGTCACCGCGCTCGGCCGCGAACACGCCGAGCTGACAGGTGAGCGAGGAGAGCACCAGGATCGTGGTGTTCGTCGCGGAGAAGGGCACGTTGAGCGCGTGCGCCATCTCCTTCCAGTGCGCCGGTCCGGTCACCGACCGGAGGGTGAAGTACATCGCGAAGAGGGCCGCGAAGAACATCAGCTCGGAACTCAGCCAGATGATGGTTCCGACGCTGGTGAGGTTCGGCCGGTTGACCGACGGGTGCGCGTGCCCGGTTTCTACTGTCGTTGCTGTCGCCACGACCGACATTATGTCGGTCGCTTATCTCGCGCTCACTCCGGGGGGTGCCGTTCGGAGTGTTGCTGCCCGCCGAACTGGTGTTGACGTGGTGTTCATGGACACTTCGACGGGAGTAACATCCGCCCGAACGGCCCCGTCCGTCCCGCCCGTACGACGCTGACGTCTCTCGGAGGAACAATGCAGCCGACCGCCACGGTGCTGGTCTACAGCGACGACTCCAACACCCGGGAACAGGTGCGGCTGGCCGCCGGCCGCAGGCCGGCTCCCGACGTGCCGCTCGTGGAGTTCGTGGAGTGCGCGACTCCCGGGGCGGTGCTCAGGGAGCTGGACAAGGGCGGCATCGACGTGTGCGTGCTCGACGGTGAGGCCGTGCCGATGGGGGGCATGGGGGTGTGCCGGCAGATCAAGGACGAGGTGTTCCAGTGCCCGCCCGTGCTGGTGCTGATGGGGCGCCCCCAGGACGCGTGGCTGGCCACGTGGAGCCGCGCCGACGCGGCGGTCACCCTGCCCGTGGACCCGGTGGAGTTCGCCTCGGCGCTGGCCTCCCTGCTGCGCACGAAGAGGCTGCTGAGCGCATGACGGTCAGGGGCGCGAGGGCTGTCGGTACAGCCTCGCGCCCCTGAGTGCGTCATCCGGGTGCGTCACCTGGGCACGTCACCTGAGTGCGTCAGGCGGCCGCCGGCTGCAGACGTGCCGAGTTCTGCAGGGACGAGGTGTCGGCGGTGCCGTTGACGAGCGCGCTGCCGGAACGCCACTTGGCCCAGTCGAGGTTCCAGTCACCGAAGCCGTTGCCGAAGGGCTCCATCTGGTTGCCGCCCGAGTTGACCACCTTGACGATGTCGCCCTCGTGGATGTTCTGGAAGAACCACTCGGCGTTGCCGGTGCTCATGCCGGTGCAGCCGTGGCTGACGTTCGCGTAGCCCTGGGAGCCCACGGACCAGGGTGCGGCGTGCACGTACTCGCCGGACCAGGTCACCCGGGTGGCGTAGTAGACCGGCAGGTCGTAGGAGTCGGCGCTGCCCTCGGCGATGCCGACGGTGGTGCCCTTCATGCGTACGAAGTACTGCTTCTCCAGGACCACCTTGACGCCGTTGCGGGTCTCGAAGCCGGGCTTGCCGGTGGTGACCGGGACCGAGTTCACCGCCTGGCCGTTCTTGTAGTACGTCAGCTGGTGCGTGGCGGCGTCCGTGACCGCCTCGATCCGGTCCCCGGTGGTGATCTTCAGGGGCTTGGCCGTGCCGCCCCAGAGACGGTCGCTGACCTTGACGCCGTCCAGGTTGCTGTGGACCTGGATGGTGGCGTGGGCGGGCCAGTACTCCTTGGGGCGGTAGTGGAGTTCCTTGTCGCTCACCCAGTACCAGGAGCCCTGCACGGCCGGCACCGAGTCCACCCTGAGACCGCGCTCCACGACGGCCCGCTGCGCCTTGCCCTTGACCGCCTGGTCGAGTTGCGCGGTGATGGGCTGCCCGACGCCGTACTCGCCCGCGTCCGGCCCGAAGGTGACGGCCAGTCGCTTCTTGCTGGTGGGCTTGGTGGTGTCGAAGGCGAGCGTCTTGCGGCCCGGTGCGCCGTCGTCGTCCTCGGTGCTGACCCGGACCGTGTAGTGGGCGTTGGCGGCCAGCGGGGAGGTGCTGTGCCATCTGCTGCCGTCGGCGGTCAGTTCGCCCGTCACATAGCGCCCTGTGGAGTCCTGGGCGGTCACGTCCGTGATGCGGCCGTCACCGTCCTTGACGGTGACCTCCAGGGGCTTGTCCGGATCGGCCCGCTTGCCCGCGTCGATGGGGCCGCTGAAGGAGATCTGGCCTGCTGCGTCGTACGGCTTGTCCGCCAGGGTGTTGCCGTGCGAACTGCAGGCGGTCATGCCCGCGCCGAGGGCGGTCACCAGCAAGGTGCAACTGACGACGGCGCGGGTCCGCGCAGTGTGGTTCATATGATCACGCTATGAGGTGCAGAGCCTATGAGCGCGCTATGTAACCCATACGGGGGACAGACACTCTGGCAAACGCAGGAGCCCGGACTCTCCTGGCGGAGGGTCCGGGCTCCCGGTGCGTTCAGCGCGTGTTACTGGGTGCGGTTCTCACCGCGGTAGTACTCGAACACCCACCCGAACAGGCCGATCATGATGATCGGTGCCGAGAAGTACAGCAGCCACCAGCCGACGGCGATGCCGAGGAAGGCCAGCGCGCCGCCGACGCCCAGGGCGAGCGGCTGCCAGCTGTGCGGGCTGAAGAAGCCCAGCTCGCCCGCGTCGTCCGCGACGTCGGCCTCCTTGTCGTCCTGCGCACCGGCGTCCACCCGGCGGGCGGTGAAGCCCAGGTAGAAGCCGATCATGATCGACAGGCCGAAGGCCAGGAAGAGCGCCGTGGTACCGGCCGGCTCCTTCGACCACACGCCGTACACGACGGCCATGATCAGCATGAAGAAGCTCAGCCAGATGAACATCCGACCCTGGATCTTCACTTGCCGGCCTCCTTGTCGCCCGCGATGGCGCCGTGCCCGGCGTGCTCCAGCTCAAGGGCGGCGATCTCGGGGTGGTGCAGGTCGAACGCCGGGGATTCGCTGCGGATCCGCGGCAGGGTGAGGAAGTTGTGCCGCGGCGGCGGGCAGGACGTCGCCCACTCGAGCGAGCGGCCGTAGCCCCACGGGTCGTCCATGTTGACCGGCTTGCCGTACTTGGCCGTCTTCCACACGTTGTAGAGGAACGGCAGGATCGACATGCCGAGCACGAACGAGCTGATCGTCGAGATCGTGTTCAGGGCGGTGAAGCCGTCGGCCGCCAGGTAGTCGGCGTAACGACGCGGCATGCCCTCGGCACCCAGCCAGTGCTGGACCAGGAAGGTGCCGTGGAAGCCGAAGAACAGCGTCCAGAAGGTGATCTTGCCGAGGCGCTCGTCGAGCATCTTGCCGGTCATCTTCGGCCACCAGTAGTGGAAGCCGGCGAACATGGCGAAGACGACCGTACCGAAGACCACGTAGTGGAAGTGGGCCACCACGAAGTACGAGTCGGAGACGTGGAAGTCCATCGGCGGCGAGGCCAGGATGACACCCGTCAGACCACCGAAGGTGAAGGTGACCAGGAAGCCGGTCGCCCACAGCATCGGCGTCTCGAAGGAGAGACTGCCCTTCCACATCGTGCCGATCCAGTTGAAGAACTTCACACCGGTCGGCACCGCGATCAGGAACGTCATGAAGGAGAAGAACGGCAGCAGCACACCACCGGTGACGTACATGTGGTGGGCCCACACCGTCACGGACAGACCGGCGATCGCGATCGTCGCGGCGATCAGGCCCATGTAGCCGAACATCGGCTTACGGGAGAACACCGGGATGATCTCGGAGATGATGCCGAAGAACGGCAGCGCGATGATGTACACCTCTGGATGGCCGAAGAACCAGAAGAGGTGTTGCCATAGCAGGGCTCCGCCGTTCGCCGCGTCGAAGACGTGGGCTCCGAACTTGCGGTCCGCCTCCAGGGCGAACAGCGCGGCGGCCAGCACCGGGAAGGCCAGCAGGACCAGGACACCGGTCAGCAGCACGTTCCACACGAAGATCGGCATGCGGAACATGGTCATGCCCGGGGCACGCATGCAGATGATCGTGGTGATGAAGTTGACCGAACCGAGGATCGTGCCGAAGCCGGAGAAGGCCAGACCCATGATCCACATGTCGGCGCCGACGCCCGGCGAACGGACCGCGTCCGACAGCGGGGAGTAGGCGAACCAGCCGAAGTCGGCCGCACCCTGCGGGGTGAGGAAGCCGCCCACCGCGATGGTCGAGCCGAACAGGTAGAGCCAGTAGGCGAACATGTTCAGCCGCGGGAACGCCACGTCGGGCGCGCCGATCTGCAGCGGCATGATCCAGTTCGCGAAGCCCGCGAACAGCGGCGTCGCGAACATCAGCAGCATCACGGTGCCGTGCATCGTGAACGCCTGGTTGAACTGCTCGTTCGACATGATCTGCAGGCCCGGACGGGCCAGCTCGGCGCGCATGAGCAGCGCCATCACGCCGCCGATCAGGAAGAACGCGAACGACGTCGCCAGATACAGCGTGCCGATCGTCTTGTGGTCGGTGGTCGTCAGCCACTTCACCACGACATTGCCGGGCTGCTTGCGCCTGACCGGAAGCTCGTTCTCGTACGAGTCCTCAGCTGCGGCGGCACCCTGGGGTTCGTTGAGGATGCTCACAGGTTGTTCGTCTCCCGGTTCTTCTCGTGGCTCGTCTGCGCGATGCCGGCGGGAATGTAACCGGTCTGCCCCTTCTTGGCGAGGTCCTTGAGGTGCTGCTCGTAGCGCTCGGGGGAGACGACCTTCACGTTGAACAGCATCCGGGAGTGGTCGACACCGCAGAGCTCCGCGCACTTGCCGAGGAAGGTGCCCTCCTGGTTCGGCGTCACCTGGAACGCGTTGGTGTGGCCCGGGATGACGTCCTGCTTCATGAGGAACGGCACCACCCAGAAGGAGTGGATGACGTCACGCGAGGTGAGGACGAAGCGGACCGTCTTGCCCTTGGGCAGCCACAGCGTCGGACCGGGGTTGCCGGTCTGCGGGTTGCGCGTACCGGGCGTACCGACGTCGTAGACACCGCCGGCGTTCGCCGGGAAGTCCTTCTTGAACCGGTCCGGAATGGCGTCCAGGTTCTTGTCGGTCTTGGCGTCACCGGTGGAACCCGGCACGCTCTCGATGTAGTTGAAGCCCCAGCTCCACTGGAAGCCGACCACGTTGACCGTGACGTCGGCCTTCTTGTCCGTGAGACTGAGAAGCTTCGACTCGTCCCGGGCCGTGAAGTAGAAGAGCACCGAGATGATGATGATCGGGACCACCGTGTACAGGGCCTCGATCGGCATGTTGTACCGGGTCTGCGGAGGTACCTCGACCTTGGTGCGGCTGCGCCGGTGGAAGAAAGCACTCCACAGGATCAGGCCCCACACCAGCACGCCGGTGGCCAGTGCGGCAGCCCAGGAGCCCTGCCACAGGGAGAGGATCCGCGGAGCCTCTTCCGTGGTCGGGGTGGGCATGCCAAGGCGGGGGAAGTCCTTGTATGTGCAACCGGTTGCGGTCGCCAGGACCAGGCCCGCGGTCAGTGCCTGCAGCAGCTTCCGCCGCATCGGGCGCCGCGGCGAGCGGTCGGAGCCGTTGGGACTCACGTAGCGCCTTCCCGAGAGTCTCGCCCGCGCGGTCGGCTGCGGCCTTCTCGCTGGTCGGTCGCCGCCCTGCGACGGGCAGGGGTTTGGATGTTTATGCGGACCAAACCCTAGCCGACGCTCTCCGAGGGTTCGCGGGGAGGGGGGCACACACGACGCCTGTCACCCTGTTGGGGTGAGATCGGGGTCCTAATAACTCGGGTTGTGGCGGTTTGGAGCGGCGGGTGCGCGTCCGTCGTGGCTGGTCGCGCCCGCGGCGGAGCCGCATGTCAGCGCGGTCCCCGCGCCCCTTTGCCCGCCGCTCCCACCGAAGACTTAACGTTGCTGTGTGTCCTACTTCGACGCCGCATCCGCCGCTCCCCTCCATCCCGTAGCCCGTCAGGCGCTGTTGGCCTCCCTCGACGAGGGGTGGGCGGATCCCGCCCGTCTCCACCGGGAGGGGCGCAGGGCCCGGATGCTGCTCGACGCGGCCCGGGAGGCGGCGGCGGAGGCGGTGGGGTGCCGGGCGGACGAGGTGGTGTTCACGTCGTCGGGGACCCGCGCCGTGCACACCGGGATCGCGGGAGCGCTGGCCGGGCGGCGGCGGGTGGGGAGCCACCTCATCGTGTCAGCCGTCGAACACTCCTGCGTCCTCCATGCGGCGGAGTCGTCCGAGAAGGACGGCGGAACTGTCACCCGAGTGGCCGTCAACCGGGCGGGAGCGGTGACCCCGTCGGCCTACGCGGCCGCGCTCCGGCCGGACACCGCGCTGGCCTGTCTCCAGTCGGCCAACCACGAGGTGGGCACCGTACAGCCGGTGGCCGAGGTGGCCGAGGCCTGCCGGGCGGCCGGCGTGCCCCTGCTGGTGGACGCCGCGCAGTCGCTGGGATGGGGTCCGGTGGAGGGGGACTGGTCGCTGCTGGCGGGCAGCGCCCACAAGTGGGGCGGTCCCTCGGGGGTCGGGCTGCTCGTCGTGCGCAAGGGCGTGCGCTTCGCCGCCCAAGGCCCGGCCGACGAACGGGAGTCGGGGCGCGCGGCCGGCTTCGAGAACATCCCGGCGATCGTGGCGGCCGTCGCCTGCCTGCGGGCCGTACGGGCCGAGGCGGCCCAGGAGGCGGTACGACTGCGGGAGCTGACGGAGCGGATCCGGACCCGGGTGCCCGAGCTGGTGCCGGACGTCGAGGTGGTGGGTGACGCGGAACGGCGGCTGCCGGGGATCGTCACCTTCTCCTGCCTCTATGTCGACGGGGAGAGCCTGCTGCACGAGCTGGACCGGGCCGGCTTCTCCGTCTCCTCCGGCTCCTCCTGCACGAGCAGCACCCTGACGCCCAGCCATGTGCTGAAGGCGATGGGCGTGCTGAGCGAGGGCAACGTCCGGGTGTCGCTGCCGCTCGGGACGGCCGAGGAAGACGTGGTGCGCTTCCTGGACGTCCTGCCGGCGGCCGTGGCCGGGGTCCGCGAGAAGCTGGGCGCCCCGGCCCCGGCCCCGGCCGACGTGGGCCGGACGGAGGAACTGGTCGTCGACTCCCTCGGCAAGCGGTGCCCGATCCCGGTCATCGAACTGGCCAAGGTCATCGGGGACGTGCCGGTCGGAGGAACGGTCCGCGTCCTCTCCGACGACGAGGCGGCCCGCCTGGACATCCCGGCGTGGTGCGAGATGCGGGGCCAGGAGTACGTGGGCGAGGAACCGGCGGACAGGGGCAGCGCCTACGTGGTCCGCCGGACCGGCTGAGAGAGCGACGGACCGGCTGAGAGAGCGACGGACCGGCTGAGAGAGCGAGGGGCCGGCTGAGAGACCGGGGGACGCCGGCTGAGAGGCCGAAGGGCGCCTGCTGAGAGAGCGAGGCGTGCGGGGCCGTGCCGATGTGCGGCCCCGCGAGCACCCGTACGCGTCAGCTCAGGTGAGTCCGGACTTCCTCGGCGGCTTCGTCGCCGTACGCCTTGGTGAACCGCTCCATGAAGTGCCCCCGCCGCAGCTGGTACTCCTGCGTCCCCACCGTCTCGATGACGAGCGTCGCCAGCATGCAGCCCACCTGAGCCGCCCGCTCCAGCGAGACACCCCACGCGAGCCCCGAGAGGAACCCCGCACGGAAGGCGTCGCCGACACCCGTGGGGTCGGCCTTGCGCTCCTCGTCGGGGCAGCCGACCTCGATCGGGTCCTCGCCGTCCCGCTCGATCCGCACGCCCCGCGAGCCGAGCGTGGTGACGCGGTGGCCGACCTTGGACAGGATCTCGGCGCCGCTCCAGCCCGTCTTGGACTCGATGAGGCCCTTCTCGTACTCGTTGGAGAACAGGAACGTCGCCCCGTCCAGCAGTATCCGGATCTCCTCGCCC
Organism: Streptomyces sp. NPDC048297; assembly: GCF_043201585.1. NCBI lineage: Bacteria > Bacillati > Actinomycetota > Actinomycetes > Kitasatosporales > Streptomycetaceae > Streptomyces > Streptomyces sp. NPDC048297. The sequence goes on from NZ_JBICZA010000020.1 coordinate 57,843, forward strand.
TCCATCCGGGCGATCTGCTGGGAGAAGTCGGCGGCGAACGAGATGTTCCGGGAGCGGCACTCCTCCGTGTGGCGGAGCATGCCCTCCGGGTCGTCGGCGCCGATGAGGACCAGGTCGAGGCCGCCGACGCGGTCGGCGACGGTCTTCAGCTCGATGAGGCGGGCCTCGCTCATCGCGCCGGTGTAGAAGGAGCCGATCTGGTTGTGGTCGGCGTCGGTGGTGCACACGAAGCGGGCGGTGTGCAGGGTCTCGGAGATCCGGACCGACTCGGTGTCCACGCCGTGCCGCTCCAGCCAGCCCCGGTACTCGTCGAAGTCGAAGCCCGCGGCCCCGACCAGGATCGGCCGGGTGCCGAGCTGGCCCATGCCGAAGGCGATGTTCGCGCCGACGCCGCCCCGGCGCACGTCCAGGTTGTCGACCAGGAAGGAGAGCGAGACCGTGTGCAGCTGGTCCGCGACGAGCTGGTCGGCGAAGCGTCCGGGGAAGGTCATGAGGTGGTCGGTGGCGATGGAGCCGGTGACTGCGATGCGCACGACGGACATTCTCCTGCGGATGAGTGAAACGCGCGCGTCAGCGCTCGTTGGAGGAGTGGTGGAAAGACGGGAGACGGTTGACAGTTCACGCTACCCGCTCGGCGACGGCCACTGAAGCTGGCAAAACTACCCGATAGTAGACCTTTCTTCGCGGCACTCCGCGCGCCTACGGTGCCGTCATGACGAACCTCAAGGTCACCTCGCCCGCCCCGGCCGACCTCGAAGGCGATCTCGCGTCGCTGCGCGGCGACTGCGCCCGGATGTCCCGGCGCTGGGCGGCTCCCGAGCACCCGGCGGCGCGTCCCGTACCGCCGTCGCTGATCCACGGAGTGTCCGTGCCGGCACGGTCCGCCCGGCTGCTGGACTCCATGTCCGACTACGGCGACTGAGCCGGGAGCGCACCGGCGGGAACCGTGCGCTCGCCTCGCGCGTCCCATCACCGTCCCCCGTGCCGGGGGCGTGGGACACGAATCAGCGAGGAGCGATGCGGTGAACACCGAGCGGCCCGAGGACCCCAAGAGCTCTGCGGACCCCGAGGACCCCGAGGACCCCAGGAACGCTGCGGACCCCAAGAACTCCACGGCCCCCGGGAACCCGGAGCATCCCAAGAACTCCGCGGACCCCGGGGCCCCGGAGCACCCCGAGCGCGCCGAGGGGGTGTCCGGGCGGCGTCGTACTCCCCTGGCCGTCGTCTCCGTCGCGGCTGCCGTGCTGCTGGTCGGGGGCGGTGGCGCGTACCTCGCGGCGGGCGGAGGGCCGGGCGGCCGTACGGACGCGGGCGCGTCCGGTGGTGGCGGCACTCCCCCGCCGCTCGTCCTGGACGGCTGGGCGGAGTCCGGCACGGCCGGCATCGCGCCCGGTGAGCCGGATCCGTACGGCGCCACGTACACGGCCCCGGGGAAGCTGCCGGACGGCCCCGGCTCGGCGGCGGTGTACGCGCCGCGGGGCCGGGTGGGCGCGGACGCGGTGGCCCGGCTGGCCGAGGCGCTCGGGGTCGACGGCACGCCCGTGGCCCAGGGAGAGGGCTGGCGGGTCGGCGGCAAGGACGGCTCCGGGCCGGCCCTGCGGGTGAGCGGGGACGCGCCGGGCAGCTGGACCTTCAGCCGGTATACGCCCGGCACCGACGACTGCGCGAAGGTCGCCGTCTGCGTACAGGACCCGGGCGCCCCGGCCGGCGCCCCGGTGAGCGCGGCGGCGGCGACACGGGCCGCCGCGCCCGTGCTGAAGGCGCTCGGGCAGGACGGCGCGAAGACCGACGCGAGCCAGGTGATGGGCGCCCGGCGGGTGGTGAACGCCGATCCCGTGGTGGGCGGACTGCCCACCTCCGGCTGGACGACCGGCCTGACCTTCGACACACAGGGCTCGGTCGTCGGCGGCCACGGGCTGCTGGGGACGCCGGTCGAGGGGGCTTCGTACCCCGTGCTGGGCGCGCACAAGACGCTGGCGCTGATGAACGCGGCGCAGCGGCACGGGCACCGGATGGGCATCGGCGGCTGTGCGCGCCCGGTGCCGCTGAAGGACCGGCTGGAGCAGCCGTGCAACGCGTCCCCGGCCGCGCCGCCCGCCGGCACGGCCACCGTGGACAAGGCCGTGTTCGGCCTGGCCGCTCGCTCCGTCGCCGGGCGGCAGACGCTGGTGCCGTCCTGGCTGTTCGAGGTGCGGGGCCCGTCGGCGCGGGACGCCTTCACGGTGACGTATCCCGCCGTCGACCCGGCGTATCTGGCCTCGCCGTCGCCGGCCGCCTCGGCGCCGGCCCCCGAGCCGACGCCGTCGTCGCCGAAGACGCATACGAAGACGCGTGAGGTGAAGGTGGACGGCTACACCGCCGACGACGGGAAGCTGACCGTGAGCTTCATGGGCGGTGTGTGCGCCGACTACGCGGTGTCGGTGCGGGAGAGCCCCCGGCAGGTGACGGTCGCCGTGACCGAGAAGCCCTGGCCGGACAAGGTGTGCATCCTGATCGCCAAGCAGTACGTGAGGACCGTACGGCTGGACGCGCCGCTCGGCGGCCGGACGGTGGCCGGCACGGACGGCACGCCGGTCCCGAGGACGAAACCGGGCGCCCTGCGACCGCAGTCAGCCGCCCGCTAGCCCGGACAGGACAAGAAGCCGGATACACGCAACCGGACATACGAAGGCGGCGGCCCCCCTTGTGGGGACCGCCGCCTTCCTACGTCAAACCGTGGCCGGATTCCGGCTCAGCTGAAGGAGTCGCCGCAGGCGCAGGAGCCCGTCGCGTTCGGGTTGTCGATCGTGAAGCCCTGCTTCTCGATCGTGTCCACGAAGTCGACGGTGGCGCCGCCGAGGTACGGGGCGCTCATGCGGTCGGTGACGACCTTGACGCCGCCGAAGTCCTTCTCGACGTCGCCGTCGAGCGAACGCTCGTCGAAGAAGAGCTGGTAGCGCAGGCCGGAGCAGCCGCCGGGCTGGACGGCGACGCGCAGCGCGAGGTCGTCACGGCCTTCCTGGTCGAGCAGGGCCTTGACCTTGGACGCGGCGGCGTCGGTCAGGATGATGCCGTCGGTGACGGTGCTGGTCTCGTCCGATACGGACATCTACATCTCTCCCGGGTTGTACGGAGACTGCTTGCCGACCAGTGCAACCGGCGTTTTTGCGGATTCATTCCGGGCCGGGCGTTCGCGTGGTCGCCTTTTCGCTTCTCTTCTCATGCTCGCACATGCCCGTGGACGCGGACAGCGACCGTGGGAGACCCGAGGGGGATTCATGTCACATGGACGTTATGGCCATCGTCAAAGTGACGTGAACCGGTTATGATAGATAGCGTCAGTTAGACGAAAAGTAGAAAGGGTGCGTGTCGTGACCACCGCCCAGACCCCGCAGCTCGACGTACAGCCGTCTCCGCTCGCCCTCCTGCTTCTCGGCCGGGAGGCCGACCCGAAGAGCGAGCGGGGCGTCGAGTGCCCCGGCGACCTGCCCTCCCCGTCCGACCCCGACCTGGTCGAGCGCGCCCGCGCCGCCAAGGAGAAGCTCGGCGACAAGGTCTTCGTGCTCGGCCACCACTACCAGCGCGACGAGGTCATCCAGTTCGCCGACGTCACGGGCGACTCCTTCAAGCTGGCCCGGGACGCGGCCGCGCGCCCGGAGGCCGAGTACATCGTCTTCTGCGGTGTGCACTTCATGGCCGAATCGGCGGACATCCTGACCTCCGACGCCCAGAAGGTCGTCCTGCCCGACCTCGCCGCCGGCTGCTCCATGGCCGACATGGCGACGGCCGAGCAGGTCGCCGAGTGCTGGGACGTGCTCACCGAGGCGGGCGTCGCCGAGCAGGTCGTGCCGGTCTCGTACATGAACTCCTCCGCCGACATCAAGGCCTTCACCGGCAAGCACGGCGGCACCATCTGCACCTCGTCCAACGCCAAGCGGGCCCTGGACTGGGCGTTCGAGCAGGGCGAGAAGGTCCTGTTCCTCCCCGACCAGCACCTGGGCCGCAACACCGCCGTGCGGGACATGGGCATGTCCCTGGAGGACTGCGTCGTCTACAACCCGCACAAGCCGAACGGCGGGCTGACGGCGGACGAGCTGCGCGCGGCGAAGATGATCCTGTGGCGCGGCCACTGCTCGGTCCACGGACGCTTCAGCCTGGACTCGGTCAACGACGTCCGCGCGCGCATCCCGGGCGTGAACGTCCTCGTCCACCCGGAGTGCAAGCACGAGGTCGTGGCCGCGGCGGACCACGTCGGCTCGACCGAGTACATCATCAAGGCGCTGGAAGCCGCTCCCGCCGGCTCCAAGTGGGCCATCGGAACCGAGCTGAACCTGGTCCGCCGGCTGGCGAACCGTTTCGCCCCCGAGGGCAAGGAGATCGTCTTCCTCGACAAGACGGTCTGCTTCTGCTCGACCATGAACCGCATCGACCTGCCCCACCTGGTCTGGACCCTGGAGTCCCTCGCCGAGGGCAACCTGGTCAACCGCATCGAGGTCGACAAGGAGACCGAGGCGTTCGCGAAGCTGGCGCTGGAGCGCATGCTCGCGCTGCCGTAGCCCTGACAGGCGGCAACGCGCAATGGGGCGCCCCGTGAGTCACGGGGCGCCCCATTGCCGTGTCCACGGCCGTCAGACCTGTGCGGGCTCCGGTTCGCCGGACTCGGCGTCGGCTTCCGCCTGGGTGGGCAGGCCCGCCTTCTTCGCCCGCTTCGCCGCCTTCTTCTTCGCGCGGCGCTCCTTGCGCAGCTCCAGCATCGTGTAGAGCGTCGGGACGAGGAGCAGGGTCAGCAGGGTCGACGAGATCAGACCGCCGATCACCACGACCGCGAGGGGCTGGGCGATGAAGCCGCCCTCGCCGGTGACCCCGAGGGCCATCGGGAGGAGGGCGAAGATCGTCGCCAGGGCGGTCATGAGGATCGGGCGCAGACGGTGGCGGCCACCCTCCACGACGGCCTCGACGATGCCGTAGCCCTGCCCGCGGTACTGGTTGATCAGGTCGATCAGCACGATCGCGTTGGTCACCACGATGCCGATCAGCATCAGCATGCCGATCATCGCCGGGACGCCCATCGGGGTGCCGGTGGCCACGAGGAGACCGATCGCGCCGGTCGCCGCGAACGGGATGGACACCAGCAGGATCAGCGGCTGGGCGAGCGAGCGGAAGGTCGCCACCAGCAGCATGAACACGATCGCGATGGCCGCGAGCATGGCCAGGCCCAGGTTCTTGAACGCGTCGCTCTGGTCCGAGCTGACGCCGCCGATCTCGGCCGTGGCGCCCGCGGGGAGCTTCAGGGCCTTGATCTTCGTCTGCAGCTTGGCGCTGACCGCGCCGGTGTTGTCACCGGTCGGCCGGGCCTTGATGGTGGCGGCGCGCTGCCCGTCGATGCGGGTCATCGACACGGGGCCGTCGACCAGCTTCACGGTGGCGATGTCACCGAGCTTCACCGGGCCGAGGCGCAGGTTCTTCAGCTGGGCGAGGGTGGTGGCCGGCCTGGCGGACTTCACGACGACGTCGCGCTCGGTGTCGTCGAGGATCGCCTTGGCGGCCGTCGTACCGCGCACGGCCTGCGCGACGGCGGCGCCCAGCTTCTGGTCGTCGAATCCGGCGGCGGCCGCCTTGGCGTTGGCCTTGACCGAGATCCGCGGCACGCTCTGGGAGAGGTCGCTGGTGACGTCGGTGACGTGGTCGAGGCCGGCCACGGCGCTGCGGACCTGCTCGGAGGCCGTGCGCAGGGACCGCGGGTCGGACGCCTTCACCACGACGCTGAGGTCCTGGCTGCCGAAGCCGTCACCGGCGGACACGGTGGTCGTGCCGATGCCCTGGAGCTTCTTCAGTCCGTCCTCGAGGTGCTTCTGCACGTCGCCGGAGGACGCGGAGTCCTCCAGCATGATCTGGTACGACGCCTGGTTGCTGTCGGTGCCGCCGCCGAAGGCCGCCAGGAAGCCGGAGGAGCCGATGGTGACCTGGTAGTCCTTGATGCCCTTGGTCCTGGCGAGCAGGTCCTCGACCTTGCGGGCCTGGGCGTCGGTGGCCGAGAGGCTGGTGCCGGGCTTCAGCTTCTGCTTGACGGTGAGGACTTCCTGCTCGCCCTGGTCGAAGAAGTTCGTCTTCAGCAGACCGGACATGCCGAACGTGCCGAGGAGCACGACCACCGCGATCAGCACGCTGGTGACGCGGCGGCGGGTGGCGAAGCGCAGGACGGGGACGTAGATGCGCTGGAGGCGGCTGGCCGCCTCCTTCTCCTCGGCCTTGCGGCGGGCCTCCGCGGCGTCCGCGGGGGTGCCCTTCGGGGCGCGCAGGAACCAGTACGACAGGACCGGCACGACCGTCAGCGACACCAGCAGCGAGGCGAGCAGGGCCGCCGTCACCGTGATGCTGAACGAGCCGAACAGGGCGCCCACCATGCCGCCGACCAGGCCGATCGGCAGGAAGACGGCGACCGTGGTCAGGGTCGAGGAGGTGACGGCGCCGGCGACCTCGCGCACCGCGCCGAGGATCGCTTCCTTGCGCTCCTCGCCGTAGCCGAGGTGCCGCTTGATGTTCTCCAGGACCACGATCGAGTCGTCGACGACCCGGCCGATGGCGATGGTCAGCGCGCCGAGCGTGAGCATGTTCAGGGACAGGCCCCGGGTCCACAGCACGATCAGCGCGAGGACGACGGACAGCGGGATGGACACCGCGGTGACCAGCGTCGAGCGGATCGACGCGAGGAAGACCAGGATGATCAGGACCGCGAAGAGCAGGCCGAGCGCGCCCTCGGTGGTCAGGCCCTTGATGGACTTGGACACCGCGGGGCCCTGGTCGCTGACGACCGTGAGCTTGGCGTCGGAGCCGAGGTCGGTGCGCAGGCCGGGCAGCTTGTCCGCGACCGCGTTCGAGATGGCGACCGCGCTGCCGTCGTGGTCCATGGTGACGGCGACGGCGAGGCTGGGCCGGCCGTCGGTGCGGGTGATGGAGTCGGCCGGGGCCGGCTGCTGCTTGACGGTGGCCACGTCACCGAGGCGGACGGGCTTCTTCACGCCCTCGCCGGTGACCATGAGGTCCTGGATCTGCTTCAGCGAGGTGAAGCCGCCGCCGACCTGGACGGTGCGGTTGGCGCCGTTCTCGTCGAAGGAGCCGGCCGGGACGGTCGCGCCGCCGGCCTGCAGGGCCTGGCCGAGGGAGACGGGGCTCAGGCCGGCCTTCGCGAGCTTCGCGTCGTTCGGGGTGACGGCGACCTGGAGGTCGCGCACGCCCATGACCTGGACGCGGCCGACGCCGTCGATGTCCTTCAGGGTGGGGACGACCGTCGTGTCCAGCTGGTCGGCCAGCGCCTGCTGGTCCTTGCTGGAGGTGACGGCGAGGACGACGGTGGGGATGTCGTCCGTGGAGCCCGAGACGACCTGCGGGTCGACGGCGTCGGGCAGCTGGGCGCGGGCCCGGTTGACGGCCTGCTGGACGTCGGTGACGAGCCGCTTGGTGTCGGTGCCGTAGTCGAAGGACGCCATGATCAGGGCGTTGCCCTCGCTGGCGGTCGAGGTGACACCGGTGATGCCGTCGACGGCCTGGAGGTTGTCCTCGATGGGCTCGACGACCTGCTTCTCGACGACGTCGGGAGAGGCGCCCTGGTACGGGGCGATCACCGAGACGACGGGCAGTTCGATGGTGGGCAGCAGTTGTTGTTTGATCTGGGGTATCGCGATCAGTCCGAAGACCAGCGCGATGAGGGACATGAGGCCTATCAGGGCCCGCTGCGCGAGGCTGAATCGGGACAGCCAGGACATGGGTTCAGGGTCTCTCTTCTGTGAGCGGCAGAAGCTCGGCGGGACGCAGGTGCGCGCCCACTTCACACCCTGAGCCATCATCGGGGCCCGATTCATAGGCCCCAGGTCCATTTCCTTCTGCGTCGGCTACTCCCGGCGCAGTACGCCGGGTGGAGTTCACTCCATCCTCGGACGGACCAGCCCGGATTCGTACGCGATGACGACGAGCTGGGCCCGGTCCCGGGCACCCAGTTTGGCCATGGCCCGGTTGACGTGCGTCTTCACCGTGAGCGGGCTCACCTCCAGGCGTTCGGCGATCTCGTCGTTGGAGTGGCCGCCGGCGACCTGGACGAGCACCTCGCGCTCCCGTCCGGTGAGGGCGTCGAGGCGTTCGAGGCGGGCGGGGTCGGAGCCGTCGTCGGCTCCGCCCTGGGCGAGGAAGCGGGAGATCAGGCCCTTGGTGGCGGCCGGGGACAGCAGGGCCTCGCCGTCGGCGGCGACCCGGATGGCGTTCAGGAGTTCCTCGGGCTCGCTGCCCTTGCCGAGGAAGCCGGAGGCGCCGGCGCGCAGGGCCTGGACGACGTAGTCGTCGACCTCGAAGGTGGTCAGGATCACCACGTGGACGTGGGCGAGCGCGGGGTCGGAGCAGATCCGGCGGGTGGCGGCGAGACCGTCGGTGCCGGGCATCCGGATGTCCATGAGGACGACGTCGGCGTTCTGCTCCCCGGCCAGCCGGACCGCCTCGGCGCCGTCGGAGGCCTCCCCCACCACCGCCATGTCGGGCTCGGACTCGACGAGCACGCGAAACGCGCTGCGCAGCAGTGCCTGGTCGTCGGCGAGCAGGACACGGATCGTCATACGGGCTCCCCCTGGGCCGTCGTACGGGTCTTGAGGGGCAGGATCGCATGGACGCGGAACCCGCGGCCGTAGCGGGGGCCGGTGGTCAGGGTGCCGCCGAGGGCGCTGACCCGCTCGCCCATGCCGAGCAGCCCGTGTCCGCCGCCGGACGCGGGCGGCGCGCCGTCCTCGGAGCCGTCGGAGCCGTCGTCGAGCACGGTGACCTCGATGTTCGGCCCCACGCGTACGACGCTGACCTCGGCCCTGGCGCCCGGTCCCGCGTGCTTCTGGGCGTTGGTGAGGGCCTCCTGGATGATCCGGTAGGCGGCGAGGTCGACGGCGGCGGGCAGCGCGCCGTCCGGGTCGGCGCGGGCCACCTCGACGGGCAGCCCGGCGTTGCGGAACGTGCCGGCGAGCTCCTCCAGCCGGCTCAGGCCCGGGGCGGGCTCGGTCGGCGCCTCCGGGTCGTCGGACTGACGCAGCAGGCCGACGGTGGCGCGCAGTTCGTTGAGTGCGGAGCGGCTGGCCTCGCGGACGTGCCCGAGGGCCTCCCTGGCCTGGTCGGGCCGCTTGTCCATGACGTGCGCGGCGACGCCGGCCTGCACGTTGACCAGGGCGATGTGGTGGGCGACGACGTCGTGCAGGTCGCGGGCGATGCGCAGCCGCTCCTCGGCGACCCGGCGGCGCGCCTCCTCCTCACGGGTGCGCTCGGCGCGTTCGGCGCGTTCCCGGATGGCCTGGACGAACGCGCGGCGGCTGCGTACGGCGTCCCCGGCGGTGGCGCCGATGCCGGTCCAGGCGACGATGGCGAGGTTCTCCTGCGCGTACCAGGGCAGCGGTCCGAAGAGCATCGCGGCGGCGGTCAGCAGGGTCATGGTGAGCAGGCCGACGCGCCAGGTGGTGGTGCGGTCGGTGGTGGAGGCGACGGTGTAGAGGGCGATCACGGCGGCCATGGCGACGGGGGCGCGCGGGTCACCGGTGACGCACTCGATCACGGAGAGGACGCCGGTGACGGCGAGGACCGCCTTCGGGGCGCGGCGGCGCAGCACGAGCGCTGCCGCGCCGAGGACCATCAGCAGCAGGCTCAGCGGGTCCGGGGTGTGCGCGCCCCAGGACACCCCGTGGTCACCGTCGGCCGCGACGAACGATCCCGCGATCATGCACAGCAGCACCACCGCGGCGATGGCCGCGTCCAGCGCGAGGGGGTGCGCCCTGAGGCCGCACCGGGCGCGTTCGAGAGTGCTCACCCCAAGAACAGTACGGGTCCGCGTACCGCGGGTCTCCCGCCTGGACCCCGATACCGCTGCCGACACGGGCCCGCCCATCCGCTGCCGCGGGCACCCATCCGCTGCCGCCGGCTCGGCCATCTGCTGCCGCAGGCTCGACCAGCCGCCGACGAGGGCCCGCCCGTCCGCTGCCGCGGGCGCCCATCCGCTGCCGCCGGCTCGGCCATCTGCTGCCGCAGGCTCGACCAGCCGCCGACGAGGGCCCGCCCGTCCGCTGCCGCGGGCACCCATCCGCTGCCGCAGGCTCGCTTATCTGCTGCCGCACGCCCGCCAATCCACTGCCGCGGGCACCCATCCGCTGCCGCCGGCTCGCTCATCGACGCCGGGCACCGGGACTCTCCAGGGCGCGGGGCTGTGTCGGTATGCGGCTCTGCCGTGCGGGCGCGATCAGCCGCATCGCACCCGCACCTGCACCCGCATCGCAGCCGCACCCGGGAACGCGGCCGCAGGTGAACGGTGGTCTCCCGCCGGCCCGGGCCGCAGGCGCGCGCTCAGCCTGGGATCAGCCCTTCGTCGCCGAGCATCTCCCGGACCTCCGCCAGCGTCGCGTCGGAGGCCGGGAGGATCAGCTCGGAGGGTTCCAGCACGTCGTCCGGCAGGGGTGTGCCGAGCCGGCGGACGGTGTCGAGAAGGGCGCCGAGTGTGCGCCGGAAGCCCTCCTCGTCGCCGCTCTCCACCTCCCCCAGGAGCTCGTCGTCCAGCTTGTTCAGCTCGGCGAAGTGGGAGTCCGCCAACTGCACCTGGCCCTCCCCCATGATCCGTACGATCACGTCGGCCTCCTCGGCTCGGGGTCCCGGCGCCGGACTACTGCTTGTCGAGACGCGGGGTGTCCTGCGGCTGCTGCTGGGACTGCGCCTGGCCGGTGCCGCCCTCGATGGCCTGCTGCGGGGCGCCTCCGGCCAGCTCGGCCTTCATGCGCTGCAGTTCCAGCTCCACATCCGTACCACCGGAGATGCGGTCCAGCTCGGCGGCGATGTCGTCCTTGGCCATGCCGGTCGGGTCGTCCAGGGCGCCGGAGGCGAGCAGCTCGTCGATGGCACCGGCGCGGGCCTGCAGCTGGGCCGTCTTGTCCTCGGCGCGCTGGATGGCCAGGCCGACGTCGCCCATCTCCTCGGAGATGCCCGAGAAGGCCTCGCCGATCCGGGTCTGGGCCTGGGCGGCGGTGTAGGTGGCCTTGATGGTCTCCTTCTTCGTACGGAAGGCGTCCACCTTGGCCTGCAGCCGCTGGGCCGCGAGAGTGAGCTTCTCCTCCTCGCCCTGCAGGGTCGAGTGCTGCGTCTCGAGGTCGGTGACCTGCTGCTGGAGGGCGGCTCGGCGGGACAGCGCCTCACGGGCCAGGTCCTCGCGGCCGAGCGCGAGCGCCTTGCGGCCCTGGTCCTCCAGCTTGGTCGACTGCTGCTGCAACTGGTTGAGCTGGAGCTCCAGGCGCTTGCGGCTGGTCGCCACGTCGGCGACACCGCGGCGCACCTTCTGCAGCAGCTCCAGCTGCTTCTGGTACGAGTAATCGAGGGTCTCGCGCGGGTCCTCGGCCCTGTCCAGGGCCTTGTTCGCCTTCGCGCGGAAGATCATCCCCATACGCTTCATGACACCGCTCATGGGCTTCGCGCGCCCCCTTCTGACGGACTCCAGCTCACAGATCCTGCGACAGAACCCACAGTACGGGCCCCGCATCCATTACCGCACCGTTCGGGGACCGATGCGCTCATCCCCAAGGACGACTGCGGACGGTATCGATCCGGCGTGGGGAGTAGGTGGACCCCGGGGTGGGTCCCCCAGGACTTCCCGGTACTTCTCGGTGGCCGCCGGGTGAAGCGTCTGCAACGTCCCCTCTGTCCCCCTACAGACGTCGGGTGTTGCCGGATCGTTCCCCGGTGGACTGTGGTCCATGCCCGTGAAGCCCGTACGCTTGGGTTTTGTGTTCCGTAGCCGCGCCAAGGACGAGAAGGGCCGCGCCGACAAGGCGGCGGTGACCGACTCCAAGCAGACCCGTGACCCGCAGGCCCCCAAGGGCAGGCCCACTCCCAAGCGGAGTGAGGCCCAGTCCCAGCGCCGCAGCGTCGCCAGCACTCCGACGAACCGCAAGGACGCCGCCAAGCGTCAGCGCGAGGATCGGCGCCAGGCGCTGAACCGGCAGCGCCAGGCCCTGGCCACCGGCGACGAGCGCTATCTCCCGGCCCGCGACAAGGGGCCGGTGCGCAGGTTCGCCCGTGACTGGGTGGACTCGCGCTTCAACGTGGCGGAGTTCTTCCTGCCGCTGGCCATCGTGATCCTCGTGCTCAGCGTGATCCGGGTGCCCTCCATCCAGAGCATCGCGCTGGTGCTGTGGCTGGTCGTGATCGTGTTGATCGTGGTCGACGCGGCGTTCAGCGGCTTCAGGCTGAAGAAGCGTCTCGCCGAGCGCTTCCCGGACCAGAGCCGCCGGGGTGCCGTCGCCTACGCGCTGATGCGCTCGCTCCAGATGCGCCGGCTCCGTCTGCCGAAGCCGCAGGTCAAGCGCGGAGAGCGGCCCTGAGCGCAGACGCCTTCACCGGGGGTGCGGCCGAGGCCTGGCTGAACAAGCTGGGCGGGCTGCGTGATGTCGTACGGCAGGAACTGGTGGCCCGGCAGCTCGACGAGCAGATAGCCGGGCGGTTCCCCGTCGGACAGCGGCTGCGGGTGCTCGACGTGGGCATGGGCCAGGGCACGCAGGCCCTGCGGCTGGCCCGGCTCGGGCACCAGGTGACCGGTGTCGAGCAGGACGCGACGATGATCGCGGCCGCGCGGGAGGCCCTGGCCGGTGAGCCGGAGGGGATCCGCGAGCGGGTCCGGCTGGTGCAGGGCGACGGGCGCGACACCGGTGTGCACTTCCTGCCGGGCAGCTTCGACGTCGTGCTGTGCCACGGCGTCCTGATGTACGTGTCGGAGCCCGACCCGCTGGTGGCGGGCCTGGCCCGGATGCTCGCGCCCGGCGGCCTGCTCTCGCTGCTGGTGCGCAACGGCGACGGTCTCGCGATGCGGCCGGGCCTGTCCGGGGACTGGTCAGGCGCGCTGGCCGCGTTCGACTCCACCGCCTACCGCAACCGCCTGGGCCTGGACGTCCGCGCCGACCGCCTGGCGGCCCTCACCGCCACCCTCGCCGGTATCGCCGCCCCGCTGCACGCCTGGTACGGCGTCCGGGTCTTCACCGACACGGCGGCGGACGACGCCCCGGTCCCGGAGGACCTGGAGACACTGCTGGCGGTCGAGGAGCGAGCGGGCCGCACGGACCCGTACCGGCGCGTCGCGGCGCTGCTGCATCTGTGCGGGGTACGCGGCTGAGCCTTCTGGGCGTATACGGCAGGCCCGTAACTCGGCCCCGAAGTGAGACTCGGGGCATGGACGCTTCCCGTACCCGGGCCCTGCGCAGGGGTGCCCCGGTCGCCGTGCTCGCCTGTGCCGCCTTCCTCGCCTCCGGCTGTACGGGGTCGATGTCGTCGGCGCTGGGGGACGGCTCGACCACCCAGGCGGCGGCACCGATGTCCGCGGAGGACCTCCAGACCCGGTACCAGAAGGTCATCAAGGAGGTCCTGCCGTCGGTCGTCCAGATCCAGGCCAGCGCCGATCTGGGCTCCGGGGTGGTCTACGACGACCAGGGCCACATCATCACCAACGCGCACGTGGTCGGCTCCGAGAAGACCTTCCAGGTGACCACGGCCAACAGCGAGGAACCGCTCAGGGCGAGTCTGGTGTACTCCTACCCGGACCAGGACCTCGCGGTGATCAAGCTGGACCGGATGCCGGCCGGGCTGAAGCCCGCGGTGTTCGCGGACTCCGAGAAGGTGGAGGTCGGCCAGATCGTGCTGGCCATGGGATCGCCGCTCGGGCTGTCCTCCAGCGTGACGCAGGGCATCGTGTCCGCGACCGGACGGACCGTCAGTGAGGGCGGTTCGGACGGCGGCACGGGCGCCACCATCGCCAACATGGTGCAGACGTCGGCCGCCATCAACCCCGGCAACAGCGGGGGCGCGCTGGTCAACCTCGACGGGCAGGTCATCGGCATCCCCACGCTCGCCGCCGCCGACCCCGGCCTCGGCAACGCGGCGCCCGGCATCGGGTTCGCCATCCCCTCCTCGATGGTGAAGACGGTCGCCGGGCAGATCGTCCGCAGCGGCAAGGTCGTCGACTCGGGCCGGGCCGCGCTCGGCATCACCGCGCGCACGGTCGTGGACGAGAGGTACCAGCCGACCGGGGCCGCCGTGGTCAACGTCCTCAGCGGCGGCCCGGCCGACCGGGCGGGGCTGCGGCCGGGCGACGTCATCACCAGGCTGGGCAACAGCACGATCACCACGACGACGGCGCTCTCCGAGGCGCTGGCCGGGGACAAGCCGGGACAGCGGACGACGCTGACCTACCAGCGCGACGGCCGTGAGCAGTCGGTGGAGGTGACACTGGGCGAGCAGTGAGGACGGCGAGGAGGGCGGCCCCCTCCTCACCTCTGCCCCGGACCCCAGCCCCGGACCTGTGCCCCGGTCGGGCTACTCCGCGTCCGCGTGCAGGCTCATCGGGCCGTAGATCTCCGTGCTGTCCTCGGACAGGAACACCTGGTCCGCGCCACCCTCCAGCAGCGCCTTCCAGTTCTCGCCGATCCAGGACTCGGCGTCCCCCTGCGTGGTGAACTCCTCGGGCTGCACCGCGGGCTGGACCTCCGTCCCGTCGGCCTTCTCGAACCGCCACGTCCATGCCGTCATATGGGCCTCCTTCGATCCACCTCGGGTGATCCCCTCGTCCGCGAAGGGTATGCGCTGCGCCGGGGTCGCGGTGCGAGGTTGTGGATCATCCGCGGTGAGCGGTGTGCGTGAGGAGAGGGGAAAATCGATCTCGTGGAAGTGACTCTGCTCGGTACCGGTGCCCCCGCGGGGCTGCCCCGCCCCGACTGTCCGTGTGCGGTGTGTGCGACCGCGCTCGGCGAGGACGCGCGGGCGGCGACCGCGCTGCTCGTGGACGGGGCGCTGCTGCTGGACCTGACGCCGGGCGCGGCGTTCGCGGCGGCGCGGGCCGGGCACTCGCTGGCCGGGGTGCGGCAGGTGCTGCTGTCGCATCCGCACGACGGGCCGCCCGTGGAGGTGCCGGCCGGGCTGCCGCAGCCCGTGCGGGTGGCGGACGGACGGGAGTTGACGCTGCTGACGGGGCATCGGGTGCGGGCGGTGGCGATGGACGCGGGCGGCACCGGCTACGCGGTGACCGGCCCGGACGGGCAGCGGCTGCTGTACCTGCCGCCGGGCGGGGCGCCCGCGGGCCTGGAGGAGGGGACCGCGGAGACGTACCACATGGTCCTCGCCGACGTCCTGGGGCGCCCGGACGCGCTGGCCCGGCTGCGGGCGGTCGGTGCCGTCGGGCCGACCACGGACATCGTCGCCGTCCATCTCGGCCACGACGTGCCGCAGGGCGCGGAGTTGCGGCGCCGGCTCGCGGCGGCCGGGGCACGGGCGGTGCCGGACGGTACGACGCTGGTGGTCGGGGCGTACGAGGACGTGCCCGACGTGCCGCGCCGGACGCTGGTGCTGGGCGGGGCGCGCTCGGGCAAGTCGGTGGAGGCCGAACGGCGGCTGGAGGCCTTCCCGGACGTGCTGTACGTGGCGACCGGCGGGACGCGGGGCGGCGACACCGAGTGGGCCGCACGGGTGGCTCTGCACCAGGAGCGCCGGCCGGGGTCGTGGCGCACGACGGAGACGACCGACCTCGTGCCGCTGCTCGCCGAGGAGGGGCCGCCGCTGCTGGTCGACTGCCTGTCGCTGTGGCTGACGGACGTCATGGACCGCGTCGGGGCGTGGGACGACGCGGAGTGGGCGGGCGGCGGGGAGAAGGCGCTGCGCGAGCGGGTACGGGACCTGACGGACGCGGTGCGCGGCACTCGCCGCACGGTGGTGGCCGTCTCCAACGAGGTCGGCTCCGGCATCGTCCCGGCCACCGCCTCCGGACGCCGCTACCGCGACGAACTGGGCCGCCTGAACGCGGCGTTCGCTTCCGAGTGCGAACAGGTCCTCCTGGTGGTCGCGGGCCAGGCCCTGGTGCTCCGGTAGCGGCCACGACGCGGCCGCACCCGGCGACGGCGCGCGCCCCCTCGACCGCTACACCTCTCTGCGTGCCACGAGGCGGTACGTGTTGGAGAGGCCGGTGCGGCGGGAGAGGGGGGCCAGGGCGTGGTCCAGGGCGGAGGCCGCGGCCAGGGCGGGAGCCGCGGCCGTGCGCACCAGCGGGGGCGCACAGGCCAGCGCCAGCGCCACCGCGGCCGAGAGGTCGTACGGGAGGTGGGGGGCGCCGCGGTCCGTGACGAGGACCGTGCAGCCCTGCGACTCCAGCTCCGCCCTGAGGTTGGGCAACGGCATCAGGTGGAGGTGCCGGGGCTGGCCGTACGGCAGCCACCACCTGCCCAGCAGCGGCGCGAACGCGCTGTGCGGGTCGGTGACTTCGACGACGAGGTGTCCGCCGGGGCGCAGCACGACGAGGGCGGCGCGGAGTTCGGCGCGGGGGTCGGGCACGTGCTCCAGATGGTGGAACATGCTGACCACGTCGTAGCGGGCGCGGAGGCGTTCGGCGATGCCCGGTGTGCTCAGGTGACCCCGGTGGGCCTCCTCGACGCGTCCCTCCACGAGCGCCCGCGCCACCTTGGCCGCCGTGTCCAGGCCGTCGAAGCTGGTGTAGGGGAAGAACTCCTTCGCGGCCTCGGGGAACCGGGCGTCCCCGGTGCCCACGTCCAGCCAGCTCTCCGGGTCGGGCAGCGCCGACAACGCGCGGGCGGCGGCACGGTGGCGGCGCCTGACCCTCGGGGCGGGAAGGACGCGTGCGGCGAACTCCTCCGCATGCCGCTCGTGGACGTCGCGGTGATAGAAGGCGAGTCCCTCCGCGGTGAGCCGGGGGTTCTGGAAGGCGTGGCCACACTCGTCGCACGCGTCGAGCACGAAGGTGTCCGGCCGCCGGCGCAGCGGGTCCGGCGTGCTCAGCCGGGTGCGCAGTCGCAGGGACCCGCACCAGGGGCAGTCCTCGCGGCGCTCCTGGAAGAACGGGTCGGTGGCCGAAGAGGTGAGGGTCGAGGGCGGCATGGGCGGCTCCCTGTGCGACATTTTGCTGCAAAGCGGAACGTATGGGATCGCGATCTTGGGTGCAACGACGTCGTCACGGTGTGGTGGCGGTGTGGCGCGGAGACGGTCGTGTGCTGGCGGTACTGTTCGGCGAATGAGCAGGCTTAATCTCGACGACTTCACCGATCTGATCGAGCGCCCTGACGGGGGCGTACGCCGTGACGCCGAGGCCCGGCGGGAGCGCCAGGTCGTGCCACCCGGGTCGCTCGGGCGCCTCGACGAGCTGGGCGAGTGGCTGGCCGCCGCGCAGGGTGCCGTACCGGTACGGCCGCTCGAACGGCCCCGGGTGGTGCTCTTCGCCGGTGACCACGGGGTCGCCGAACTCGGCGTCTCGGCACGCCCGGCGGGCAGCGCGGAGCAGCTGGTGCGGGCGGTGCTGGAGGGCTCCGGCCCGGTGTCGGTGCTCGCGCGGCGGCAGGACGTGCCCGTGCGGGTCGTGGACATGGCCCTGGACTGCGCGCCGGACGCGTTTCCCGAGGAGGTCGTGCGGCACCGGGTGCGGCGGGGCAGCGGCCGTATCGACATCGAGGACGCGCTGACGCTTCAGGAGGCCGAGGAGGCGTTCCGGGCGGGGGTCGCCGTCGCCGACGAGGAGGCCGACTCGGGGACCGATCTGGTGGTGCTCGGCGATGTCAGCGTGGGCGGGACGACGGCGGCGGCGGTGCTGGTCGCCGCGCTGTGCGGGACCGACGCGTCGGTGGTGACCGGGCGGGGCGGGTTCGCGATCGACGACCTGGCGTGGATGCGCAAGTGCGCGGCGATCCGGGACGCGCTGCGGCGGGCGCGGCCGGTGCTCGGGGACCAGCTGCAGCTGCTCGCGACGGTGGGCGGGGCGGATCTGGCGGCGATGACCGGGTTCCTGCTGCAGTGCGCGGTGCGGAAGCTGCCGGTGATCCTGGACGGTGTCGTGACCGCCGCGTGCGCGCTGGTCGCGCAGCGGGTCGCCTTCCGGGCGCCGGACTGGTGGCTGGCGGGCCACGACAGCGGGGAGCCGGGCCAGGCCAAGGCCCTGGACCGCATGGCCCTGGAACCCCTGCTGAACCAGGGCGTAAAACTCGGCGAGGGCCTCGGCGCCCTCCTGGCCCTCCCCCTGGTCCGCTCCGCCGCCGCCCTGTCAGCGGAACTCCCCGAAACCCCGGAACCCGAGAAGACGACTCCGGACACGGAGTAAGCGACCGGACTCGCGACGAAAAGGGGCACCCAGTCACAGTGAGTCCGGCACCGCCGAACTCCGCCGCCCCCGGCGGAGCGCCGCCGCGGCGGAAAAGGGCGGCGCCCACCGCCGCCGCGTGGAGAGAGGCCGCTGGCGCGGAGGGCAAAGGCACCCCGTCACGGTGAGTCCGGCACCGCCGAATTCCGCCGCCCCGGCTGAGCGCCGCCGCGGCGGAAAAGGGCGGTGCCACCGGGTCAGCAAGGAAAGAGGCCGCCGGCCCGGAGAGAAAAGACACCCCGTCACGGTGAGTCCGGCACCGCCGAATTCCGCCACCCCGGCTGAGCGCCGCCGC
>NZ_JBICZA010000020.1:76386-171099 GCF_043201585.1 Streptomyces sp. NPDC048297
CTGCAAGGAAAGAGGCCGCCGGCCCGGAGAGAAAAGACACCCCGTCACGGTGAGTCCGGCACCGCCGAATTCCGCCACCCCGGCTGAGCGCCGCCGCGGCGGAAAAGGGCGGTGCCCACCGCGTGGAGAGAGGTCGCCAGCGCGGAAGGCAAAGGCACCCAGTCACGGTGAGTTCGGCACCGCCGAATTCCGGCGCCCCGGCTGAGCGCCGTCGCGGCGGAAAGGGGCGGTGCCCATCGCCGCCCGGCGAACAGAGGTCCCGGCCACCGCCGCCGCCCGCGCACAGAGCCGGTGCCCGCCCCCGCCTTGCGAACCGACCCCGCCCGCCACCACGCCGCGGAGGAAGGCCCTGCCGGTCACCGCCCCGCGAACAGCGCTCCCGCACACCACCACCCTGCGAACAGCGCCCCCGCACACCGCCACCCCGAGAACAGCGACCCCACTCACCCAAGCCCCGCCCAGAACAGCAACCCCACCCGCCCAAGCCCCGCAGGGGGAGGTGCGGGGTGGGGGCGGTGCGGTTGGCGGGGTGGGCCAATATGATCCTTCCTCATGGGAGATGCCCGAATTGCTGCGGAACAGGAAGCGAGCCCGGGGCGCCCGGGTGACACGGTGCGGGCGGGCGGCGCAGCCTCTTCGCGGGCCGCGGCCTTCGCCGTCTGGTACCTGCGGGCCGTCACCTTCATCAACTTCCTCAGCGCGGTGTGGGTGTCCCTCGGCCAGGACGTGCGCCGGCACAACCAGGAGAACTTCTTCACGCCGTACCTGCTGACGGCCGGCTTCGCCTCGGGCGTGTTCACCGCGTTCCTGGCGATCACCATGCGGCGCCGCAAGCGGGCCGCGTGGATCCTGAACCTGGTGCTGAGCGGCCTGTTCCTGGCCCTGTTCGCCTTCGCGATGGCGTTCCCGGAGATCCGGCGGTACGCGCAGAACTGGGTCTCACTGGTGCTGACGGCCGCGTTCGTGGGCGCGCTGCTGGTCGGGCGCCGGGAGTTCTACGCCAAGGGCGACCGGTCCAACCCGCGGCTCGCCGCGACCGTGGCCGTGGGCGGCGGGCTCGTGGCCTCGCTGCTCGCGGGGCTGCTGGTGACGGTCACCAACCAGGCACCGGAAGCGGCCCGTTCGACGTTCCTGGAGCGCTGGCACTACGGCACCCTGCGCCTGGTGTCGGTGGCCGCCGAAGGCTCCCGCTTCCCGGACATCGACCCGCCCAACCTGACCAACGTGTCCATCAACGTGCTCAGCACGGTCCTGGTCCTCGCCGTCTTCTACGCCGCCTTCCGCTCCCGCCGTGCCGTCGACCCGCTCACCGAGGACGACGAGAAGCGGCTGCGGGCCCTGCTGGAGCGGCACGGCGACCGGGACTCGCTCGGCTACTTCGCGCTGCGCCGGGAGAAGAGCGTGGTGTGGTCGCCGACCGGGAAGGCTGCCGTCGCCTACCGGGTGGTCGGCGGGGTGAGCCTCGCCTCCGGGGATCCGATCGGGGATCCGGAGGCCTGGCCCGGGGCGATCGCTCCGTGGCTGGCCGAGGCGCGGGCGCACGGCTGGATCCCGGCGGTGATGGGGGCGAGCGAGGAGGCCGGGACCGTCTACGCCCGGCACGGTCTGGACGCGCTGGAACTGGGTGACGAGGCGCTCGTGGAGGTCGCCGACTTCACGCTGGAGGGGCGGGCGATGCGGACCGTCCGGCAGGCGTACAACCGGGTGAAGCGGGCCGGGTACGAGGTGCGGATCCGGAGACACGAAGACATCTCAGACATCCCGGCGGACGAGATGGCGTATCTCGTCGAGCGGGCGGACGACTGGCGGGACGGGGCGACCGAGCGCGGGTTCAGCATGGCGCTCGGCCGGCTCGGGGACCCCGAGGACGGGCAGTGCGTGATGCTGGAGTGCACCGACGGCGAGGGCAGGCTTCGGGCCCTGCTGTCGTTCGTGCCGTGGGGCCCGCACGGGCTGTCCCTCGACCTGATGCGGCGGGACCGCGACTGCGACAACGGGCTGATGGAGTTCATGGTCATCGAGCTGCTGCGGCGGGCCGGGGAGATCGGGATCACGCAGGTCTCCCTCAACTTCGCGATGTTCCGGTCGGTCTTCGAGCGCGGCGCGCGCCTGGGGGCCGGCCCGGTGCTGAGGCTGTGGCGGTCACTGCTCAGCTTCTTCTCCCGCTGGTGGCAGATCGAGTCGCTGTACCGGGCGAACGCGAAGTACCGTCCCATCTGGGAGCCGCGGTTCCTGCTCTTCGAGAAGAGCGCGGACCTGCCGCGCATCGGCCTCGCCTCGGCCCGCGCGGAGGGGTTCCTGGAGGCGCCGGGCCTGCCGAAGTGGCTGCACCGGCGGCATCTGGACACGCACCGATGAGGAACGCCCGATGAGACGACTCGCCCGATGAGACGACTCGCCCGGTGGGGCCGGGCCGAGTGGGGGCCGTTGTACGTCACTGTCCGCGACCGTCTGCTGGAGCGGGGCCCGTGGGCGGTTCCGGTGACGCTGGCGGGGGTGTGCCTGACGGCGCTCCTGCAGTACGTGCAGAACCAGCCGTGGGGCTTTCAGCTGGTGCAGAACGTGGGCGCCGTACGCGCCCAGGACCCGCTGGGGCTCGCGCTGCTGCGCACGCCCCTGTCGCTGTACGTGCCGGCGCTGGACCTGCCCGTGTGGGGGGCGCTGGCGCAGATCCTGTTCGTGTTCGGGATCGCCGAGATCTGTCTGGGCTGGTCGCGGACGCTGACCATCGCGTACGCCGCCACGCTCGCCGGGACGCTGTACGCGCGCGTGGGCATCGCGCTCGGCCCGCACGCCCCGTTCGGGCTGCCCGCCTCCGACGCGCAGGTGGTGGACACGGGCCCGTCGGCGGCCGTGGTGGGGCTCGCCGTGTTCGTGGCCTGGCGCTACGGCGCGGATGTCACGGCGAGCGCGGTGACCGCCGCGATAGTGGCGGAGGTGCTGCTCAAGGAGAACCTGGCGGGCAAGGAGCATCTGGCCGCGCTGAGCGCGGTGGGGGTGCTGTGTCTGCTGTCGGCGGCGCGGCACCGGTACGGGGGTCCGCCGCTGCCGCTGCCGGTTCACCGGTTGCCGGGCAGACGGGCCGGGCGCGGGTCGGGTTTCCCGCCGATCCAGTCCTGAACGACGCGCCGGGGTCCGGCCCAGCGCCGGTCGTGGTGGTAGGCGCGCAGGGTGGCCCTGGCGCGGGCTCGGGGGCGGTTGCCGTAGAAGCGGCGGGCCCACGGGGAGGTGGGGCGGGCCAGGCGGATCGCGCCGACGAGGGCGATCAGGGGCACGATCGCCCCGAAGATCGCGATGCGGGTCTTGCCCTTGCTCAGCGCGACGAGGGCGAAGAGGAAGTTCACGACGATGGTGGCGGCGGCGGTGCCCCGGTTGTGGAGTTCCTCCTGGGAGAGGTCGCTGACGCCGAACGGGGAGAAGCCGGCCAGCAGCAGCCCGACCAGGGCGGCGGTGAGCACGACGGCCTCGACGCTCTTGCGGCCCTCCGCGCTCCAGTAGACGTCGTCGAGGTGCAGGATCAGGGCGAACTCGTCGAGCACCAGCCCGGCGCCGATGCCGAAGACGACGGCGGAGACGGCCGCGTCGGCGCCGTGCCGGTCGCTGGCGACCGCGCCGAAGCCGCCGACGACGGTGAGGACGACGCCGGGTACGACGTGGTGGATGTGCAGCCCGCCCGCCTTGATGTTGCCGAAGGGGCCTTTGCCCGCCCGGATGAGGCGCGTGATGATCCGGGTGACGACGAAGGTGAGGACGAAGGCGGCGAGGGCCAGCAGGAGCGGGAGTTTGCCCGGCTCCAGGATGTTCCGCGCCCACCAGTGCCCCATGTGCGCACTTTATCCATACATGTGCGCACTTTTTATCCCACATGTGCACACGGTGTCCCCGGGCGCCGCGGGGAGCCCGCCGCCCGCCGGGTAGCCTGCGCCGGTGCTCACGACCTCCCCCTTCGACGGACTCCGCTTCGCCTTCGGCACCCTCACCGTGCTGCCCGTACGGGTGCACCGCTGGGACCGCCGGGCGGCCCGCGCGGGCATGCTGGCCGCCCCGGTGGCCGGGCTGGTGGTGGGGGCCGGCGCGGCGGGGCTCGGGCTGCTGCTGCTCTTCCTCGGCGCCGGTCCGCTGCTCGCCGCCGTCGCCTCGGTGGCCGTGCCGGCCGCGCTGACCCGGGGGCTGCACCTCGACGGGCTCGCGGACACGGCGGACGGGCTGGGCAGCGGGAAGCCCGCCGAGGACGCGCTGCGGATCATGAAGCAGTCGGACATCGGGCCGTTCGGGGTGATCACCCTGCTGCTGGTGCTGCTGGCGCAGGTCGCCGCGCTGGCGCGGCTCTACGGCGACTCGTGGGCGCGGGGCGCTGTCGCGGCGGTCGTCTCGGCGGTCGTGGCACGGCTCGCGCTCACCCTGGCCGCGCGCACCGGGGTGCCGGCCGCCCGCCCGGAGGGGCTCGGGGCGGCGGTCGCCGGGGTGGTGCCGGTGCCGGGCGCGCTGGCCGTCACGAGCGCCGTCACGCTCGTGACGGCCGCCTGGGGAGCGGCTTCCGGCCCCCTCGGAGCCCTCCGGACCGCGGTCGCCGTCCTGCTGGCACTGGCCGCCGCCGAACTCCTGCTGCGCCGCTGCGTCCGGCGCTTCGGCGGGGTCACCGGGGACGTGTTCGGGGCGCTCGCGGAGACGGCGGCGACGACCGCGCTCGTGGTGCTGTCCCTGGGCCGTTAGGGGTGGGCGCGCTTCAGCGGGCGGGGTCGAGACCGTGGGGCAGTGTGCCCCAGGGGTGAGCGCCCGTGCCGGGCACCGCGCAGTGCACGTCGGCGCCCCGCTCCCGGGCCTCCCCCTCGGCGTCGGCGCCGGCCGGCACCCCGTACACCAGGTGGCACAGCCGCACCCCCGGCGGACGGTGCCGGGGCCCTGCGGGGGTGCGCCGGTACGCGGCCCACGGGCCCTCGAAGGTGACGAGGAGGTCGGCCAGGGCCGCGTACGCCGGGTGCGGCGGGGTGCCGTGGTTCAGCGCGAGCGTGCCGGATCCGAGGCGGCGGGCCGCCGCGGCCAGCCGCTCGTAGTGGGGCAACTCGCCGAGCCCTGACGGCACTTGGTCGAGGAAGTCGCCGTGGGTGCCGTACCACTCGCGGTGCCGGCGCAGATCGCGTACGACGTCCTCGTACGGCCGTGCGCCGTAGCCGGTGTCGGTGTAGCCGAGCAGGGTGATGCCCGCGGTCCGCAGCCGGGCGGCGGTCTCGGCGAAGGCCGGATCGGGCCGGTCGCCGGGGCCGCTGGCCGGGTTGAGGACGACGCCGTACAGGCGGGGCGCCGCCGCGAGGATCGCCGCCCACTCGGCGGGGCGGACGGCGGGGTGCTCGTAGTACGGGACCAGCAGGGTGTTCGCCGCAGGGTCCGCCTGGGTGTTCGCCTGCGTGTTCGCCGGGGTGTTCGCCGTAGGGTCCTGCGGGGTGTTCATCGGTGGGCGGTCGCCCTTCCCAGCAGGACGCGGGCCAGGGCGGCCTGGGCGGTGGCGGCGCTCGCGTACACGACGAGGGCGACGGTCCCGGGGGCGCCCGTGCGGGTGAGCAGCGCCAGGCTCTGGGCGAGGGCGGCCGCGCAGCACACCGCCGTCGTGCCGAGGACGGTGCCGAAGGACTGGAGCAGCAGTCCCGTCCACAGGACCGCGCCGAGCGCGAGCAGTCCGGCCAGGCGGACGCCGGTGGGCACGGGGGCGTGCGGCCACAGCGCGGTGGTGGCGAGCGCCAGGGCGAGCAGGGCGGCCAGGTATCCGCCGAGGCAGCGGGCCAGGGTGCGGGCCGCTCGGCGGCGGAACGCCCGTGACGTGCCGCTGGCCCGCAGCCCGGCGACTCCCCCGCCCCGGAACCGGTACAGCAGCCATTCGGCGGGCCCCATGCTGAGCGTCAGGGCCACGGCCGCGGGCGCCTCGACGGCGCTGCGCTCGGCGCCGGTGAGGACGTCACCGAGGGCGGCGTACACGACCAGCGCGCCCGTGGCGAGGCCGAAGACGGCGTACGGCAGGGAGGCGAGGAGCGGGGGGCCGGCGACCGCCGGGCGGGCGCGGCCGGCGCCGCGGCGGCGGCCGGCCGGCAGCAGCGCGGCGAGCCCCGCGGGCCGGCTTCCGTCGCCCGGCGCCTTGGCGGCCGGGGCGACTTCGAGGAGGGCGAGGGTGGCGACGGCGCTGAGGGAGGTCACCAGGAGGAGCAGTCGGGCCGGTTCGGGCACGGGATGGACGAGGGCGAGCAGGGCACCCGCCGTCATGGGGAGCAGGGCGGCGAGCAGGACCCGCTCCCGGCCCAGCACGAGCAGCACGCCGGCCGCGCCCAGGTAGCAGGACTGTCCGGCCGCGAACGCGGCGGCGGCCGGGTGGGCCCGGTCCGCGACGGCGAGGGCGACGAGGGTGCCGAGCAGCATGCCCGCCGGAGCGCCGACGAGCAGGCAGCGGCGGGCGGCCGGAAGGTCACCGAGGCTCAGCCAGGAGTGGGCGCGGTGGGCGAGCCCCTGGTTGAAGGCCCAGCCGCACAGCGCCCCGGCCAGCAGCGGGAGGGTGCCCGGCGGCAGTCCGTACGCCTCGTGCGGCCCTGCGAGCAGCGGGGCGCCCAGGACGTAGGCGAAGCCCGGCAGCGCGAAGACGAGCCCGCGCAGCAGGCAGCCGAGCAGGCCGGCCCGCCAGGAGTCGGGGTGGGCGCCGTCGGGTTCGGGGTGCCGGCGCGGGGTGCGGCCGTACAGTTCCTCGGCGAGCGCGAAGGAGTCCCGGACGCCGTAGCGCTCGCGTATCCGGGCGTCCGTGAGGCCGTCGGCCTCCAGCAGGGCCGCCACCTCGTCGGGGTGGACGGCCGCGGCGACGAACGCGTCCAGTTCGCGGGCGAGTTCGCCGATCGGGTCGGTCCCGGTCCCGGTCCCCGTCACCCGGTCCGGCCGCCGGGGCTGGTGCGGGATGCCGGGCAGGGTGGCGGGGAGGCGCACATGGTCGCTCACCAGTCGGTCCCGTCCGTCGCGACGGCCGCGTACCAGGGGTCGCGCAGTTCCCGGGTCCAGTCGGCGACCGTCTCGACCGTCGGCTCGTACACCTCGGGCAGGCCGGCGAGTTCCTGGTAGATGGTGCGGAAGTTGTCGACCGAGCGGCGCAGTGTGAACCGGTCGATCACGCGCTGCCGGGCCAGTCCGCCCAGGCGCAGGCGCCGTTCGTCGTCGCGCAGGAGGGTCAGGGCGGCGGCGGCCGTCTTCTCCGGTTCGCGCGGCGGTACGACCAGACCGGTGTCGCCGACGGCCTCGCGGACCCCTCCGACATCGGTCGAGACGGTCGTACGACCGCAGGACATGGCCTCGATGATCGAGAACGGGAAGCCCTCGGAGATGGAGGTGAGCATGACGATGTGGCCGGCCGCGTAGGCGCGCCGGACCTCGGTGACGCGGCCCTCGAAGGTGAGGCCGTCGGTGATGCCGAGTTCGGCGGCGAGCTTCTCCAGGCGGGTGCGGTAGGCCTCGGCGCCGGGCGGGACCGGGCCGAAGAGCCGCAGCCGGGTCTCGGGGAGTTCGGCGCGGACCAGGGCGTAGGCGCGCAGCAGGGTCTCCAGGTCCTTGATGGGGTCGATACGGCCGCACCAGGTGAGGGTGGGCACGTCGGGTTCGGGGCCCGCGTGCGGGAAGGCGTGCGGGTCGACGCCGTTGTAGACCGTGCGGATGCGGTCGGTGTCGGCGCCGCCGCGCTCCTCCCAGCGGCGGTTGTACCGGTTGCACGGTGTGATCAGGTCGGCCGCGCGATAGCCGTGTGAATTCAGTTCACGGTAGAAGCCGAGCATGAACGCCTTCACGGGCCAGCGTTCACCCTCCCCGCGCTGCTCCAGATAGCGCTCGCGCAGATAGATGCCGTGCTCGGTGAGCAGGAACGGCACCCCGTCCAGGTGGTGCGCGGCGAGCGCCGGCAACGTCGCCAGACCGCTGCTGACGGCGTGTGCCACCGAGTCCTCCGGAATCTTCGTGCCCAGCGGGCGCAGGGCGTGCTCCAGCAGGTCGACGGCGGTCAGCGCGTCGTGCACGGTGGGGTGGGCGCCCGCCGTCGGCAGATGCGGCATCGTCCAGATCCACTGCAGCGAGCGCAGCGCCGACTCGGTGCGCAGGGCGGCCGTGAGCCATCCCTCGCGGGCGATGCGGGCCAGCTCGTACAGCGCCTCGCCGAAGTCGCAGCGCGCCTCGGGGTCGAGGAAGGAGAGCAGGAGCTGTTCGTACGCGGCGGTGAAGCGGCGCCGTGCCCTGCCGTACGGGGCGCGGGCGCGGCCGGGGCGCGGGCCCCAGGTCGGCACGGTGACGTGCCGGCGGACGTTGGGCGGCAGCTCCCAGACCACGGGTTCGCGACCGCTGCCGACGAGCGAGACGACGTGGAAGGTGACCTCCGGCATGCCCTTGACGAGTTGGTCGCACCAGGTGCTGACCCCTCCGTGGACGTGCGGGTAGGTGCCTTCGGTGAGCATGGTGACGTGACGGCCTGTACGCATCGCTGCGCGGCTTCCCCCCTGGTTTTCGCGGATGATGTTCGGGGACCTGCGGACCGGAGCCCGGCTGCGGGTCTCCTGTGGCTGGTCGCGCCCCGCGGCGGAGCCGCATGTCGACACGGCCCCGCGCCCCTTCAGGGCTCTGATCCCCCGGCGCCCCCTGCGGAGCGCTCCCCTCTACGGCAGCTTCAGCGTCAGTGCCGGCTGCAGCAGCGCCGGCGTCCCCCACGCCGAGCGTTCGCCGGCGTACGCGGTGCCGAAGGTGGTCGTGCCGAGCAGGAGTTGCTGACGGGTTCCCTCCGGGGCCGTCACCGGGATCCGGGTGCCGGACGGGGCCGTGACGGTCACGGTGTCGCCGATGCGGTAGGCGGTGACCTTGCCGCTGTCGAGCGCGGTCTGCCACACGGCGCGGTTCTGGAGTTCGGCGCCGATGGCGCTCTGGCGCAGGTTGACGATCGGGGTGTCGGCGGCGAACAGCGCCTGGTAGTCGGCGAGGACCCGGTCGAGGACGGGGTAGAGGATGCGGTCCTCGGCCAGGTTGGACTGGTGGGCGTAGTGCGGGCGCGGGTCGTTGGCCAGCACGTGCCCGAGGTCGGTGCGGGCCTCCGCCGGCACGATGTGGTCGGTGTAGCCGGTGGCCGTGTCCAGCGGCTGCGGCAGACAGGTCGAGGTCGGGTTGTTCTCGCAGACCCCGCTGCCGCCGTCGGCTCTGGACGTGTAGATCCAGTTGTACTCGTCGGCCATCTCGGCCTTGGTGCCGACGTTGTAGTACACGTTCATCGGGTAGCGGGGCACGGTGAGCGTGCCGGTGCCCACGGTGCGCTGCGCGGACTCGCGGGAGTTGTCCGAGGCGGTCCACTTCACGCCGTTCGCGGCGAGCGCGGGCCCGAGGTCCGGGTTGTCCTGGGGCTGTTGCGGCAGGGTCTTCAGGCCCGAATGCTCTCCGGTGACGAGTTCGCTGCGGTCGGTGGAAAGGCCGTGCAGCAGCGCCCAGTTGTCGTTGTCCGAGATCTCCCCGGAGATGTCGGAGCGGCTCACCCACCGGGTCGATCCGTCGGTGTTCCTCGCGCAGCTCCACGGCACGGTCGAGGTGTCCTGGACGCAGCCGAGGAAGAGGTGGGTGTAGGTGTGGTTCACCCAGCGGAACTTGGCCCTGTCCGCGAGGAGTTGCGTGGTGAGCGCGTCGGTGCCGCCGTGCTCGCTCTTCCACTCCTCGCCGGCGCCCGCGTTGAACACCATGTCCAGGGTGAAGCCGTGGCTCTGCTCCCAGGAGGCGGCGTACCGGGCGTCGTCCGCGGTCATCCGGATCGGCGTGGTCGTGTCGGCGGTGCCAGTGCCGGTGCCGGTGCCGCAGTCGATGTCGCCGGGCGTGCAGTTGCGGCCGGAGTCCCAGCGGGCGTCGGGCGCGAAGACGTCGTCCACGTGGACGGCGAGGTAGTTGCGGGCCTGGCCGAGGTGCACGCCCTGGGTCAGCCACTCCACGATGCCGCGCGCCAGCACCCGGAACTGCTGCTGGTACTGGTTGTAGGCGAAGGTCAGCACCAGTTCGCGGCGCCCGTCGTGGGCGTACTCGCCGAGCAGGCTGCCGGTGCCGGTGCCACCGGGCACGGGGACGTCGACGTAGCTGGTGAAGCCGGTGCGGGGCCGGGCGACGAAGCCGTAACTCTCCTGGACCGAGGGCGAGTTGTCCTCGAAGGAGAAGGCGCCGTTCAGATAGCCGAAGGGGCCCGCCTTCCCGGCCGCGGTGACGGTGGCGGCGCTGCCGTCGAGGCCGCCGTTGTAGCCGCCCTGGTCGGTGTAGTCGAGGCCGACCTCGGGGTGCGCCCAGGTGGAGGCGTCGACCTGCGGGATGCCGTACGTCCGCTCGTACGTCTCCAGCGCCGTCCACTCGGCCGAGCCGGCGCCGAACGGGGCCTCGTCGGGCAGCACCACGCCCTGGAACTTCGCCCGGGGCCGGCCGTTCACCGTGTCGTCGAGGAACGCGGCGGTGAGGGCGGGGCGGCCGGGGTCGTTCAGGTCGACGCGGGTGTACGGGACGCCCTCGCTCCGCAGTTGTGCGGTGAGGGCGCCGACCTGGCCGCCGCCGTCGTCCACCACCAGGACCCGCAGGTCGATACGCGGATCGGTCGCGGCCGACGCGCCCGGGGCGGCCGTGGTGAGAGCGATCAGAGCGGCGGCCGTCGTGGTGACGGCCACGGCTCTGCGACGACGGGCACGAAGCGCACGCTGCGCCATGGGCAGGTTCCTCCCCCAGAAGATCCCCTGTGGTGAATTCACGGAGGATCGGTGGAAATCATGTGATTCGGCGGGACGACGACCCGCCGGAACCCGACGAGTGTGGCTCAGGTCACCGGCGTCGAGAGGTGGGAAGTGGCCACGACGCCACGCACAGGTGAACGTCCGCAGGAATGAGCGAACGGGCGCACGCGCGTAGTCTCGTCCCGGGTGTTCGCCGACAGGGTGAAGGCCCCGGTGCCGCACACCTCAGGGCCTGGACCTAGGGTCGGCTCTCGGGCCCGGTCGACCCACCCCCGTTCGGCCACAGCAACTTCACATCGGAAGCGAGATCTCACCACCGTGACTGCTCTGACTCTCAGCACCGCCGCGGCGCCCGGCCTGCGGGCCGACGCGATCGTGATCGGTGTCGCCAAGGGTGCCAAGGGACCCGTCGTCGCGCCTGGCGCCGACGCCGTGGACAACGCGTACGACGGCAGGCTGGCCGGCGTCCTGGAGACCCTCGGTGCCTCGGGTGCCGAGGGCGAGCTGACGAAGCTGCCCGCCCCGGCCGGCTTCAAGGCGCCGCTCGTGGTGGCGGTGGGCCTGGGCGCGGAGCCCGGCAAGGACGCCGCGTACGACGCCGAGACGCTGCGCCGGGCCGCCGGTGTGGCGGCCCGCGCCCTCGCCGGCTCCAAGAAGGCCGCGCTCGCCCTGCCCGTCGACGGCCCCGGTGCCCTGGGCGCGATCGCCGAGGGTGTCCTGCTCGGCGCGTACTCCTTCGACACGTACAAGGAGAACGGCAAGGACGCCAAGGGCAAGAACGGCAAGGCTCCGCTGGCGGAGGCCGCGCTGCTCGGCGGCAAGCCCCGCGACGCGGCCCACAAGGACGCCGTCGCCCGTGCCCTCGCGGTCTGCGAGGAGCTGAACCGCGCCCGCGACCTCGTCAACACCCCGCCGAACGACCTGACTCCGGGAGACTTCGCCGCCGTCGCGCAGGCCGCGGCCAAGGAGCACGGCATCAAGGTGCAGGTGCTCGACGACAAGGCGCTCACCAAGGGCGGCTACGGCGGCATCCTCGGCGTCGGCAGCGGCTCGGCGGCGACCCCGCGTCTGGTGAAGCTGTCCTACACGCACCCGAAGGCCGCCAAGAGCCTCGCCTTCGTCGGCAAGGGCATCACGTACGACTCGGGCGGCATCTCCCTCAAGCCGGCCGGGCACAACGAGACGATGAAGTGCGACATGAGCGGTGCGGCCGCCGTGTTCGCCGCGGTCGTCGCCGCCGCGCGGCTCGGCCTGGAGGTCAACGTCACCGGCTGGCTGGCGCTGGCCGAGAACATGCCGTCCGGCTCCGCCGTGCGCCCCGGTGACGTGCTGCGCATGTACAGCGGCAAGACCGTCGAGGTGCTCAACACGGACGCGGAGGGCCGGCTGGTGCTGGCCGACGCGCTGTGGGCGGCCTCGCAGGAGATGCCGGACGCGATCGTGGACGTCGCCACGCTGACCGGCGCGATGGTGCTGGCGCTGGGCAGCCGCACCTTCGGGATCATGGCCAACGACGAGGCGTTCCGCACCGCGCTGCACGAGACGGCGGAGGAGGTCGGCGAGCCCGCCTGGCCGATGCCGATGCCCGACCACCTGCGCAAGGGCATGGAGTCCACCGTCGCCGACATCGCGAACATGGGTGAGCGGATGGGCGGCGGCCTGGTCGCCGGCCTGTTCCTGAGCGAGTTCGTCGCCGACGGCATCACGTGGGCGCACCTCGACATCGCCGGTCCGGCGTTCAACGAGGGCGGTGCCTTCGGGTACACGCCGAAGGGCGGCACCGGCTCCGCCGTGCGCACGCTGGTGCGGTTCGCCGAGCTGACCGCCGCAGGCGAACTGGGCTGAGGCGCTGGGCCGAGGCGCTGGGCCGAGGCACTGGACTGAGGCACTGGACTGAGGCACTGGGCCGAGGCACTGGACTGAGGCGCTGGGCCGAGGCACTGGGCCGAGGCTCCTGAGAGCCCGGTTCCTTCCGTGGTCCGGCGGCCGCGGGGGCGTGGGGGCCGGTCGCGCCCCCGCGGCCGCCGGACCGCGGTACATCACCCCGCGCCCCTGAAGATCGACTGCGCCGGTCTTCGTCGCGGGTGCGCCGTCTTCGTCGCGGGTGCGCCGTCTTCGTCGCGGGTGCGCCGCCCTCCGCGCCCGTTCCGCGCGGAAGTGGGACGTCTCACACCCCGGCCCGGCATCTCGAATGGCCGCGACAAGTGCAAAGATGGAGCCCGGCAGGACAGGGCCCCCACCAAAGGGCCGAAGCATCAAGCGGCCGGACACCAGCCGCCCGTCGGTCACTCGAGACCGGCGCAAGGCGCACATGCATGGAGGACGTGACGTGGCGAACGACGCCAGCACCGTTTTCGACCTAGTGATCCTCGGCGGTGGTAGCGGTGGTTACGCCGCGGCCCTGCGGGGGGCGCAGCTGGGCCTGGACGTCGCCCTGATCGAGAAGGACAAGGTCGGCGGCACCTGCCTGCACCGGGGTTGCATCCCCACCAAGGCCCTGCTCCACGCGGGCGAGATCGCCGACCAGGCCCGCGAGAGCGAGCAGTTCGGCGTCAAGGCCACCTTCGAGGGCATCGACGTCCCGGCCGTCCACAAGTACAAGGACGGCGTCATCGCCGGCCTGTACAAGGGTCTGCAGGGTCTGATCGCCTCCCGCAAGGTGACCTACATCGAGGGTGAGGGCCGGCTGTCCTCCCCCACCTCCGTCGACGTGAACGGGCAGCGGATCCAGGGCCGCCACGTCCTGCTGGCGACCGGCTCCGTGCCGAAGTCCCTGCCGGGCCTGGAGATCGACGGCAACCGCATCATCTCCTCCGACCACGCCCTCGTCCTGGACCGCGTGCCGAAGTCCGCGATCATCCTGGGCGGCGGTGTCATCGGCGTCGAGTTCGCCTCCGCGTGGAAGTCCTTCGGCTCCGACGTCACGGTCGTCGAGGGCCTCAAGCACCTCGTCCCGGTCGAGGACGAGAACAGCTCGAAGCTTCTCGAGCGCGCGTTCCGCAAGCGCGGCATCAAGTTCAGCCTCGGCACCTTCTTCCAGAAGGCCGAGTACACGCAGGACGGCGTGAAGGTCACCCTCGCCGACGGCAAGGAGTTCGAGGCCGAGATCCTCCTCGTCGCCGTCGGCCGCGGCCCGGTCTCCCAGGGCATCGGCTACGAGGAGCAGGGCGTCGCCATGGACCGCGGCTACGTGCTGGTCGACGAGTACATGCGCACGAACGTCCCGACCATCTCCGCCGTCGGTGACCTGGTCCCGACCCTCCAGCTCGCGCACGTCGGCTTCGCCGAGGGCATCCTGGTGGCCGAGCGTCTGGCCGGTCTCAAGGTCGTCCCGATCGACTACGACGGTGTCCCGCGCGTGACGTACTGCCACCCGGAGGTCGCCTCCGTCGGTATCACCGAGGCCAAGGCCAAGGAGATCTACGGCGCGGACAAGGTCGTCGCCCTGAAGTACAACCTGGCGGGCAACGGCAAGAGCAAGATCCTGAACACCGCGGGCGAGATCAAGCTCGTCCAGGTGAAGGACGGTGCCGTGGTCGGCGTCCACATGGTCGGCGACCGCATGGGTGAGCAGGTGGGCGAGGCCCAGCTGATCTACAACTGGGAGGCGCTGCCGGCCGAGGTCGCCCAGCTCATCCACGCCCACCCGACGCAGAACGAGGCGATGGGCGAGGCGCACCTGGCTCTCGCCGGCAAGCCCCTGCACTCCCACGACTGACCCTCGGTCAACGGGCGCGACGACACAGACTTCCGCAATTCGTAAGGAGCAACCGAAACCATGGCGGTTTCCGTAACCCTTCCGGCGCTCGGTGAGAGCGTCACCGAGGGCACTGTCACCCGCTGGCTGAAGGCCGAGGGCGAGCGCGTCGAGGCCGACGAGCCGCTGCTGGAGGTGTCGACCGACAAGGTCGACACCGAGATCCCCTCGCCCGTCTCCGGTGTCCTGTCCTCCATCAAGGTCGCCGAGGACGAGACGGTCGAGGTCGGCGCCGAGCTGGCCATCATCGACGACGGCACGGGCGCGCCTGCTGCCGCTCCCGCCCCGGCCGCCGCCGCGGCCCCGGCCCCCGTGGCCGAGCCCGCCCCGGCCCCGGTCGCCGAGGCCCCCGCGGCTCCGGCCGCCCCGGCTCCCGCCGCCGCCCCGGCCGCCCCGGCCGGTGGCGCCACCGGCACGGACGTGGTCCTGCCGGCGCTCGGTGAGTCCGTCACCGAGGGCACCGTCACCCGCTGGCTGAAGCAGGTCGGCGAGGAGGTCGCGGAGGACGAGCCCCTGCTCGAGGTCTCCACCGACAAGGTCGACACCGAGATCCCGGCACCGGTCGCCGGTGTCCTGCTGGAGATCGTGGTCGGCGAGGACGAGACCGCCGAGGTCGGCGCCAAGCTCGCCGTCATCGGTGCCGCGGGTGCCGCCCCGGCCGCCGCTCCGGCTCCGGCCGCCCCGGCTCCTGCCGCCGCCCCGGCCCCCGTCGCCGCCCCGGCTCCGGCTCCGGTCGCCCCGGCCGCGCCCGCCGCCCCGGCCCCCGTCGCTGCCCCGGCTCCGGCCCCGGCGCCTGTCGCCGCTGCCCCGGCTCCGGCCGCTCCGGCCCCGGTCACCCCGGCCCCCGCCGCCGCTCCTGCCGCTCCCGCCGCCGCCCAGGCGACCGACGAGGGCGCGTACGTCACCCCGCTGGTGCGCAAGCTCGCCGCCGAGAACGGCGTCGACCTGTCCGCCGTCAAGGGCACCGGCGTCGGCGGCCGTATCCGCAAGCAGGACGTCCTCGCCGCCGCCGAGGCCGCGAAGGCCGCCGCCGCTGCCCCGGCTCCGGTCGCCGCCGCTCCGGCTGCCGCCGCCAAGAAGGCGCCGGCGCTGGAGGTCTCCCCGCTGCGTGGCCAGACCGTCAAGATGCCCCGCATCCGCAAGGTCATCGGCGACAACATGGTCAAGGCGCTGCACGAGCAGGCCCAGCTGTCGTCGGTCGTCGAGGTCGACGTCACGCGCCTGATGAAGCTGCGCGCCCGCGCGAAGGACGCCTTCGCGGCCCGTGAGGGCGTCAAGCTCTCCCCGATGCCGTTCTTCGTCAAGGCCGCCGCGCAGGCGCTGAAGGCCCACCCGGTCATCAACGCCAAGATCAACGAGGCCGAGGGGACCATCACCTACTTCGACGCCGAGAACATCGGTATCGCGGTGGACTCCGAGAAGGGCCTGATGACCCCGGTCATCAAGCACGCGGGCGACCTCAACATCGCCGGTATCGCCAAGGCCACGGCCGAGCTGGCCGGCAAGGTCCGCGCCAACAAGATCACCCCGGACGAGCTGTCCGGCGCGACCTTCACCATCTCCAACACCGGTTCGCGCGGTGCCCTGTTCGACACGATCATCGTGCCGCCGGGCCAGGTCGCGATCCTCGGCATCGGTGCCACGGTCAAGCGTCCGGCCGTCATCGAGACCGAGGAGGGCACGGTCATCGGCGTCCGCGACATGACGTACCTGACCCTGTCCTACGACCACCGCCTGGTCGACGGCGCCGACGCGGCCCGTTACCTGACGGCGGTCAAGGCCATCCTGGAGGCGGGCGAGTTCGAGGTCGAGCTGGGCCTCTGAGTCCCCCTGCAAGGTGTACGGCGCCCCGTCCGGGTTCTCCCGGGCGGGGCGCCGTCATGTACGGCGACGCCGCGGCCACCCCGGACGGACCCCTGCGGGCCCGACGGCGTCATAAACGCCGTGTAAGCCTCGTCTCACCTGCACCGAAGCACCCCCTCGGCCACACCGGCGAAGCGAACCCGCCGTATTGTCTAAACGTCAGCCCTCCCTAAGGAGCCCCCCATGACCGCGCCCGTCGTCCACTCGCTGCGCGAACAGATCCGCCAGCACATCGTGGAGGGGATCGTCAGCGGGCGCTGGCAGCCGGGTGAGCGGATCGTGGAGCGGCGGATCGCCACCGAGCTGGAGGTCAGCCAGACGCCGGTGCGGGAGGCGCTGCGCGAGCTGGAGTCGCTGCGGCTGATCGAGTCCGCGCCGAACAAGGGCGTGCGGGTCCGGAACCTGAGCGCGGCGGACCTGGAGGAGAGCTACCCGGTCCGGGCCGGCCTGGAGGCCATCGCGGCGGAGCTGGCGGCCGAGCGCCTCGCCGTGGACTGCACGGCCCTGGAGCCGCATGTGCTGGCCCTGTACGAGGCCGACCGCGCCGCCGACGGCACGGCCCAGGTCCGTCACACGGTCGGCTTCCACCGCGAGCTGGTACGTGCCGCGGGCAACTCGGTACTGCTGCACACCTGGGAGGGGCTCGGCATCGAGGTCTTCACGGCGCTGTCCATCCGCTGGCTGGGCACGGTCCAGC
This sequence comes from Streptomyces sp. NPDC048297, assembly GCF_043201585.1. Taxonomy (NCBI): domain Bacteria; kingdom Bacillati; phylum Actinomycetota; class Actinomycetes; order Kitasatosporales; family Streptomycetaceae; genus Streptomyces; species Streptomyces sp. NPDC048297. The sequence goes on from NZ_JBICZA010000020.1 coordinate 93,446, forward strand.
AGTCGTACGCGGAGGAGCACGAGGAGCTGGTGCAGGCCTTCAAGCGCCGGGATCCGCAGATCGCGGAGCTGGTGAAGGCGCACGTCCTCGGCTGCGCGCCGCGCGCGTGACCCACAACGTGAGACGCCGCGTGACGCACCGCGTGACACAGAACGTGACGCACCACGTGACGCACCGCGTGACACACCACGTGACCCAGCACGTGACACACCGCGTGACGCAGGAGAGCGCGGCCCCGCTCATCCTCCGCCCCATCTGCGAAAACAAGGCGATTCCCCGTCACCCGGTGCCATCGGCGAAGGCACCCGGTGCCGACTTTCTCGGAATCGAGACTTTTTGACCTTCCCCCCTTTGATCGATCATCGATCAGGGAGTTAGAGTCACCGACGGACACGCGACGGGGGCGCACATCGACGCCGCCACCGGAGTCCGCCTGCCCTGTCCTGCCAAAGACCTAGGGCAACCCCCGACCCCTTTACCCATGAGGGAACCCCTTCGACTGAGGAAGGCGGCGACATGACCGACCCCAAGGCCATCCAGCCGAGCGCGCTCGACCAGCTCCCGGACCGCGACCCGGAGGAGACCGCCGAATGGCAGGCCTCTCTCGACGCCGTCGCGAGGGAGGCCGGGCCGCACCGCGCCGCATACCTGATGCGCCGCACGCTGGAGCGCGCCGAGGCGGGCGGCGTCGCGCTGCCGAAGCTCCTCGAGACGGACTACGTCAACACCATCCCCACCTCCGCCGAGCCGGGCCTGCCCGGTGACCCGGAGATGGAGGCCCGCATCACCGCGTGGAACCGCTGGAACGCGGCCGCCATGGTGACCCGCGGCGCCAAGCACGGCGTCGGCGGCCACATCGCCACCTTCGCCTCCGCGGCCTGGCTCTACGAGACCGGCTTCAACCACTTCTTCAAGGGCAAGGAGTCCGGGGAGGCCGCCGGGTCCGGCGACCAGCTGTACATCCAGGGCCACGCCTCCCCCGGCATCTACGCCCGCGCCTTCCTCGACGGCCGCCTGACCGAGGCGCAGCTGGACAACTTCCGCCAGGAGTCCGGCGGCAACGGCCTGCCGTCGTACCCGCACCCGCGCCGGCTGCCCTGGCTGTGGGAGTTCCCGACGGTGTCCATGGGCCTCGGCCCGCTGTCGGCGATCTACCAGGCGCGCTTCAACCGCTACCTGACCAACCGCGGCATCAAGGACGTCTCCTCCTCGCACGTGTGGGCGTTCCTCGGTGACGGCGAGATGGACGAGCCCGAGTCGACCGCCGCACTCGCGCTCGCCTCCCGCGAGGGCCTCGACAACCTGACCTTCGTCATCAACTGCAACCTGCAGCGCCTCGACGGCCCGGTCCGCGCCAACTTCAAGATCGTGCAGGAGCTGGAGGCCCAGTTCCGCGGCGCCGGCTGGAACGTCGTCAAGACGCTGTGGGGCACCGCCTGGGACGAGCTGTTCGCCCTCGACACCACGGGCGCGCTCGTACGCCGGCTGCGCGAGGTACCGGACGCGCAGGTCCAGACGTACCAGACCCGCGACGCCGCCTACATCCGCGCCGACTTCTTCGGCAAGGACCCGGCGCTCGCCGAGATGGCGAAGCTGATCGGCGACGACAAGATCCTCGAGTGCTTCCACCTCTCGCGCGGCGGTCACGAGGCCCGCAAGGTCTACGCCGCGTACAAGGCCGCCGTCGAGCACAAGGGCGCGCCGACCGTGATCCTGGCCCAGACGGTCAAGGGCCACACCCTCGGCGAGGGCTTCGCGTCGAAGAACGCCAACCACCAGATGAAGAAGCTGTCGGTGGACGAGTTCAAGACGATGCGGGACCTGCTCGACCTGCCGATCAAGGACAGCGACTTCGCCGACGGCCAGGTGCCCTACGGCCACCCGGGCGCCGACTCCCCCGAGGTCCGCTACCTCCAGGAGCGCCGCGCGGCCCTCGGCGGCCCCGCCCCGGCCCGCCGTACGCACGCGCTCGCCCCGCTGCCCGCCCCCGCCGAGAAGGCGTTCGCCTCCTTCGACAAGGGCTCCGGCTCGCAGAGCGTGGCGACCACCATGGCGTTCGTCCGCCTCGTCAAGGACCTGGTCCGCGACAAGGAGACGGGCAGGCGCTGGGTGCCGATCGTCCCGGACGAGGCGCGCACCTTCGGCATGGAGAGCCTCTTCCCGTCCCTGGGCATCTACTCGCCCAAGGGCCAGACGTACGAGCCGGTCGACCGCGACCAGCTGATGTACTACAAGGAGGCCAAGAACGGCCAGATCCTCAACGAGGGGATCACCGAGGCCGGTTCGATGGCCGACTTCATCGCCGCGTCCACCGCGTACGCGACGCACGGCGAGGCGATGATCCCGTTCTACATCTTCTACTCGATGTTCGGCTGGCAGCGCACGGCCGACCAGATGTGGCAGCTCGGCGACCAGCTCGGCCGCGGCTTCCTCGTCGGCGCGACGGCGGGCCGTACGACGCTGACGGGCGAGGGCCTGCAGCACGCCGACGGCCACTCCCCGGTCATCGCGGCCACCAACCCGGCGGCGCTGACGTACGACCCCGCGTTCGCCTACGAGATCGCGGTGATCGTCCGCGAGGGTCTGCGCCGGATGTACGGCGAGGCCGAGGCGGGCGAGGACCAGAACGTCTTCTACTACCTGACGGTCTACAACGAGCCGATGCCGCAGCCGGCCAAGCCCGCCGGGCCCGGCGTCGACGAGGGCATCGTCAAGGGCCTGTACCGCTTCAACACGGCCGAGTCGGCGGGCGTGACCCCCGCCGCCAACGCCCCGCGCATCCAGCTGCTCAGCTCCGGCACGGCGATCCACTGGGCCCTTGAGGCGCAGAAGCTGCTCGCCGGGGACTGGGGCGTGGCTGCCGACGTGTGGTCCGCGACCTCCTGGTCGGAGCTGCGCCGTGACGCCCTGGAGGCCGACGCGGCCCTGCTGCGCGGCGAGGAGCGCGTGCCGTACGTCCGCCAGGCCCTGCAGGGCGCCGAGGGCCCGGTCCTCGCCGTCTCCGACTACATGCGCCAGGTCCCGGACCAGATCGCGCAGTGGGTCGAGCAGGACTGGTCCTCGCTGGGCGCGGACGGCTTCGGCCTCTCCGACACCCGCGAGGCGGCCCGCCGCCACTTCGGCGTCGACGCGGAGTCGATCGTCGTCGCCGCCCTGGCCCAGCTCGCCCGGCGCGGCGAGGTCAAGGCCACGGCGGTGAAGGAGGCCCGGGACAGGTACGGGCTGTGATCATCGGCTGATTCCCGGGAGGGGGGCGCGGCGGCTGCCGTGCCCCCCTCTTCGTGTCTTCGTCAGTGGCATCGCAGAGGCGCGGCAGGGGCGCTGTACGGACGTACGGACACCTGATAACGATCCGCCGCACTCCGGCGCACTCCACGTGCGGCCCACCGGCTCAGGCCCGATGCTGGTCCCGTGATGGACGAGACGGAGTTCTGGGCGCTGATCGACGCCACCCGCGAGGCCGCCGAGGGCGACCCCGAGGAGCAGGCGGACCTGCTGGTGGACCGGTTGCTCCAGCTGGACCCGGAGATGGTCCTGGACTTCGCCCGTCACTTCGAGGCCCGCTACAACCGGGCCTACCGCTGGGACCTGTGGGGCGCCGCCTGGGTGCTGCTGGACGGGGCCAGCGACGACGCGTTCGACTTCTTCCGCTGCTGGCTGATCGGGGCCGGCCGGGAGGTCTTCGAGGGCGCCCTGCACGACCCGGACTCCCTGGCCGACCTGCTGGACGACTTCGACGAGGAGATCGACGGGGACGGCGAGGAGCTGGGCTACGCCGCCGACGAGGCGTACGAGCAGCTCACCGGGACCGTCGCCCCGGACCTGGGCATCGCCCCGGCCCCCTCGGAACCGGAGGGTTCACCGGTCGAGCTGGAGAACGACCGCGCGCTCGCGCAGCGCTATCCCCGGCTGTGGGAGCGCTTCAGGGAGTGACGCCGGGTGCGGACGGACGCGAGCCGGGCGGGCCGGGCGTGACGGGTGTGCTGGGCGCGCTGGGCGGGCTGGGCGCGCTGGGCGGGCCGGGTGTGCTGGGCGCGCCCGGTGTGGCGGGTGTGCCGGGCGGGCCGGGCGTGCTGGGCGGGCCGGGCGTGGCGGGTGTGCCGGGCGGGCCGGGCGTGCTGGGCGGGCCGGGCGTGGCGGGTGTGCTGGGACGGGCCGGTGCCGGGGGGATGCGGCCCTGCAGCCGGGCCGCGGACTCCCGGATGGCGGGCAGCTGGGCGCTCAGGGAGGCGCCGGGGCAGCTGGTCGGGTAGCCGTCGTCGTGGCCGGAGACGGCGAGGAGGGTGGCGGTGGTGCCGGCCTTGTAGCGGCTGAGGCCGTTGCTGGAGACGAGGCGGACGCGGGCGCGCGGGTCGATGTCGGCGAGGCCCAGTTTCCAGGCGGCGACCCGGGCGATCGCGTCGGTCATGGCCCGGGGCACGGGGACGCCCGCGGTGAAGGTGCCGACGGCCGCGATGCCGGCGGAGCGGTGGTTGAAGCCCTGGGTGTGGGCGCCGGTGACGGCCAGCTCGGCGCCCCCGGCTCGGCCTTCGTAGATGGTGCCGCAGCGGTCGACGAGGAAGTTGTAGCCGATGTCGTCCCAGGCGCGGGCGCCGGTCTGGCCCGCGTACAGGGAGCGGATGATGCGGGGCGTGTCGGCGCAGTCGTAGCCGTTGGGCGAGTCGGTGTGGTGGACGAAGACGGCGATCACCTTGTCGTCGTAGCGCGGGGGCGGCTGGGTGCGCAGGGTGGTGCTGTCCAGCCAGGAGGAGCGGGGCAGGATGGCCGGGCGGGCCGCGTGGTGCGGGGTCGCGGCCTGGGCGGGGGCGGGCCGGGCGACCTGGGCGGTGCCGGCGCTCTCGAAGTCCTGGGCGCACAGGACCAGCGCGAGAACGGCGGCCAGACCGGGCAGACCGCCGAGCAGGACGAGGACGGCACGGGGCACGGGTAGGGGCACGGGTCGCCACTTCCGTGGTCCGGGCCCTCGCATGAGACGCATGGGCCCACTGTCGGACCGGTCCGCCCCGTCCGCGACGTGTGGTGTGCCACCTGGTGGAACCATCCCCCAGGTGCAGGACGTTTCTGGGAGTGCACGCACTCGTGCACCGCGCGGCCCCGGGTGGCCGCTTCGTGGCGTGTGACTGATCATCGGGCCTGTCCCGCCCGTATCAGGGGGCCCGAGGGAAAGGCGGCTCCGTGGACCTGCTCGACCTGGTGCTCGTGCTGGTGCTCGTCCTCTACGCGGCGTCCGGTTACCGGCGCGGGCTGGTGGCCGGATGTGTGTCGCTGGCCGGGTTCGTGGGCGGCGCGGTCGTCGGCGTGTGGGCGCTGCCCTGGGTGACCGGGCTGGCGGCGCGCGGCTCGGCGACGGCGACGGTGCTGGCCGTGCTGACGGTGCTGGTGCCGGGCATGGTGGGGCACGAGCTGGCGGGCCGGCTGTCACTGCGGCTGCGCGACGAACTGGACCGGGCCGGCCGCAGTCCGCTGCGGGTGGCGGACGGGGTCGGGGGTGCGGCGGCCAACGTGGTCGCCGTGCTGATCGTGGCCTGGGTCGCGGCGAGCGTGCTGGGGGCGGCGCCGTCCCAGACGCTGACGACGCAGATCCGCAACTCGGCGCTGCTGGGCGCGGTGCAGCGCACGATGCCGGACACGACGCCGGCGTGGTTCTCGCGGGCCACCTCCGCGCTGACCGAGGCGGGGTTCCCGCAGGTCTTCAACCCGTTCGAGAACGAGTCCACGGCGCAGGTGGCCAAGCCCTCCGGCGACAACGTCACGGCGGACGCGACGCGGGCGGCCAGGCTGAGCACGGTGAAGATCGAGGGCGCCTCCGGGACCGAGGGCCGCGAGGGCAGCGGCTTCGTCTACTCCCCGCAGCACGTGATGACGAACGCGCACGTGGTGGCCGGCATCGACGACCCGGGCGTGCGGGTCGGCGGGGTCGGGCGGTCGTACGAGGCGCGGGTGGTGCTCTTCGACCCGGAGCGGGACGTGGCGGTGCTGTACGTGCCCCGGCTGAGCGCCCCGGTGCTGCGCTTCGACGGGCTCGCCGGGCGGGGCCAGGCGGCGGTGGTCGCGGGCTATCCGCAGGACGGCAGCCTGGACCTCCAGGCGGCGACGGTGGGCAACCGGGTGCGGGCGAGGGGCCAGAACATCTACAACGACGGCTCGGTCACCCGGGAGATCTACTCGCTGCGCTCGACGGTCCGGCCGGGCAACTCCGGCGGCCCGCTGCTGACCACCGACGGCCGGGTGTTCGGCGTGGTCTTCGCCCGCTCCACCTCGGACTCCGAGACGGGGTACGCGCTCACGGCGGACGAGGTGGCGGCCGACGCCACCCGGGCGGCGTCGGCCACGGCACCGGTGGACACGGGCGAACTGGTGACGTCGTAGGACGCCGTGCGACGCGTCCCGCTGCTTACAGCGCGCGGCCCATGAGGACGTCGTCGACGTACGCGCCGGCCAGGAAGAACTCCTGCGGCTGGATCCCCTCGACGGCGAACCCCTCGGACTCGTACAGCCCCCGGGCCGGGGTGTTGTGGCCGAGCACGCGCAGGGTGAGGCGCCGCGCGCCGCGCCGTCGTGCCTCGTCGGCGGCGGCCCGGACCAGATCCCGTGCGACGCCCCGTCCGCGTGCCGCCTCGGCGACGGCGAGCCCCTGGATCTGCAGGACGTGCGCGTTCGCGGCGAGCGGGGTCGGGCGGGCGAGCCGGATGTACCCGGCGATGCGCCCGTCGAGCACGGCGACCAGGAAGTCGCCCGCCGGATGACGCTCGTCGAAGAACGGGTCGTACGGCGGCTGCGGCTCGGGCGTCACCGCGTGCAGGGTGGACCAGGTGGCGCGGTCGAGGGCGGACAGTTGCGGTGCGTCGTCGTCCGCGGCGACGCGTATGTACGGCTCGGGCATGGCGGTCACTCTACGGCGGCGGTTCACGGACACCCGCCCGGTTTTCCGCGGATCCCGGGGCCGTAACGCGCATGCTGGAGTCATGCAACGATCAAGAGTCGCGGTGGCGGGTGCGTCCGGTCTGATCGGCGGCGCTCTGGTGCGGTCCCTGACCGCGGACGGGTACGAGGTGGTGCGGCTGGTCCGCCGCGGGGCGCGGGGCGCGCAGGAGGTCTGCTGGGACCCCGAGGGGGGGTACGTGGACGCGGCGGGGCTGGCCGGCTGCGACGTGGTGGTCAATCTGGCCGGGGCCGGGGTGGGCGACCACCGCTGGACGGCGGAGTACAAGCGGCGGATCCGGGACAGCCGGGTGCTGGGCACGGCGGCGCTGGCGGAGGCGGTGGCCGCGCTGCCCGAGCCGCCGCGGGTGTTCGTGAACGGCAGCGCGATCGGCATCTACGGCGACACGGGTGACCGGGTCGTGGACGAGGACACGCCCCCGGGGGACGGTTTCCTCTCCTCGGTGTGCGTGGAGTGGGAGGAGGCCGCCGCGCCCGCTCAGGAGGCGGGCGTGCGTACGGTGTTCCCGCGCACGGGGCTGGTGGTGGCCCGGTCCGGCGGGGCCTGGGGGCGGCTGTTCCCGCTGTTCCGGGCGGGGCTCGGGGGGCGTCTGGGAGACGGCGGGCAGTACTGGTCGTACATCGCGCTGCACGACGAGGTCGCCGCGATCCGGCATCTCATCGACCACGACGAGCTGTCCGGGCCGTTCAACCTGACCGCGCCCACACCGCTGACGAACCGTGAGATCACCGCGGCGATGGGGCGGGTGCTGCACCGGCCGACGGTGTGCGCGGTGCCGGCGCCGGTGCTGCGGACGGTGCTGGGCGAGATGGCCGGGGATGTGCTGGGCAGTCAGCGGGTGGTGCCGAAGCGGTTGTCGGAGTCGGGGTTCCGGTTCGCGTTCCCGGGGATCGAGGACGCCGTGCGTGCAGCGGCGTGAGTGTTCATATGTGACCGTATGCGACCTCCATGCGACCGTGCCCTGTTCATGCGCGACTGTTCCTGGCCGCTCCGGGACCTAACCTCAAGCCGAACTCGGGTATCCCTGGAGCCTGTTGGGGGCATGACGTCTCCACCGGCCGCGCAACCACAGGAGGGGCTCGTGCTTGACCCCGCGTACCAGGTGGACGTCGTCATCGTGGGAGCCGGGATCGCCGGACTCTCGGCGGCTCATCGGCTCACCAGCGCAGGAATGACCACCGCAGTCCTGGAGGCCGCCCCGTGTCCGGGCGGCCGCATGTCGACCGAGAAGGTCGACGGCTTCCGGCTCGACCGCATCGGACAGCCGCTGTCCACGTCGTATCCCGAACTCGGCCTGACCCCGGGGCTCAGGTCGCTCGCCCTGCGCCGCTTCGCCCCCGGCGTCCTGCTGCACCACGACGGGCGCAGGCACCACGCGGGCGCACCGGCGGCCAGAGGGAGCGCCAGGGGCGCACTCCATGTGGCGCGCGCCCTCGCGAGCGCCCCCAGGGGGCCGGCGGCGTCGCCTGCCCGGGTGAGCGCGCCGATGGGCGGCGCGGTCGACCAGGCCCGGCTCGGCACCGCGCTGGGCCGGATCGCGGCCATGCCCGTCGAACGGCTGCTGTCCCGCCCGGAGTTGCCCGCCGCGCAGGCGCTGGCGGCCCACGGGGTGCCCGCCCGCACCGTCGACGGCTTCCTGCGCCCGCTGCTCGCCGCGCTGCTCTGCGACCCCGAGCTGAGCACGTCCAGCCGCTGCGCCGACCTGGCGCTGCGCTCGTTCGCCAGCGGGCGGCTGTGCGTGCCGGAGGGGGGCGCCGAGGCACTGCCCGAGCTGCTGGCCGGGGCACTGCCACCCGGCACCGTGCACACCGGGGTGCGGGTCACCTCCGTGTCGACGACCGCGGTGACCACCGCCGAGCACGGGGTGATCCGCTGCCGCGCCGTGCTGCTGGCGACCGACGCGCGGGCGGCGGCCGAGCTGCTGCCGGGCCTGCGGGTGCCGGACTTCCACCCGGTGACGGTCGTCCACCACACCACGGACGACCCGGGCCCGGCGCTCTCCACGGGCACGTCACTGCTCCTGGACGCCGACCGCGGCGGCCCGGTGGCCCACACGGCGGTCCTCAGCAACGTCGACCCGAGCCGGGCGCCCGCCGGCCGGCCGCTGATCTCCTCGACCGTCCTCGGCCGCCCGCCCGAGGACCTCGACACGGCCGTGCGCATCCACCTCTCCCGCCTCTACGGCACCTCGACGCACCGCTGGGAGACCCTGGCCGTCCACCACACCCCCGAGGCCGTCCCCACCATGCGCCCCCCGCACGACCTGCGCCGCCCTGTACGCCTCCTGGCCGGCCTCTACGTCTGCGGCGACCACCGCGACACCAGCACCGTCCAGGGCGCCCTCCACTCCGCCCAGCGCGCCACGACCGCGATCCTCGCGGACCTCTCCGCCACCACCCCCATGCACCGCGCCGACCCGGCCCCGACCATGCCGAAGGCGGCATGAGCCCCTGAAAGGAGCGCGGAAAGAAGCGCCCCGAAAGGGGCGCGGGGCCCCATCCGACAGGCGGCTCCGCCGCGGGGCGCGAGCAACCACAACAAAGCGTCACCCAAAGAACAGCCCCACCCACAACGGCGAAAGCTCCGCAGGCCCCCTCAGCCGAGAGCCGCGACCTTCTCCCGATACCCCCGCACCGGCGCCGCGTCCTTGTACGGCTCCAGCCGGCGCTCGAAGTCCCTCACGTACTCGTGCGCCCGCGCGGAGCGCATCTCCGCCGCCTGCCCCGCCGCCTCGGCGGCCAGCGCGCACGCCTGGTCGAGTTCGCCGAGGCCGAGACAGGCGGTGGCGAGGACGACGCGGCAGAAGAGCCTGCTGCGGGCACAGGACGGCGCCCGCAGCTGGAGAGAGCGCTCCGCGTGCTGCGCGGCGGCCCGGTACTGCTGCAGGTCGCGGTGGCAGTGCCCGAACTCGTCGGCCAGTTGTGCCTCGTCGACGAAGCGCGCCCAGTACGGCACCTCGTCCCCGGGCCGCGCCGCCTCCAGGGCGCGCTCGGCCCGCACCAGCGCGCTCGTGCACGCCCGCACCTCCGCGAGCACACCGTGCGCCCGCGCCTCGGCGGTGTGCAGCAGCGCCTGGACGACCGGGGGCGCGCCGCTGCCGACCCCCTGCTGCGCGACCCGTGCCAGCTGCACCGCCTCTCTGCCGTGCCCGAGGTAGACGGCCTGGCGGCTCATGGTGACCAGCACGTACGAGCCGTACGCGCGGTCGCCGGCCGCCTGGGACAGCCGCAGGGCCTGCACGAAGTAGCGCTGGGCGAGTCCGTGCGCGGCGATGTCGAACGACGTCCAGCCGGCGAGCCGGGTGAGGTCGGCGGCAGCGGCGAACAGGCGGCGGCCGGTCTGCTCGCCGTACACCCCGCGCAGCATCGGCTCGCACTCGTGCTCCAGATAGCGCACCAGGGCCTGGCGCGCGTGCCCGCCGCCGTACTGGTCGTCCAGGGTGCGGAACAGCTCCCCGACCGAGCGCAGCGCGGCGATGTCGCCGCCGCTGACCCGGTGTCCGGGCGTGCGCTCTGCGTGGCCGCGGGAGCGGGGCGGGGCGAGCACGGACTCGGGCCGGTCCTTGACGCCACCGGGCCGGTCCTTGAGACCGCCGGCCTGGTCCTTGAGACCGCCGGTCCGGTCCCTGGTGACGCCGGGCCGGCCCTGCGCGGGCACCCGGGGCGGCGCCTCGCGGGCCACCCGGTCGTCGGCCCTGCCGATCAGCCAGTCGCGGCTGGGCACGACGAGCCCCGCCGGTGTGAAGGCGATCTTGCGCAGCTCGGCGTGGCTGCCGGAGTCCTTGCGCCACAGCCCGCTGACGATGTCGACGGCCTCCTCGGGGGTCGCCGCGAACTCCAGCCCGGCGTACACCGGCGCACAGGCGTCCAGTCCGAGGTCCTGGGCCGTGAGCCGGCGTCCGAGCCGGCGCGTGAACACCTCGGCGATGAGGGCGGGCGTCGTCCCTCTGGGCTGCTGCCCGCGCAGCCAGCGGGTGACGGACGTCTTGTCGTATCTGAGATCCAGCCCGTGCTCCAGGCCGAGCTGGTCGACGCGACGGGCCAGACCCGCGTTGGAGAACCCCGCCTCTGCGATGAGCGCGGCGAGCTGGCGGTTGGGGGTGCGCTGCGCGGGTCGGTCCGTCATCTGTGGTGCGGTCTCCTGCCTTCCAGGCCTCTGAGGTGCCGGATTGCCGATGAGCAGCCCTTTTGGCCTCACGAACGGCGCGAATGTAGCGCTGAGTGAGCAGGTCGTCGCACACTTCCCCATGCATTCATCCGATCGTGTGAGGATTGCCTGCTGGGCTGACGTCGCCCGGTCGGACGTACAGTGGCGTGGGCGCGATACGTGCCTGACGCACCCATCGCCGGCAGGCCGGGGGTGCCACGGAATGCCGAGGGAGGCGCTTGCCGTGAGTGAACTGCGGTTCGTCCGCATGGGGTTCGGTGCGGATGCCGTCGAGTACCAGGAGGCGTGGGACGAGCAGCGCCGGGTCCACGCGGCCCGGTTCGCCGACGAGATCTCCGACACCGTGCTGCTGCTGGAGCACCCCCCGGTGTACACGGCGGGACGCCGCACCGCGGACAGCGAGCGCCCCCTCGACGGCACCCCGGTCATCGACGTGGACCGCGGTGGCAAGATCACCTGGCACGGCCCCGGCCAGCTGGTGGGCTACCCGATCCAGAAGCTGCCCCGCCCGGTGGACGTGGTCGCGCACGTGCGCCGCCTGGAGGAGGCGCTCATCCGCACCTGCGCCGAGTACGGCGTCGAGACCACCCGGGTCGAGGGCCGCAGCGGGGTCTGGGTGCTGGGCGACCCGGTCGAGCGGCGCCCCTCCCTCGGCGGGCTGTCCCTGGACCTCGACCCCCGGCTCGGCGACGACGAGTTCGACCCCCGTCTGAACGGACCGGAGTACGCCCCCTCCAACGCCGGGCAGCGCCGCGAGGACCGCAAGATCGCCGCGATCGGCATCCGCGTCGCCAAGGGCGTCACGATGCACGGCTTCTCCTTCAACGTGAACCCGGACAACCGCTGGTTCGACCGGATCATCCCGTGCGGCATCCGTGACGCGGGCGTCGCCTCGCTCGCGAACGAGCTGGGCCGGGACATCACGGTCGAGGAGGTCCTGCCGGTGGCGGAGAGGCACCTGAAGGACATCCTGGAGAACGCGGACCTCAAACCGCGCGTGATCGAGAAGGCGTCCGCCTGACGTCGGGAATCCGCCCTGCGGGTCCCCGGTCGGACTCCCAGGCAGGGCTCGATTAACACGGGCGTACCCTGGTGTACGCCGAAGAATCGAAGACCACGGTCTAAGCAATCAGCAGGGAGCCGGTCGTGTCCGCAGTCGCACCCGACGGACGCAAGATGCTGCGTCTGGAGGTCCGCAACAGCCAGACCCCCATCGAGCGCAAGCCCGAGTGGATCAAGACGCGGGCGAAAATGGGCCCCGAGTACACGAAGATGCAGAACCTCGTGAAGAGCGAGGGCCTGCACACGGTCTGCCAGGAAGCCGGCTGTCCGAACATCTACGAGTGCTGGGAGGACCGCGAGGCGACCTTCCTCATCGGCGGCGACCAGTGCACCCGGCGCTGTGACTTCTGCCAGATCGACACCGGCAAGCCCGAGGCGCTCGACCGCGACGAGCCGCGCCGCGTCGGCGAGTCCGTGGTCACGATGGACCTGAACTACGCCACCATCACCGGCGTCGCCCGCGACGACCTGGAGGACGGCGGCGCCTGGCTGTACGCGGAGACCGTACGCCAGATCCACCAGCAGACGGCGGAGCGTGAGGCCGGCCGTACGAAGGTGGAGCTGCTGGCCCCCGACTTCAACGCGGTCCCGGAGCAGCTGGCCGAGGTCTTCGAGTCCCGCCCCGAGGTCTTCGCGCACAACGTCGAGACGGTCCCGCGGATCTTCAAGCGGATCCGCCCCGGCTTCCGTTACGAGCGCTCCCTGAAGGTCATCACCGAGGCCCGCGACTTCGGCCTGGTCACCAAGTCCAACCTGATCCTCGGCATGGGCGAGACCCGCGAGGAGGTCGTCGAGGCGCTCAAGCAGCTGCACGACGCGGGCTGCGAGCTGGTCACCATCACCCAGTACCTGCGCCCCTCCGTGCGCCACCACCCGGTGGAGCGCTGGGTGAAGCCGCAGGAGTTCGTGGAGCTGAAGGAGGAGGCCGAGAGGATCGGCTTCTCCGGTGTGATGTCCGGCCCGCTGGTGCGCTCCTCGTACCGCGCCGGGCGCCTTTACCAGATGGCCGTCGAGAAGCGTGGTTCGTACATCGCCACCCAGGCGGTGTGAGCAAGGCGTGTGAATTCTCGCACAAGTTACTACTGGCCAGTAGTGGCCGAGTTGGCGCGGTCCTGACCGTCCTCGCAGATGAGGGCGACCTCAGGGCCGCGTCGGCGTTTCCGGACTCCCTATAAAGGTTTCATTGGCGTTTGACCGGCCGGTCACGCCCTGGTAACACCAATGAGTGACCCTGGTATCACTCGATGTAGACCCGGACCGAGGGGGGACCTCGACCATGCAGGCCGCGCCCGTTCGCGCCACCGCCATTCCGACCTTCACCGGCGCACTCCGCGCCGTCGAGTCGCTGCTCATGAGCAGCGGCCAGCGCACCGCCCGCCGTAACGCCTGGACCTCCGTCCTGGAGGACCGCCGCCGCGCCAAGGACCGGGTCGAGACGCAGCGCGTCCTTGAGCAGGCGACCACCCGCTCCTGACCCCCGACCCGGCCCCCGGCCCCGCCACCTCCCCCTGGGCCGCCGCCCTTCCCGGCACTGCCGTCGTGGGCGCTCCCGGGGCCACGTAGACTTCGTGGCATGGCGAGGAAGGAACCCGCGGCGGACGCCGCGAACGCAGGGCGACTGAAGCAGATCGCTCTCACGTACAAGATGACCCGCAAGGCCGACAAGAAGATCGGCCTTGTACTCGCGGCCGTCGGCATCGGCACGCTCGGTGTCTTCCTCGCGATCGGCTTCTTGATCGGTCACCCGGTCTATCTGGGCATCTTCGGTCTGCTGGTCGCGCTGCTGGCGTCGGCGATCGTGTTCGGCCGCAGGGCCGAGCGGGCCGCCTTCGGTCAGATGGAGGGCCAGCCGGGCGCCGCCGCGGCGGTCCTGGACAACATCGGCCGGGGCTGGACGACGACGCCGGCGGTGGCGATGAACCGCAGCCAGGACGTGGTGCACCGCGCGGTCGGCAAGGCCGGCATCGTGCTGGTCGCCGAGGGCAACCCGAACCGGGTGAAGGGCCTGCTGGCCGCCGAGAAGAAGAAGATGAACCGCATCGTCGCGGACGTCCCGGTGCACGACGTGATCGTCGGCAACGGCGAGGGCCAGATCGCGCTGAAGAAGCTGCGCACGACCATGCTGAAGTACCCGCGCGTCCTCACCGGCCCCCAGGTGACCACCACCAACGACCGGCTGCGCGCCATGGGCGACCTGATGAGCAACATGCCGGTCCCGAAGGGTCCGATGCCCAAGGGTGCGCGGATGCCGAAGGGTGGCGGCCCGAAGGCCCGCTGAGGTCCCGCGAAGGCCCGCTGAGGTCCTGCGGACTCGTACGCGTACGACGATGGGGCGCCCGGATGATCACTCCGGGCGCCCCATCGTCGTACCTGCGAGACCTGCGAGACCTGCGATGCCTACAAGGGTCAGATCCTGACCTCGACGGTCTTCGCGAGCCGGTCGTGCAGGCCGCGGCCGTCCCGGTCCCAGATCAGGGCGGGGAGCGCGAGGCAGAGCAGGAACGTGCGCAGCAGGGCCCGCAGCGGGTTGACCGTGCCGGTCCGCAGGTCCACGACCCGGATGCCGAAGAGGCGCTTGCCCGGGGTGAACCCGATCGTGCCGACCGTCAGGGCGCTCATCACGAAGAAGACGAGCAGCGCCCAGTTGCTCGTGGCCGGGCTGTTGCCGTGCGTGATCAGGCCGTATGCGATCAGCACGCACAGTGCCCAGTCCACGGCCAGCGCGCCGAGCCGGCGGCCGGGCCGGGCCAGTGAGTCCGGGCCCTGTTCGGGCAGCCCGAGCCGCTCGCCCCGGTACCCGAAGTCGGCACCGGCGTCCTCCAAGGCCGCCCGCGGTCCGGAGAGCCACGATCCGATTGCTTGCCTGTTGTCCACCCGTCAACGGTACTGTGCCCGCATTCGCGCGGAACGCGGAGGGTGTCGCGGGGCTACCGTTGAAGGGTGGCCGGTTAACTTCTGCGAAACAAACGGGTCACGCCCGAGAAATCACCCGTCCCTAGGGTCGAGACCACCGTGTGCCACCGCACTGGCCGCACGAACGATCTACCCCGTCGAGGACGGTCGGGAAGTAGGAGGAGCTGGATGTTCCAGAACGCCGACGAGGCCAAGAAGTTCATCGCGGACGAGGAGGTCAAGTTCGTCGACGTCCGCTTCTGCGACCTGCCGGGCGTCATGCAGCACTTCACGCTGCCCGTCGAGGCGTTCGACCCGGACGAGGAGCTGGCCTTCGACGGATCGTCGATCCGCGGGTTCCAGGCCATCCACGAGTCCGACATGGCCCTGCGCGCCGACCTGTCGACGGCCCGGGTGGACCCGTTCCGCCGCGACAAGACGCTCAACGTCAACTTCTTCATCCACGACCCGATCACGGGCGAGCAGTACTCCCGTGACCCGCGCAACGTGGCGAAGAAGGCCGAGGCCTACCTCGCGTCCACCGGTATCGCCGACACGGCGTACTTCGGTCCCGAGGCCGAGTTCTACGTCTTCGACTCCGTCCGCTTCGCGACCAGCGCGAACGAGTCCTTCTACCACATCGACTCCGAGGCGGGCGCCTGGAACACCGGTGCGGTCGAGAACAACCGCGGCTACAAGGTCCGCTACAAGGGCGGCTACTTCCCGGTCCCGCCGGTCGACCACTTCGCCGACCTGCGCGCCGAGATCTCCCTGGAGCTGGACCGGGCCGGCCTGAAGGTCGAGCGCCAGCACCACGAGGTGGGCACCGCCGGCCAGGCGGAGATCAACTACAAGTTCAACACGCTGCTCGCCGCCGCCGACGACCTCCAGCTCTTCAAGTACATCGTGAAGAACGTCGCCTGGCGCAACGGCAAGACCGCGACCTTCATGCCGAAGCCGATCTTCGGTGACAACGGCTCGGGCATGCACGTGCACCAGTCGCTGTGGACGAACGGCGACCCGCTGTTCTACGACGAGGCCGGTTACGCGGGCCTGTCGGACACCGCCCGCTACTACATCGGCGGCATCCTCAAGCACGCCCCGTCGCTGCTGGCCTTCACCAACCCGACGGTGAACTCGTACCACCGCCTGGTGCCGGGCTTCGAGGCGCCGATCAACCTGGTGTACTCGCAGCGCAACCGCTCCGCGGCGATGCGTATCCCGATCACCGGTTCCAACCCGAAGGCCAAGCGCGTCGAGTTCCGCGCCCCGGACTCCTCCGGCAACCCGTACCTGGCCTTCTCCGCCCTGCTCCTCGCGGGTCTGGACGGCATCAAGAACAAGATCGAGCCCGCCGAGCCGATCGACAAGGACCTGTACGAGCTGGCTCCCGAGGAGCACGCGAACGTCGCCCAGGTCCCGACCTCGCTGCCGGCCGTCCTCGACTCGCTCGAGTCCGACCACGAGTTCCTCCTCCAGGGCGACGTCTTCACGCCGGACCTGATCGAGACGTGGATCGACCTCAAGCGCACCCAGGAGATCGCGCCGCTGCAGCTGCGTCCGCACCCGCACGAGTTCGAGCTGTACTTCGACGTGTGACAGACCCGCGCTTCGGCGTGTGACGGACCCGCACGCCGGGACCGACGCACACCGAGACCGACGCCGAGGGCCGCCACCCGGAATCACTCCGGGTGGCGGCCCTCCGCCGCGTCATGTCACGTCGTTGTGTCGCGCGGCCCGCGGCTCGGGTCTTCGCCTCCCGGCGATCACCTCACCACGACCACGACCGTGCTGCCGGTGCCGAAGCCGTAGCCGCCGTAGCCGCCGTAGCCGTACGGGAACCCGTAGTTGAACCCGTAGTTGAAGCCGTTGTTGAAGCCGAAGCGGTTGTTGAATCCGTAGCAGTTGCCCCACCCGCCGCAGCCACGGTTGGTGGTGACCTGCGTGGGAGCGGCGGCCGAAGCCGTGGTGGCGGTGGCGATGGTGGCTCCGCCGGCCAGCAGGACGCCGACGGCGGACATCGCCGCGAGACGCCTGGCACGCTGTGCATTCATGGACGTACCTTCCTTCCACCCCCCGTGCGGTCATCGACTGCACGAACCGGATGGCCGCGACCTCAGTTAAGAGTCCGGCGCGGTCGTTGGTGTGGCCGCACTGCGACGGCCCCACTACTCGATGCTAGTGGCCCCTCGTCCCCTCAGCATCCTGGAGGGGATCAGCCCCCGGGAGCACGGCGCCGTGCAACCTTTCGCCCTTCCCAGGCTTCCCACTCCCGGGGGATCATGCGCCCTGGCTCTTCACGACGAGAGAGGTTGCACGGGGATGTCCGAACAGGACGACTGGGAGCGGGAGTTCGATCATCGCTGGGCGAGTTCCGCCGAGCACAAGGAGCCCTCCGCGCGGGCCCGTATGCTCGCCGCCCGCTGGAAGGAGAACCCCCCTGACCCGGCCCCCTTCCGCGCCGATCCCGACCCCGTCTCCCCGCGCCGCTCCTCCTGGGTCTCCACGGCCGTGGTCCTCGGCTGCGTGGCCGCGGTGATAGTCCTGCTGGGCTGGGCGCAGATGCGCTCGCCCTACTGAGCAGACGTGGGGAAGGCTTTGCTGTGACGAGGGGTGACGGGGGCCTGTTCATGGCCGGTGGGAGGTGCACACTGGACAGCGGGACGAGTGCCTGAGTGCGGGGTGGTGCAAGATGCAGAGCCGCTTCCGGAGCGATCGAAAGCTGACCGTGCGCATGACGGTCACGCTGTTCCTGCTCGGGCTGCTGTACGTGGCCTTCGTGGCCGCGTTGATCGCGTTGCTGAAGTCCTGGCTGCTGGTCGTGGTCCTGGTCGGGGCGATGTTCGTGGCGCAGTTCTGGTTCTCGGACCGGATCGCGATGTTCGCCATGCACGGGCGCGTCGTGGACCGGGACGAGTATCCCGAGCTGCACGCCGTCGTGGACCGGCTGTGCGCGATCGCCGACATGCCGAAACCGGTGGTCGCCGTGTCCGACATGGACATGCCGAACGCGTTCGCGACCGGCCGGAATCCCGATCATGCCGTGGTCTGTGTGACCACGGCGCTGCTGCGGCGGCTGGAGCCCGCCGAGCTGGAGGGCGTGCTCGCGCACGAGCTGTCGCACGTGGCGCACAAGGACGTCGCGGTGATCACGGTCGCGTCGTTCCTCGGCGTGATCGCGGGACTCATCGTGCGGTTCGCGTTCTACTCGCAGGTCTTCGGCGGGGGCCGCCGGGACCAGAACACCGCCGCCGTCTTCGCCGCCGTACTGGCCGTCTCGGCCGCCGTGTACGCGATCAGCTTCCTGCTGATCCGGGCGCTGTCCCGCTACCGCGAGCTGGCCGCCGACCGGGCCGCCGCGCAGCTGACCGGCCGCCCCTCCGCGCTGGCGTCGGCGCTGACCAAGGTCTCCGGGGACATCGCCCGGATCCCGACGAAGGACCTGCGCACGGCCCAGGCCTTCAACGCCTTCTACTTCACGCCGGCCACCGGCAAGGAGCCCGGCATCGAGCGCTTCTTCTCCACCCACCCGACCCTGGAGCAGCGGCTCGACCAGCTGGGGCGGATCTCCGCGGAGCTGGGCGAGGCGGCCACTCCCGGGAAGGCGGGGTGAAACCTTGGGCCTGCTGGACATCCTGCTGGGGCGTACGAAACCGGTGGCGCCGGATCTCGACCGGCTGTTCGCGCTGCCGTCGGCGGCGGTGACGCTGGAGGCGGCGGCCGGGTACCGGCCGACCGGCGTCGGCGCGGTGTGTTTCGCCACGGTCGAGGGCGCCGCCTTCGAGCAGACGCACCGGGAGGTCCAGGCGCTGCTCGACGCGGACACGGACCGCACCGGCCCCCCGGTGGAGCTCGCCCAGGACGCCTACGGCTACTCGTGGCTGGTCTCCCGCCGCACCCCCGAGCAGCTGCCCCAACTGGTCAACGACCTGCACGCGGTGAACAGCTCGATGGAGGTCAACGGCTTCGGTCCGCAGTTGCTCTGCTCACTCGCCACGTTCCGGAAGGAGAGCGACGGCGACGGCCGCAGGCTGGCCCTCGTCTACCTCTACAAACGCGGTACGTTCTATCCACTGTGTATACGCCTTGGCCAGCAGAAACGTGACAACGCGCTGGAGCTCCAGATTGCCGGCCTACTGAAGAACGATCTGCGCATCGAGGAAGATCTGTCTCGATGGTTCCCTGTCTGGGGCGCTCCTGGAATGGAACAGTGAGCCTGTGAAGCCGACCTCTCATACCCTCCCTGACATGCTCATCAAGTTGATCATGGAGGCTGGTATCACCCCGGAGCGGATGGAGGAGGCCATGCCCCTGGTGACGGCCAGGTCCTCCGAGTCGCTCCCCCAGCAGCGACAGGACCAGCCTCGCCGCGCGGCCACCTGGCGCACTGCGACTCCTTGCGAGGGGACTGCCACGGTGAAGGTAAAGGGCCCTGACTTCAAGGCATGAAACCGGGGCAGCGTCCTACCCTGCGGACATGACTGTGGAGTCACAGTCCACTCAATCGTGTACCTATCGTGGCCAACCCGCTCGAGAACCACGCTGACTCTGTCCAGGGATGCCAATGCACCCGCTATCAGGGAACGTGCCGCAGCTCCCCGCGCGGCCCCCTGCGCAAGCTGCTCAAAGGCTCGGGCGTACAGCTCGACCTGGCTGGGTTGCTGGCTTCCGGAGCCAGAAGTCCACCAGCCTTGAGGGACCCCAGCGCTTGCGAGTAGCGGCCTTTGCTGTACAGCTCCCCCTTATCGTCGGCCAAGATGAGCTGCAATTCACCGGAACCCAAGGGTGCATGCCCGCCGCGCTGCATACGGTCCAACGCGAGGAGTCACATACGGGTTTCCGGGTGGAGGGCTGCGCTTCCGATTGCTGGATTGTGATGCTGAGGTCGGTACACCTTGGCGAAGTGGTAGCTCAACTAACCTCCATCTGACATAGGAAGGGCCCCCGGCGGCAGCCGGCGGCCCTACTTCCAGATGTACGCCTTTCTACCGCGCGAGTCAATCCCCTTCCTATCGCACGTCGGACGTACCTGTTGACTCAGTGTCAGACGCCAAGTGGAAAACGCGACGCAAGGGCAGAAGCCCTCTCATATTTTGAGCCGTTCCGGGATGAGCAACTCGAACGAGGCCTTGTAGCAGAGGAACTGGACGCCGTTGCGCCTCATGAGCGCCTCCAACTCAGCCACGTTGGTGCTCTCATCCCAAAGCTGTCGCCATGTCTTACCAAGACTGCGGTACTCCCACCTGTCCCCCGTTGGCATCTGGCTCAGGGCCTCGTACTCGGCGTTGAGTTTGTCGAGCGTCTTCTCTGCCTGGGGTCGCATGAGGGCCGTGCCGTACCGGCGGCCCGGCTCCATGTCCGCCATGATGTGACTGACCAGTTCCCGGATTTCGGCCATCCGGCCTTCGGCGTCCTCGCCGACGACGTAGATACGTTCCTCCACATCGTGATCGCCGAACTGTCCCGTCAGGTGATGCTCGAACGTGGCTAGGAGCCTGCCTGGCTCCCAGGAGATCTGCTCTGCGCAGCCGTGCCGCGTCTTGCCGTCTACCATGCGCGGGCTGACGCACCGATACTTCGGGTACTCGGCCCTGGAGCCGTCCTTCCTGTCTCTGCGAGAGATGTGCAACCGCATCTTGCCCTTGCAGTACCCGCAGCGGATCACATCCAGGAACGGGGTGATATTGGTGGGCGAGGAGACCGTGAAGGTTCGCTCGTTCAAGCAGTCCTGGAGCGCCTTCCACTCATCATCGGTGAAAATCGGCTCCGTAATGCGAACCTTCTGACCGTCACCGTTGATGACAGGAATGGTCTCGTAATACTTCTTGCCGGGTTTCCGTCGACTTTCCATTTTCCAGCCCATGAGAGCTTCGCTCTTGAGCATCTTGCGGATACCGGCTGCCGTCCACTTGTAATCGCGCCCGGACTCCTGGATGCGCTTTGACGGACGCGTGCCCCTCGGAGTCAGCTCTCCCCTGGCGTTGAGATCGTCAGCGACGGTCGCTGCCGAGTCGTCTCCGGTGAGCAAACGGTTAACGATCTCGCGGAGGACGTTGACCTGGTGCGGATTCTGGCGGAGGTAGGCGGCACCGTCCTCGCCCTTGAAGACCTCGTATCCGTAAGCGGGCATGCCTCCGGGCCACCTCTGCTGCTCCCGGACGCTCTCCCGGAAGCTCTTGACCCGCATGGCGGTGTTGCTGGCCTCCATCTCCGCCAAGGCCGAGAACAGGGAGATGATCACATGCCGAAAGGGGCCAGTCAGGTCGAAGATCGGCTCAGTGACGGACGCGAAGGACTTACAGCCGTGGTCTTCTGCCCACCGCAACATGTCCTTCATATCCATGACTTTACGGATGAAGCGATCAAGCTTCCAGAAGAGGATCAGATCGAACTCCGGAGCCTGTTCCTTGAGCCAGTGGCCCAGCTCGGGCCTCTCGAAGGGACTCTGTTTCGCCGCTGACACGTGCGCGTCTCGGGCCACGCCGACCTCAACCCAAGAAACAAAGTATCTTCTACCCCTTTGCCCCGCTGCCCGGCAGCACCGGGCACCGAGCACCGAGCACCGAGCACCGAGCACCGAGCACCGAGCACCGAGCACCGGGACAACGCGCTGGAGCTGCAGGTGAAGTCGATGCTCGCGGGCGACCTGAGGATCGAGCAGGACCTCAGCCGCTGGTTCCCGGTGTGGGGGCGCCTGGGATGGAGCGATGAGTCCGTCGACCGGCGGAGGCCGACGAACGGGGTGCTGAGCGGGCCGGAGGCTTGGCCAGGAGCCAGGAGCCAGGAGCCCCGGTGCAGGGGTGCGGCGGTGCCCGTTGTCAGTGGCGTGCGCGACCATGGCGGACAGCGCGGTGTGTACGGACGAGCACAACGCGGTGTGTGCGGACGAGCAAGGTGTACGGACGACGGGGAGACCGGCATGGGTGACGGACGGCTGCGGCACATCGGCACGGCGGAGCGCCGGGCCCGGCTGGCCCTGCGGCACCACCTGGCGCCCGGCGCGCGGGCGGCGACCCCCGAGGAGGTCGCCGCGTCCCTGGTGGCCCTGCACGGCTCGGACCCGGCGACGGTGTACCTGGCGGTGGGCGCGCGGCTCGCCGACGCCGCCAAGGCGGTGCCGGAGACCGAGCGGGCGCTGTACGAGGACCGTACGCTCGTCCGTATGCACGGCATGCGCCACACCGTGTTCGTGTTCCCGACGGAGCTGACCGCGGTCGTCCACGCCTCGACGGGCCTCACGGTGGCCGCCCGCGAGCGTGCCTCCCTCCTCAAGGACATGGCCAAGGCCGGCGCCCCGGACGCGGCCTGGCTGGCGGAGGTCGAGTCGTCCCTGCTGGCCGCGCTGGAGCGGCGCGGCCAGGCGACGGCGACGGAGCTGACGCGGGACGAGCCTCGGCTGCGCGAGCAGTTCGCGTACGCGGCCGGCAAGAGCTACGAGGGCGTCCACACGGTCTCCTCCCGCCTGCTGCGCGTCCTCGGCGTCGAGGGCAAGGTGGTCCGCGGGCGCCCCCTCGGTTCCTGGACCTCCGGCCAGTTCCGCTGGGCGCCGGCGCCCGCACACCCGGAACTGGACGCCGCTCAGGCCCAGGCGGACCTGCTGCGGCACTGGCTGCGCGCCTGCGGCCCGGCCACGGAGGCGGACCTGAAGTGGTGGACGGGCTGGCGGGTCACGGACGTCCGCCGCGCCCTGTCCGCGATCGGCGCGCGCGAGGTCTCCCTCGACGAGGGCACGGCCTACGTCACCGCCGAGGACACGGAGCCGGTGGAACCCCCCGCCGCCCCCTGGGCCGCACTCCTGCCCGTCATCGACCCGACCACCATGGCCTGGCAGCAGCGCGACTGGTACCTCTCCCCCGACCTGCACCCCCACCTGTACGACCGCAGCGGCAACCTGGGCCCGGCGGTCTGGTGGAACGGCGAGATCGTCGGGGGCTGGGCCCAGCGCGCGGACGGAGAGATCGTCTGGCACATCCCGGAGGCGGGCGTCCGCCGGGAGGCCGAGGAGGCCGTCGCGGCGGAGGCCGAGCGGCTGCGGGACTGGGTGGGGGCGACGAGAGTCACCCCGCGGTTCCGGACACCGCTGGAGCGAACGCTGACGGCGTAGCGCCGCCGGTCCCGTGGGGCGGCATGGCGCCAGACGCCGAACCCGAGGGGCGGCATGGCGCCAGACGCCGAACCCGAGGGGTGGCATAGCGCCGGGCGCCGAACCCATGGGACGGCATGGTGCCGGGCGCCGAATCCATCAGGTGGCAAGGCGCCCGACGCCGAACCCGTGGGACGGCATGGCGCCGGGCGTCGGATCCCCCTGGGGCGGCATGGTGCCGGGCGCCGAAAACGCATGGGACGGCACAGCGCCGAGCGTCCCGCACCGACGCGGGGCGCCCGGCGCCGTGGCTCACCGGGAGTAGCGCATCAGCGCCCGCACCATGTGGCAGGTCGTGTCGGACGGCGGGTGCACCCCGATCCGCTCCGCCGTGCTGCGGATCGTCTCGTTGCGGGCCTGGTCGGCCAGGTAGACCCCGGAGTCGAGCAGGGCTATGGCCAGGCGCATCGCCTTCAGGCGCCGGTTGTGCGTGACGTACCAGTCGCGTGGCCGCCCGGCCGGCAGCGGGCGCTTCGCCATCGGTGTGTAGGGCGAGTCGAGCACGACGGAACGCTGGGCGGTGGACTGGGTCGGCAACGGCTTGGTCTTCAGAGCGGCAGCGGGCACAGGCATCCTCCTGTCGCGGTCAGGGCAGTCACCGGAATCCCGGCGACTCCCTCGAACACTGCTACCAGTCTACTGCCGGGCACTGACATCCAGGCAGTCCGCACGGTCCATCAAATCCCCAGGTGAGCAGGGAAGTTGTCGCCGTGTCACACCAGCTCCGGGAGGGGCGCGTGAGGCGGCGTCGAATTCGAACAGAGCTACCCTTGGAAGGCCACCCGATACCGTGGGCGCCATGGAAATCTGGATCAATCCGGCCTGCTCCAAGTGCCGCAGCGCCCTGACGCTCCTCGACGCCGAGGGCGCCGACTACACCGTCCGCCGCTACCTGGAGGACGTGCCGAGCGAGGAGGAGATCAGGGCCGTTCTCCAGCGGCTCGACCTGGAGCCGTGGGACATCACCCGGACCCAGGAGACGGCCGCCAAGGAGCTGGGGCTCAAGGAGTGGGCGCGGGACGCGAGTGCGCGGGACCGGTGGATCACGGCCCTGGCCGAGCACCCCAAGCTCATCCAGCGCCCGATCATCACGGCCGACGACGGCACCGCCCTGGTGGCCCGCACCGACGAGGCCGTACAGGAGGCACTCACCCGGAAGAAGGGCTGAGCGAGAGCCGGGAGAAAGCCGAACGCGGCTCAACTCCGGTGTGACGCAGGTTACTTCCACGACTGCGGTGACCGCTGAGTAACCGCGTCCGGCCTCCCGTACCTAGCGACGTACGCTCCCCTACCTCTTCAGGAGGCGCGCATGTCGCGCAGGAGAACTCTCAGCACGAAGAAGAAGCTCGCGGTGCTCGTCGGCGCCGCGGCGGTGGCGGGCGGCGGGGCCTTCGCGCTGGCGTCGACCTCGAACGCCGCGCAGCCCGCGCAGAGCGCGAAGACGCTGTCCGCCGCGAACTCGACCGTCTGCCAGGGGCTGGCCACGGCCCACGGCAACAACGACAGGTTCATCGCGGACCAGAAGGCGAACCCGGACGCCCAGTCGGCGGCCAGGATCGCCAACCGCGAGGCGGTCATCAAGCAGATCGAGGTCCAGCAGAAGGCCGCCGGATGCACCGTTGGGGAGTCGGCTCAGGGCTCCCAGGCGGCGCAGGGCGGCCGGCAGGCGGGCGGCGGTCAGCAGAACAACGGCAACGGGCAGGGCGGCAACGCTCAGAGCGGCCGGCAGGCCGGCGGCGCCCAGCAGGGTGCGCAGGCCGGCGGCGCGGTGAACGGCGGTGGCGCCGCGGCCTCGGGACGGCAGGTCTGCAACGGCTCCACCGTCACGCTCTCCGGCGAGGGCGGCGCCCCGGCCGCGTCCAGCAACCAGTTCCCGGCGGGTACGACGCTGAAGGTCACCAACCTGGACAACAGCAAGTCCACGACGGTGAAGGTCGCTTCCGTCTCCGGCAGTTGCGTGCTGCTCAACAACGCGGCCTTCGAACAGGTCCGGGAGCCCGGCAAGTTCCTCATCCGCCGCGCGGTGATCGAGAAGGTGGGGTGAGGCTCAGCCGTCCGACAGGAAATCGGTGAGCCGGCGAGTGAGGTCGTCCGGTGCCGCCTGCGGCAGGGCGTGGTGCGAGACGTCCGCGAGGACGGCGCTCTCCACGCGCGGCAGCAGCGCACCGGCCCGCACCGCCACCGTGACGGGGTCATGGGTCCTGCTGTTCGCGGCCACGAGCAGCAGGACCGGCACGTCCAGCGCCCGCAGCGCGTCCGGCGCCGGACGGGGCCCCGTCACCGGCCTCACCGCAGGGAATCCGGCGGCCTCCTCCTGGAGGCGGAGCCAGTCCGGGTCCACGGCTGCCCCGGTCTCCCACTCCAGGAAGGCGCGGACCCGGTGGGGCGCGGGCCGCAGCAGCATCGGCAGGGCGTGGAGCAGGTACGCCGCCTTGTACCCGGCGAAGCACCGGGTCGGGTCCAGGAGGAACAGGCGGCGCACCCG
This sequence comes from Streptomyces sp. NPDC048297, assembly GCF_043201585.1. Classification (NCBI taxonomy): domain Bacteria; kingdom Bacillati; phylum Actinomycetota; class Actinomycetes; order Kitasatosporales; family Streptomycetaceae; genus Streptomyces; species Streptomyces sp. NPDC048297. Next base: position 119,138 of record NZ_JBICZA010000020.1, read on the forward strand.
GGCGGGTGAGCGCAGGGCGTGGTGCAGGGCCGTCCAGGCTCCGTACGAGTGCCCGCCCACGTCGGCGGAGGTGACGCCCAGGCCGTCCAGCAGGGCGTCCAGCCAGGCGGCCAGATCGGCGACCGTACGGGGGTGGCGACCGGTGGCCGGGGTGCTCAGGCCGGGGGCGCCGATCAGGTCGGGGGCGTAGACGCGGCGGACGCGGGCGAGGTCCGCCGCCTGCGCGTACCAGGACACGGAGGTCGCTCCGCCGCCGCCCGGCAGCAGGAGCAGTGGGGGCGCCTCGCGCGGGCCGCAGGCGTTGACGCGGGTCTCGCCGAAGGGCGTGGGGACGGTCAGCGCTTCACGGTCAGCGGGCCATTTCGCCAGCACCGTGTCGTACGCGTCCCTGAAGCGGTCACCGTCATATCCGGCCATGGCCGCGACACCCCCTATTATCTCGTTCGGCGAGATATTCGCTCAGCGAGATGATAACTATGGAGGCCTCTTGTGCAGCAGCCCGGACCCGAGATGGAGATCGTCCATCTCCTTCGTGCCACGACCGTCGAACTCGGCCTGCACAGCGCCCGGTTCGCGCACCGTCACGGCATGCACCCCACCGACGTCCGCGCCCTGATCGCGCTCATGGACGCCCGGCGGGCCGGCGAGGAGACGACCGCGGGGCGGCTCGGGACCGCACTCGGTCTCAACTCGGCGGGCACGACGGCGCTCGTCGACCGCCTCGAACGGGCGGGTCATGTGCGGCGGGTGCGCGCGGAGCGGGACCGGCGCCGGGTCGTGATCGAGGTCGAGGAGCGGGCGGTCGAGCTGGGCTTCGCCTTCTTCGGTCCGCTGATCGAGCGCTCGGTGGAGTTGCTGCGCGGCTACGACGACAGGCAGCGGTCTACGATCCGGGACTTTCTGGAGGGGGTGCGCGAGGCGGCCGCCGCGCAGATTCCCGCCGTTCCGGGCGCCGAGCCCCCCGTCACGTGAGACGCGCCACAGAAACGCCAGGTAACACGGGGTTCACATAAGGGCAACGGACGGGAAATCGCGCGTTGCCAATGTGACGGGCAGATCGACGCGGCGCACCGAGCCCGCGGCACCCGAACCGAGTGCGCCCGACCCACACCCCTAAGGAAGTGGACCCCGTGACCTTCAAGGCCGAGTACATCTGGATCGACGGAACCCAGCCGACGGCCAAGCTTCGCTCCAAGACGAAGATCATCACGGGTGCACCGGCCGGTCTCGACGCGCTTCCGCTCTGGGGCTTCGACGGCTCCTCCACCAACCAGGCCGAGGGCCACTCCTCGGACCTCGTGCTCAAGCCGGTCTTCACCTGCCCGGACCCGATCCGCGGCGGCGACGACATCCTCGTGCTCTGCGAGGTCCTGGGCACGGACATGACCCCGCACCGGTCCAACACGCGTGCCGCGCTGGCCGAGGTCGCCGAGCGGTTCGCCGCGCAGGAGCCGATCTTCGGCATCGAGCAGGAGTACACCTTCTTCGACGGCAGCCGTCCGCTGGGCTTCCCCGAGAACGGCTTCCCGGCCCCGCAGGGCGGCTACTACTGCGGTGTCGGCGCCGACGAGATCTTCGGCCGCGACGTCGTCGAGGCCCACCTCGACAACTGCCTGAAGGCCGGTCTGGGCATCTCCGGTATCAACGCCGAGGTCATGCCGGGCCAGTGGGAGTTCCAGGTCGGCCCGCTCGCCCCGCTGGAGGTCTCCGACCAGCTGTGGGTGGCCCGCTGGCTGCTCTACCGCACCGCCGAGGACTTCGGCGTCTCCGCGACCCTCGACCCCAAGCCGGTCAAGGGCGACTGGAACGGCGCGGGCGCGCACACCAACTTCTCCACCAAGGCGATGCGCGAGGGCTACGAGGCGATCATCACCGCCTGCGAGTCGCTCGGCGAGGGCTCCAAGCCGCTCGACCACGTCAAGAACTACGGCGCCGGCATCGACGAGCGCCTGACCGGCCTGCACGAGACCGCCCCGTGGGACGAGTACTCCTACGGCGTCTCCGACCGCGGCGCCTCCGTGCGCATCCCGTGGCAGGTCGAGCGTGAGGGCAAGGGTTACATCGAGGACCGCCGCCCGAACGCCAACGTCGACCCGTACCTGGTGACCCGTCTGATGGTCGACACCTGCTGCACCGCGCTGGAGAAGGCCGGCCAGGTCTGATCCCCCGCACCTCCCGTACCGCTCGGGGCGTTCACCGTGAAGGTGGGCGCCCCTTCGGCATGTCCCGGGGATGTCCGGCCTTCGGCATGTCCGGGGTGTCCGAACAGTGGAACGCGGGAGTGTCCGAGCAGTGGATGAGGGCTCCTGCGCCGCCGCCGTGTCTGCTTGAATGGGTGCATGGCCAGCTTCCGGAAGTACGCAGCGACGGGTCGCCATGACCTGGAGCCCTTCTGGCCCTCCCGTCAGCACCACGACTTCGACCGGGTGTGTTGCCGCGCGACGAACGCGCCGGCCCTCTGAAGCCGTACACCCCGGCCTTCGGCCAGCGCGCACGACGTACGTCCCCTGACGACACTCCGCGCGAAAGAGCTGACCTCTCATGGCGACCACTCGTTCTCTGTCCCCCACCCCTTCCCCCGCCCTCGCCCCCTCCCCCGCCGCCTCTCCTGCCCGGCACCGGTTGCGCGCCGTCGGCCGCGACGAGGTGATCGACGTGGCGCGGTTCCTGCCGCCGGGCGCCACCTGGCTGCCCGCGCCCCAGCACACCCTGCCGACACTGCCGGGCCAGCCGCCGATGGTCGGTTACCTCGTCCTCATCCCGGCCGACGGGCCGCACCCCCTTCCGGCCGACGGGCCGCACGCCGTCCCCGCCGACCGGCCCGGCGCCACCGGTGACACCGCCACCCCCCTCGTCCGCATCGACCCCGTACAGCGCGCCGCCAGCGTCGACGGCCGTGAACTCGACCTCACCTACCTGGAGTTCGAACTGCTCGCGCACCTGGTGGCGCATCCGCACCGGGTGCACACCAGAGACCAGCTGGTCACCACGGTGTGGGGGTACGGCCACGTCGGCGACGGCCGTACCGTCGACGTCCACGTCGCCCGGCTGCGCCGCAAACTGGGCGCGCGGCACCGCCAGACGATCCAGACCGTGCGCAGGGTCGGCTACAAGTACACTCCGCCGACCGGGCGTTGATCGTCTGCCGACAGCAGAACGCCGTTCCGTTCCGCGGGCCCGGAGGGCACAGTCACCCGCATGAGACTTCTTGTGCTGGGTGGTACGGAGTTCGCGGGACGGGCCGTCGTCGAGGCGGCGCTCGCCCGCGACTGGGACGTCACCGTCCTCAACCGGGGACGGCACGAACCCCCGCCGGGGGCACGGGCGTTGCGCGGCGACCGCACCGCGCCCGACGGGCTCGCCGCCCTGGCCGAGGGCGCCGAGGGCGAGTGGGACGTCGTCGTCGACACATGGTCGCGGGCTCCGCGCGCGGTGCGGGACGCGGCGCGGCTGCTGCGGGACCGCGCCGGGCGGTACGTGTACGTGTCGAGCTGCTCGGTGTACGCGTGGGCCCCGCCCGCCGGTTACACCGAGGACGCCGCCCTGGCCGAGGGCGCCGAGGCCGGTGCCGAGCAGACCGACTACGCGCGGGACAAGCGGGGCGGCGAACTGGCCGCGCTGGAGTCCTTCGGCGCGGACCGCTCGCTGCTCGTGCGGGCGGGGCTGATCCTCGGGCCATACGAGAACGTCGGGCGGCTGCCCTGGTGGCTGTCCCGCATCGCCCGGGGCGGACCGGTACTGGCGCCCGGCCCGCGGGACATGCCCCTGCAGTACATCGACGTCCGCGACCTCGCCGAGTGGATCCTGGACGCGGCCGGCGCCGGGCTGAGCGGGCCGTACACCCTGATCAGCCCGCAGGGGCACACCACGATGGGCGGGTTCCTCGACGCGTGCGTGACCTCGACGGGCGCGGACGCCGAGCTGCGCTGGACCGACCCGGACACCGTGCTCGACGCGGGCGTCCAGCCGTGGACCCAGCTGCCCGTGTGGGTGCCGCCGGGGACCGACATGCACGACGCGCTGCACGGCGCGGACGTCTCGCGGGCCGTCGGGGCGGGCCTGCGCTGCCGCCCGGTGACCGAGACGGTGGCCGACACCTGGGCCTGGCTCCGGTCGATCGGCGGCACCGCGCCCCAGCGCCCGGACCGCCCGCCGCTCGGCCTGGACCCGGAGGTGGAGGCGAAGCTGCTGCCGGCCGGGGGTGTACCTGGCACCACCCCCTGACGTGGGGCTTCGCCCCGTGACCCGGGGCTTCGGGTCGGCAAGACTGGCCGTATGAACACCGACACGAAGAACGGCGGGGTCCGGGCGCGGGCCCGGGAGGTCGTGGGGGCCCGGGAGGTCGTGCGCGTGCGGGCCCGGGAGGTCGTGCGGGCCGGCGTACGGGGACTGGCGCTGGCGGTGGCCGTGCTGCCTCTCTCGGTGCTGTTCCTCGTCCTGACCCTCGTCTCCGTCGCGCTCCTCCCGGTCGGCGTCGGCCTCGTCACGACTCCGGTGGTCCTGACCGGGGTGCGCGCCCTCGCGGACAAGCGCCGGGAACTGGCCGCCGAGTGGTGCGGGGTGCGCATCCCGTCGGCCTACCGGCCCGTCCCCGCCGGCGCCAACCCGTGGACGCGCACCTTCGCCCTGCTGCGCGACCCGCAGGTCAGGCGGGACGTGCTGTGGCTGCCGGCCGACATGACGGCCGGCTTCCTCACGGCGCTGCTCCCGGCCGTCCTCCTCTTCTACCCCTTCGAGGGGTTCGCGGTGGCGGCCGGGCTGTGGCGGGTGCTCGCCGACGGCGGCGATACGTACTGGTACGGCTTCGTGCCGGTCAGCGACGGGCCCACCGCGCTCGGCGCCGCCGCCACCGCCGCCGTCCTGCTGGTCGCCGCGTACCGCTACACCCCGCGCCTGCTGAAGGCGCACTTCGACCTCACCCGCGCCGTCCTCACCACTGGGCAGGGCGAACTCGCCGCGCGTGTGCGGGTGTTGACCGAGACCCGGCAGGACGCGGTGGACACCTCGGCCGCCGAGCTGCGCCGCATCGAACGCGATCTGCACGACGGGGCGCAGGCCCGGCTGGTCGCGATGGGCATGGACCTCGGCACGATCGAGATGCTGCTCGACAAGGACCCGGCGCAGGCGAAGAGGCTGCTCTCGCAGGCCCGCCGGAACTCCGTCGAGGCTCTGGAGGAACTGCGCGACCTGGTCCGGGGCATCCATCCGCCGGTGCTGGCCGAGCGCGGACTCGGCGACGCCGTAAGGGCGTTGGCGCTGCGGCTGCCGCTGACCACGGAGGTGTCCGTGGAGCTGCCCGGCCGTGCGGACGCGCCGGTCGAGTCGGCCGCCTACTTCGCGGTCAGCGAGGTGCTCACCAACGCCGTCAAGCACTCCGGTGCCGACCGGATATGGGCGGACGTGCACCACACGGACGGCATGCTGCGGATCACGGTCACCGACAACGGCAGGGGCGGCGCAGCGGTCGGCGCGGGTTCGGGGCTCGCGGGGATCGAACGGCGACTGGGTACATTCGACGGCGTCCTGGCCGTCAGCAGCCCCGCGGGCGGTCCCACGCTGGTGACCATGGAGATCCCGTGCGCGTTGTCCTAGCCGAAGACCTCTTCCTGCTGCGCGACGGGCTGGTGCGGATGCTGGAGGCCTACGGCTTCGAGATCGCCGCTGCCGTCGAGTCGGGCCCCGAACTGGCCCGCGCGCTGGCCGAGTCGGCACCCGACGTCGCGGTGGTCGACGTACGGCTGCCGCCCACGCACACCGACGAGGGCCTGCAGTGCGCGCTCCGGGCCCGCCGGGACCGGCCCGGACTGCCGGTGCTGGTCCTGTCCCAGCACGTCGAGCAGTTGTACGCGCGCGAGCTGCTGGCCGACGGCACCGGCGGGGTCGGCTATCTGCTCAAGGACCGGGTGTTCGACGCCGAGCAGTTCGTGGACGCCGTACGACGGGTCGCGGCGGGCGGTACGGCGATGGACCCGCAGGTCATCCAGCAGTTGCTGTCCCGCAGGGCCGCCGCCGACCGGCCGCTCGGCCGCCTCACCCCGCGCGAGCTGGAGGTGCTGGAGCTGATGGCGCAGGGCCGGTCGAACGTGGCGATCGCCGGGCAGCTGGTGGTGACGGAACGGGCCGTCGCCAAGCACACCTCCAACATCTTCGCCAAACTGGGCCTGGAGGTCTCGGACGACGACAACCGCCGTGTGCTGGCGGTGCTGGCGTACCTCGACCGCGACCGGTGAGCGGTCCGCTCCGCATCCTCCTCATGTCGTTCTCATCTCTTTCCCATGTCAACTCCTGCTGCTCAGGGGCCATTTGAGGCCTCCGAGCCGACGTGGGCCGCCGATCGATCCGTGGGACCGCTGAACACCGGTGGGGCGGCGTACGTATGGATGGGCGCCGCTTCACCCCCTGGCGGGTGCCTCGATGCCGCCCCGCAGGACGTCGGAGGAGTTCCATGGGACGCAACACACGAAAGCGCCGTACGCCGCTGGCCACCAAGGTCATCGCCGCGTCGGCGGCCCTCGCGCTCGGTGGGGGCGGGCTGATCTGGGCGAACTTCTACGCCTCGGCGCACGAGTCGAACAGCGGGCCCTGGGGAGGCGACCGGATCAAGTCCGCTTCGGCGCAGGTCGCGACGATCTCCTGCCCGGACGTCGGCCAGCAGCTGACCGACGTGCCGGGGCAGGCCCGTACCGAGGTCGACGGGGAACTGGCCAATCTCGACCGGCAGATCACCGACGCCTACCAGCGGCTGGCGACCACGCGGGACGCACAGGCCCAGGACGCGAGTTTCGTGCAGAACTCCATCCTGCGCCCGCTCCAGGACCAGCGGAAGGTGATCCTGGACCGGATCAGGCTGGAGATCTCCCGCGTCGGCGGCACCGACCCGGGCGACCTGGACACCCTCGCCGCCTGCACCGGCAGCCCCGCCGACCAGACCGGCACCGGCACCGGCACCGGCGCCCAGACCGGCACCGGCGCCGGCGGCCAGACCGGCTCGGCCCAGCCGGACCCGGGCAGCACCGACGGGCAGCAGCAGAGCGGCGGCCAGCAGACGGGCCGGCCAGGTGACGGGCAGCAGCCCGGTGGCGGACAGAACACCGGGGGCCAGGGCGGCAACGGCCCGGTCGCGGCCGACTTCGTCGACATCACCACGGTGCAGCCGAACGTCCCGCCCAAGCCAGCCAGGAACCGCAGCGCGTCGACCGGCACCTTCACCACCCGCTGCGGCGTGAACGCCAACAAGAACCACAACACCGACAACGTGATCGTGGCGCCCGGCGTGACCAACGGCGCGCACCACCTGCACGACTACGTCGGCAACCAGAAGGTCGACGCGTTCGCGAGCAACGACACGTTCCTGCGGGGCGGCACCAGTTGCCAGAACCGCGACGATCTGTCGTCGTACTACTGGCCGGTGGTCCGCGTGCAGGACGGCTCGCAGGACTTCGACCAGGACAAGGACGGCGGCGGCAAGGAAGGCAACGTCGGCAGGATCCTGACCCCGGCGCAGGCGCAGATCAAGTACGTGGGCAGCCCGAAGAGCAAGGTCGTCGCGATGCCGCAGTTCCTGCGGATCATCACCGGTGACGCCAAGACGACCACCAACGGCCTGGCCAACGCCAACGCGCACTGGAGCTGCACCGGCTTCGAGGACAAGGTCCAGCTGACCGAGCAGTACCCGATCTGCCCGCAGGGCAGCCGGATGGTGCGCACGTTCGCCTTCCAGAGCTGCTGGGACGGGCAGAACATCGACAGCGCCAACCACCGCACGCACGTGGCCTTCGCCGACGCGGACGGCAACTGCCCCGCCGGCTTCAAGGCGATCCCACAGCTCACGATGCGTCTGGTGTACGACATCACCCCGCCGTCGCTGGAGAACGGCCAGCTGAAGAACGCCTACGCGGTGGACGGGTTCCCGGAGCAGCTGCACAAGCCGGCCACCGACCACGACGACTTCATCAGCGTCACCACCGGAGGCCTGGCGAGCAAGATCGCCGGCTGCGTCAACTCCGGCCGGCGCTGCGCGTAGTCGCACTCCGGCACTCCGGCGCGCGCGTAGTCGCACTCCGGCACTCCGGCGAGTAAGCGGGCGGTGGGGTCTCCCACCGCCCGCTTCCCGTACGCCTCAGCCGCTGTGGGCGTGGTGGTTCGTGCCGATCTCGATGTCGCCGCCGAGCGTGGAGCGCAGCGCCTCGACGACACCGTCGTCGCCGACGGCGACCCACTTGCGGCCGACGAGGTAGTAACCGCCGTAGTCCTTCGCGTCGTTGATCCACTCGCGCTGGCCGCGGTCGGTGGCGAAGGTGGCGAGGACGAACCTGCCGTCGCCGTTGCGGCACAGCGCCTGGCGGATCTCGTCGGCGTCGGTCTGCATGTCGGGCGTGCACTTCACCTCGGCGGCCAGGCTCTCCAGGCTGCCCGTGGCGGTGGGCGGCACCGCCTTCGTGTCACCGCCCGCCGCGCAGCCCGCCAGCGTCAGTGCCGCCGCGAGTGCCGCGGCAGGTGCCGTCGCGCCGAGGTGCAACGCCCTTGTGAGCCTCATCCGTTCCTCCGCTGTGGTGGGGGCCAGCATGCCGCAGTCCTGTCGCATACGGCTGCGGGGCGCGGTGTGCTCAAATCCGGTGCCGGTGCGGGGACGCGTGTGCGAAGGTGTGCCGGTGAACCGAGACTGGGACGAGCGTGTGGATGCCGCATGGGCCACCTTCGACGAGTACCCCGAGGAGCGGGCGGGCGAGTTCCGCGACGTGATCGGGAAGCTGGTCGCCGAGCTGCCGGAGGGCAGCCCGCTGGGCCCGTTCGAGCAGGCCTGCGCCTGGGACTCCACGGGACACTCGGACAAGGCGGTCCCGCTGTACCGGGAGGCGCTGGCGCGCGGCCTGAGCGGGGCGAGCGGGTACAAGGGTCGGCGGGCGAAGATCCAGCTGTCCAGTTCGCTGCGCAACACCGGCCGGGCGGCCGAGGGAGTCGAGCTGCTCACCCCCGAACTCGAATCCCCGTCCGACGAGTTGGACGACGCGGTACGGGCCTGTCTCGCCCTGTGCCTGTCCAGTCTGGGCCGCGACCGCGAGGGGCTGTCCCTCGTCCTCGGCGCCCTGGCTCCTCATCTGCCGCGCTACCAGCGCTCGATGGCCAACTACGCGCGGGCACTGGCCGGTCCGCGGACGTGAGCCACCCGCTTGGCGGTGACCGATCAACGGCTCGCTCGTTTTCCCCGATGTGCAGTCACAGGATGTAGCCCAGCGCCACGCAGCAGCCTCCCCCGACGGGTCCGCCGGCCCGGTCGTCGACGTCGAGCAGGCCGAGGCCGCGCTCGTCGAGCACTACCCCCGGCTCGTCCGGCTCGCCTACCTGGTGCTGCCGCCGGGCCTGGGCCGCGGGCGCCGGGTGCTGACCGCACATGCCCTGGTCCAGCGCGCGCTTCCCCGGGGCCGCAAGCAGCCCTCGCCGATCCCGGCCCAGTTCTGCGGCCGGGACGGCGGTCCCGGGTACGGGCTCGTACGGCTGCGGGTCCTGCGCACGGCCCTGGAGGCGGCCGGACCGCGCAAGGGGCTGCTGCCCGGACGCTCGCACCTGCCGGCGCCGCTGCCGCAGGTGTGGGGCCTGCGGCTGTTCCCGCGCTCGGGCGGCGCGGACGAACTCGCCCTGGAACAAAGGCTGTCGGAGCTGTCCGGCGCGGCCCGCGCCGCGTACGTGCTGCGCGGTCTGGAGGGGCTGACCGACCCCGATGTGCGGGAGGTCCTCAAGGCCGCCGGGGTCACCCGCCCCGAGTCCGCGCTGGCCGAGGCGAACAGCGTGCCCGAGCAGTACACCCTGCTGGCCTCCCCGGAGTTCGACGCGTGCTCGCTCCAGGCCCGGCCGACCGACCTGATGCGGCGCCGCCAGCACATCAAGGCGGCGCTCGCCGCAGCCGCCGCGCTCGCGGTGTGCGGTGCGCTGGTCGCCATGCCGGGCGGCGGCTGGGGCCCGGACGGCGCCGCCGCCCCGGCCTACGCGGAGAACCCGGCCGCCGAGGCGGCCCTCGACCCCGGCAGGCTGACCCGCGTCGCCCCCACCGCCTGGAAGTCCTCGGCCCGCACCGACTTCTCCGTGTGGCCGGCGCGCGGCCCGCTCACCGGCGACAAGGCCCTGCTGCGCCGTGCCCTCGCCGTCTGGGCCCGTCCGGGCGCGACGGTCCGGGTCTCGGCGACCCCCGGCACCCAGGCCGGAGGCCCCCCGGGCCCGCCCCAGCTGCTGTACGCGGGCGAGGTGGACAACGCGCGCGTGGTGATCCTCCACGACGGCCTGCGCATCGTCCGCTACGCCGAGCCGACGGACGCCACCGAGGGCGCGGCCCTCGACTTCGCCCGGGTCGACGGGGCGAGCGGCGCCGAGGCGAGCGCCCTGGTGCTCGGCCGCTCGGACGGCAACGTGCGCTATCTGACCGCGCCCTGGGTGAAGAAGGCCGCGGAGCGGGACCTGATGAAGCCGGACGCGGCCCCGACCGGGCTCGCCCTCACCGGCGGTGTCACCGCGCCGATGGCCAGCCCGGTGCTGCGGGCCGGCGGCTGCGACTCGTGGGACGTGCTCCAGCTGACCGGAACCGACGGCACGGGGCTCGCCACGGACCTCGGCGAGTTGGTGCCCGCGCATCTCACCGCCGGGCGGCCGGGCTCGGCCGGTGAGGCGTCCGGTACGGAGGGGCTGCGGGCCTGGGCGCCGTACGCCTGCTCGCTGGCCGCGGAACGCTCGGCCGGGGTGCGCAGCGTGAACGCGTGGGCGTACGCGCAGCAGCCGCTGCCGGACGCGAGCGGCAGCGGGGAGTGGGTGTGCACGCGGGCCGAGACCTGGCGCGGTGACGGCACGGCCGCGCTGGCGCAGTTCCGTACGCCGGGCGGTGCGGTGGGGGCCGTGGTGGCGAAGGGGACGGACGTGACGGCGTGCGGTGCGCGCGATCCGCAGGTGCTGGCCGGGGTGCTGTGGAAGTCCCGGTCCGGGAGCTGGTACCTGCTGGCCGCGGGCGGCCCGGACACGGCGTCGGTCCGGACGACGGGCGGGGTGACCGTGTCCGGGCAGGGGCCGCTGCTGGCGGCTCCCGCGAAGCAGGGGGCGCAGGCCGATCTGAAGGGGACGCTGACGGACGGGGCGTCGATCAGTGGGCTGCGGTAGCGGGCTGCGGAGCATCGTGCGGGGCACCGGTGGACAGGGCGGGTGCGCCGCGGCCGACCTCCTGGTGACAGAAATGTAAACAAGCTCGTCCGCAGGGCTTCTCAGACGGCATACCCGTCAGTACATTGACGCCATGTCTAATACGAAGGCCCGGCCGGTGGAGTCCGAGCGCATCCCGCTCAAGGCCCGCAACGTGTCCTTCTCGTGGGAGGACACGCCGCTGCACTGGGTGCCCGGCGATCCGTTCACCACGCACACGATCAACGTGCTGCATCTGCTGCTGCCCGCCGGCGAGCGCTGGTTCGTCCATGTGTACAAACAGGCGCTGCCGCTCATCCGGGACGAGAAGCTCCGCGAGGACGTGGTCGGCTTCATCGGGCAGGAGGCGATGCACTCCCAGGCCCACGACGAGGTGCTCCCGCACCTGCGCGAGCAGGGCCTCGACCCGACGCCGTACACCGCGCAGGTCGACTGGTTCTTCGAGAAGCTGCTCGGCGACCGCACGCTGCCGCCGGGCAGGGCGCGCCGCTGGTGGCTGCTGGAGCGGATCGCGCTGATCGCGGCCATCGAGCACTACACCGCCTTCCTCGGCGACTGGGTGCTGAACGCCGGCGAGCTGGACCGGCGCGGCGCCGACCCGACCATGCTGGACCTGCTGCGCTGGCACGGCGCGGAGGAGGTCGAGCACCGCTCCGTCGCCTTCGACCTGTTCACGCACGTCGACGGCAGCTACCGGCGCCGGGTGCGCACCTGGGCGCTGGCCTTCCCGGCACTGGTGTTCCTGTGGCAGCGCGGGACCCGCTTCTTCATGGAGAACGACCCGTCCCTGGTGGACGGCAAGGCCTCCTTCACGGAGTTCTACCGAAGCGGTCGCCGGGGCACGCTGCCCACGACCGGCGCCATGGTCAGGTCGATCCCGCGCTATCTGAGCCACGCCTACCACCCCTCCCAGGAGGGCTCCACCGCCCAGGCGGTCGCCTACCTGGCCTCCTCCCCCGCCGCCGTCGCCGCGGAGAAGGCGGTGCCGTAAATGCCGAAGCCGCGTACCGTCGCGCTCGTCGCGGGTGCCGCCCTGCTGACCCGGCGGGCCCTGCGCCGCCGCATCCAGGGATCCCCGCTGTGGCCGCTGCCCACGCTGGACCCGCCGGTCTCCGGCCGGCCCCGCTCCCGGGCGCTGCGGCTGCTGCTCACCGCCCACGAGAAGGTCGCCGACGGGGTCGTACAGCTGCGCCTTGAGGGCGGCGGGCTGCCGTCCTGGGGGCCGGGCGCGCACCTGGACCTGGTGCTGCCGTCGGGTCTTGTGCGCCAGTACTCGCTGTGCGGGGACCCGGAGGACAGCTCGTCGTACACGGTCGCCGCGCGGCTGGTGGAGGACGGGCGGGGCGGCTCGCGCGAGGTGCACGGGCAGCTCACCGAGGGCATGGAGTTGGAAGTGCGCGGGCCGCGCAACCGCTTCCCGCTCGTCTGGGCGCCCTCGTACGTGTTCGTCGCGGGCGGCATCGGCATCACGCCGATCCTGCCGATGCTGCGGTCCCTGCCGCAGGGCGCGGACTGGAAGCTGCTGTACGGCGGCCGGAACCGGGCCTCGATGCCGTTCCTGGAGGAGGTCGGCAAGCTCGCCGAGGGCCGGCTGACCGTCGTCGCCGAGGACGAGGACGGGCGGCCGGACCTGGACGCCCTGTTCGCGGACCTGCCGGCGGGGACGGCCGTGTACTGCTGCGGCCCCGAGGGGCTGATGGCCGCGGTCGAGGCGCGGCTGCCCGAGGGGGCCACGCTGCACCTGGAGCGGTTCGCGCCGCGCACGTCGGCCGACGGCAACACGGAGTTCGAGGTCGAACTCAGGCGCAGCGGGCGGACGTTGACGGTCGCGGCCGACTCCACCGTGCTGGCCGCCGTGCGCCGCGAGCTGCCGGACACCGCCTACTCCTGCGAGCAGGGGTTCTGCGGCACCTGCCAGCAGCGGGTGCTGGAGGGTGAGGTGGATCACCGGGACGAGTTGCTGACGGACGCGGAGCGTGGCGACTCGATGCTGATCTGTGTCTCCCGGGCCCGAAGTGAGCGTCTCGTGCTGGACATGTGACGCGCAGTGGTGAACGCCTGGGCGGAACCGACCGGTTGGTGGTCGGTTCCGCTCGGTAAGGTGTTCGTATGAGTACCGGGGTTCGCCGCAGGATGGGCGTCGAGGAGCGGCGGCAGCAGCTGATCGGCGTCGCCCTCGACCTGTTCAGCCGACGTTCGCCCGACGAGGTCTCCATCGACGAGATAGCGTCGGCCGCGGGGATCTCGCGCCCGCTGGTCTACCACTACTTCCCCGGCAAACTCAGCCTGTACGAGGCCGCGTTGAAGCGTGCCTCGCAGGATCTGGCGGCCCGGTTCGCGGAACCGCACGACGGCCCGCTGGGGGCCCGGCTGCTGCGCGTGATGGTCCGCTTCTTCGACTTCGTGGACGAACACGGGCCCGGCTTCTCCGCGCTGATGCGCGGCGGCCCGGCGGTGGGCTCCTCGGCGACCAACGCGCTGATCGACTCCGTGCGGCAGGCCGCGTACGAGCAGATCCTCGCGCACCTGGGCCTCACCGCCGCGCCCCCGCGCCTTGAGCTGGTCATCCGCTCGTGGATCTCGCTCGCCGAGTCGACGGCGCTGATCTGGCTGGACGGCCGGCGCATCCCGCGCGCCGAGCTGGAGCTGCAGCTCGTGCACGACTTCGCCGCCCTGGCCGCCGTCAGCGCCGCCTACGACGCGGAGATGGCCGCGATCCTGCGCGACATCCTCAAGGACGAGCCGGCCGACGGCACCTTCGCGGAGCTCGTCGGCCGGCTGATGACACTGGCGCCCTGAGGGCCCGCTACCGCGTGGGCGCCGACCGGGTGAACACCGCCACGGTCCGCGCCGGCACGGTGAACGTGCCCGAGCCGGCCGCGTAGGAGGAGGTCTTCACCACCTCGTCCGCCCCGGCCGCCTGCACCGGATGCAGCGCGTACGGCGTCCCGGCGAGGGCGCCGATCCGCTGCTCCTGCGCCTGCGGGGTGGCGTTGAAGACGACGACGAGGTCACCGAGCCTCATGGTGATGACACCCGGCGTCTCGTCCTTGCCGGACAGCGGGAAGGACAGCCGGTCCTGCACCTGCGCGGCGGTGCCGAGGGAGAAGGCGCCGTCCGTCGTACGGATCCTCAGCAGGTCCTGGTAGGCGGCCGTGGTCCCGCTGATCTGCGGGCAGCCCACCTTGACCGTGTCGAGCAGGGGCTTCGCGTACTCCCACTTGGACTGGTTGTCCGCGGCCGGCGGCAGCCCGCGCCCGAAGCCGTTGCCGTCCGCGCAGTTCCAGTGGATGGCGTTGAACCAGTCCCCGCTGTCGAAGGAGTTGCGGTCCAGGGACTTCGAGCGCAGCAGGTCGGTGCCCGCCTGGGAGAGGGCCGGGCCCTGCGAGAGGGCGGCCGTGGCCATCGCCAGGACCTGCATCCGGGCCCGGTCGGACGCGGAGGTGTCCTTCGGCAGCTTGTAGGCCAGGGCGTCGAACAGCGACTCGTTGTCGTGCGCGTCCACGTAGGCGAGGGCGTCGCCGGGGGCGTCCGCGTAGCCGGCGGGGGCGCCGTTGTAGTCGACCTCCGCTCCGGTGACGTCCTTGCCGTCGGTGTCCGTGAACCGGTACGCCGCGAGGTTGCCGCTCAGACCGACCTTGATCAGGTCCTGGTAGTGCAGCAGCCGGGCCTTCTGCTCGGCCAAAGTGCCGTTCGCGGCCGATCCGTTGGGGTCGGTGTACAGGCCCGACGCGAAGCCCTGGACTCCCGGGTCCGAGTCGAAGGGGCCGCCGCCGCGCACCGCGTCACGGGCGCGGTCGGAGAAGGTGGCGATGCCGGTGCCGGCCATGTTCTTCTGCGTGGCCTGCACGAACCGGGCGTCGTCGGCGACCTCCCCGAAGTTCCAGCCCTCGCCGTACAGGATGATCTTCTTGCCGTCGACGCCGTCCTTGGCGACGGTGAGCGCGTCGAGGGCCTTGCGCACGGCCAGGATGTTGGCCTTCGGGTGGTGGCCCATGAGGTCGAAGCGGAACCCGTCGACCTTGTACTCCCTGGCCCAGGTGACGATCGAGTCCACGACGAGCTTGCCCATCATGGCGTTCTCGGGCGCGGTGTTGGCGCAGCAGGTGCTGTTGGCCACGCTGCCGTCGGCGAGGAGCCGCTGGTAGTAGCCGGGTACGACCTTGTCGAGGACGGGCGTGTCCGCCTGGCCGCCGGCCGCGGTGTGGTTGTAGACGACGTCCACGACGACCCTGAGACCGTCCTGGTTGAGCGCCTGGACCATCCTGCGGAACTGGACGGTGCGGGCGGTGCCGTCGGGGTCGGTGGCGTACGAGCCCTCGGGAACCGTGTAGTGGTACGGGTCGTAGCCCCAGTTGTAGGCGTCCTTCGCGGCGGTCTTCGCCACGCACTCCTGCTGCCGGCCGGAGTCGGCCGGGTAGGCGGCCAGGTCGCAGTCGGTGCTCTGCTGGTCGGCCTTCTTCTCGGGGATGGTGGCGATGTCGAAGGCCGGCAGCAGGTGCACGTACGAGGTGCCCGCCTTCGCCAGGTCACGCAGGTGCTTCGAGCCGTCGCTGCCGCGGTCGGTGAAGGCCAGGTAGGTGCCCTGGTCCTTCGCCGGGACGCTCGGCCTCGCCGTCGGCGAGGTCGCCCCAGGCGTACAGGCCCCAGTTGTCGTAGTCGCCGTCGGTGCGCTGGTAGTGGACGATCGCGTAGTCCCGGGAGGAGGCCGTGGGGACCTCGGGCGCGGGCGGGGTGCCGGTGGTGCTGTCCGCTGTGGCGCTCGCGGTGCGCCCGGCCGAGTCGATCACGACGGCCTTGTAGCGCAGGGCGGTCCCGGCGGGTACGGCCTTGCCGATGGCCTGGGTGACCTTGTAGGGGGCGTGGTCGGCGGAGCCGAGGGTCTTCCAGGGGCCGTCTCCGACCTGGGCGGCGAAGACGACGCGGTCGAGCTGGCCGCCGTCGACGTCGGCGCCGATCTCGACGGTGCCCGTGGCTCCCGTGGCCGGGGCCTTCAGGGTGATCGCCGGCCGGGTGGCGGGCGGGGCGAGGGTGCCGGTGGCCCGGTAGACGACGGTGGTGCCGGCCGGGACGGTGACGGTGAGCCTGCGGCCGGCGTCGGTCCTCAGCGTGCCGTCGGTGCCGTAGATCCCCTGGTACGCCATGTCCGGCGAGCCGGTGGCGAAGGTCGCGGTCCGCTCGCCGCCGGCGTTGTTGAGGGCGACGACGTACTCGGCGCCCGTCGTCGCGTCCGTCCGGGTGAACGCGTAGACACCGGCGCCGTCGGCCGCGTACCGCTCGGTCTGGACGCCGTCCGTCAGGGCCGGGTTGGCCTTGCGGAGCCCCGCGAGCGCGGCGATGTCCCGGTAGAGCGGGGCGCTCGTGTCGTAGGCGTCGCTCGCGTGGGTGCGGTCGGTGCCGATCTCGTCGTCGTCCAGGTAGTCGGCGACCTTGGAGGCGAACATGGTCTGGCGGGCGTCCTTGTCGCCGCCGGAGCCGGTGAAGCCCTGCTCGTCGCCGTAGTAGACGACGGGGTTGCCGCGGCTGAGGAACATCAGCTCGTTGGCGAGCCGGTCCTTCTTCAGGATCTCGGCGTCGGTGGCCTTCGGGTCGTCCTGCTTCAGGAAGGACCCGATGCGGCCCATGTCGTGGTTGCCGAGGAAGGTGACCTGCTCGTACGCGTTGGCCTTGCCGGACGTGTACTTGTAGTCGTCACCGAAGACGCCGGCGAGCTTCTTCGCGCTGCCGCCCTGGGAGGCGTAGGAGCGGGCCGCGTCCTGGAAGGGGAAGTCGAGGGTGGCGTCGAGGCGGCCCTGGGTGACGTACGGGGAGGTGTCGGCGGAGTACACCTCGCCGAACATGAAGAAGTTCTTGCGCCCCCGCGCGGCCGCGTACGTGTCGAGCGCGGTGGCCCACTGGGTCCAGAAGTCCATGTCGACGTGCTTGACGGTGTCGATCCGGAAGCCGTCGACGGCGAAGTCCTTCACCCACCGCTCGTAGATCTTCTCCATGCCCCGGACGACCTCGGGGCGCTCGGTCCACAGGTCGTCGAGGCCGGAGAAGTCGCCGTACTCCGCGGACTCGCCGGCGAACGTCGAGTCGCCCCGGTTGTGGTACATCGTCGGGTCGTTGAGCCAGGCCGGGACCTTGGACTGCTGGGTGACCTGCGGGGTGCGCGGGAAGGAGGCGGCGTCCACGGCCGGGAACGCCCTGCTGCCGTCCGCGTAATCGGAGTCGTCGAAGGGGCGTCCGTCCTTCGTCAGGTACGGGAAGGCGCCCTTCGACAGGTAGTCGTACGCCTTCTCCTTGTAGTCGACGACGTCGGCGGTGTGGTTGGTGATGACGTCGAAGAAGACCTTCATGCCCTTGGCGTGCGCCTTGGAGATGAGGGCCTTGAGGTCGGCGTTGGTGCCGAAGTGCGGGTCGACCTGGGTGAAGTCGGTGATCCAGTAACCGTGGTAGCCGGCCGAGGCTCCCCCAGAGCCAATAGCCTGGGAGGTGCCCCCACTGCCCGTGCCCTGCACCGGCCGGTTCTTGAAGATCGGGGCCATCCAGATGGCGGTGGTGCCGAGGCCCTTGATGTAGTCGAGCCGCTGGGCGAGGCCCTTGAGGTCACCGCCCTGGTAGAAGCCCTTGTCGGTGGGGTCGTATCCGGTGCTGAGCCGGGAACCGGTGAGCCCGCCCCGGTCGTTGGCCGTGTCCCCGTTGGCGAAGCGGTCCGGCATGACGAAGTAGAACTGCTCCCGGGTGTCGTCGTGCCGGGCGGGCTGGGCGGCCAGCGCGGCGTCCGACGGTGGCGGGGGCGGGCTGGGCGCGGCGTGTGCCGCGAGCGGCTGGAGCAGGGCTGCGGCGAGGGCTACGGCGGTGAAGGCCGCGGCCCGTCTCGCTCTCGGTATCACGGGCACAGGCGATAACTCCTAGCGAATGCGGCTCTCTTGGGTCCGACCCCGCGCGACCGTATCGCCGACGAAAGCCTTACAGCAAGAGTCGTGAAAGCGATGGCAAGAAGTTTCAGCACCAACTACAGCCGACGGCCTGTGCCGCTGAGGGAGCGGCGGCACAGGCCGTGCCCGGGTGTCAGCAGCTGGACTTGCCCGCGTAGAGGGCGAGTGCGGCGTTCGGGGCGACGGAGGCCGTGAACCAGCCGGTGCTGTTGACCGTCACGGTCCGGTTGGCCTGTACGTCGCAGTAGGTGCCCGCGGGCAGGGAGGTCTGGTACGAGCGGTCGGCCGCGGTGCTCTCGTGGTTGATGACGACGTAGCCCTTGGTGCCGCGGCCGAAGGTGATGAGGTTGTCGCCGTCGTCCCACCAGTTGGTGACCGCCTGGCCGCGGGTGGCGTTGCGGAAGGCGACCATGGACCTGATCTCCGGCCAGGCGTGCTGGCACTTCCAGCCGTCCTGCCAGCAGGCGTTGACCGTGCCCCCGTTGGGCGGTCCGGCCTCCGCGTCGGACCATTCGTAGCCGGAGTTGATGTCGGGGGCGCCGTAGGGCCAGGCCAGCATGAAGACGTTGGCCAGGGTGTAGTTCGCGCCGCTCTTGTAGTTGAGAGTGCTGCCGTTGCGCTCGGTGTCGTGGTTGTCGACGAAGACGCCGGCGCCCGAGCTGGGCAGATAGCCCCAGGCCTCGCCGAAGTTGTTCAGGTAGGCGAGCTTCTCGGAGGTGAAGACGCGCTTGAGGTCGTAGGCGTAGCGGAACTCCTGGACGTCGCCGTTGGCGGTGTACTCGGTGGGCTGGACCGCCTCGCCGGCGCCGTAGATGACCTCCTGCTTCCAGTAGGCGTTCGGGTTGGTCAGGCGGGACTTGATGGTGGCGAGGTCGGCCGTGTCGATGTGCTTGGCCGCGTCGATGCGGAAGCCGTCGACGCCGAGGGAGAGCAGGTCGTTCATGTAGTTCGCGATGGTCTGCCGTACGTGCTCCTCCCCCGTGTCGAGGTCGGCGAGGCCCACCAGTTCGCAGTGCTGGACGTTCCAGCGGTCCTGGTAGTCGGTGACCTGGGAGGTGCAGTCGTCGAAGTCGGCGGAGGAGTACAGGCCGGGGTAGCTGTACTTGGTGTAGGAGGATCCGCCGGTGCCGGTGCCCGAGCCCGCCGACATGTGGTTGACGACCGTGTCGGCGACGACCTTCACGCCGGCCGCGTGGCAGGTGTTCACCATGTTCTGGAAGGCGGTGCGGTCGCCGAGCCGACCGGCGATCTTGTAGCTGACGGGCTGGTACGAGGTCCACCACTGGGAGCCCTGTATGTGCTCGGCGGGTGGGGAGACCTGGACGTAGCCGTAGCCGGCGGGGCCGAGGGTGGAGGTGCACTCGCGGGCGACGGAGGCGTAGCTCCACTCGAAGAGGACGGCGGTGACGTCCTTGGTGCCGGGCGGGGAGGCCTGGGCAGCGGCGGTCGGGTACACGCCAATCGAAAAGGCGGCTGCGAGGGCGAGGGCCGTGGGGAGGGTTCTGCGCGCCATGTGGGGGTTCCTTCTTCGTTGAAGGCACTTGCTGAAACTTTTCAGCGACCTTGCGGTGACGCAGATGGTAAAGGCCCGCCGCCTGAAAAGGCAGCGGGCCGAACCAAGTTGATGCAAGAACTTTCCGGGGCCGGGCCGGGCCGGGCCGGGTCCGGTCAGATCAGGTTAGGTGAGGCCGGGTCGGGTCGGGTCGGGTCAGGCCGTGGTCCACCACACCGTGGTGTCCGCCGGGATCTCCGCCTCGCCGCCCGTCTCGGTGACCTCACGGCTGCTGAGCAGCAGGCGCCCGTGGACGGGAGTGGTCACCGGCGCGCCCGTGGTGTTCGCGACACACACGAACTCCCCGCGCCTGAAGGCCAGTACGCCCTGGGGGGCGGGCAGCCACTCCACCGCGTCGCCCGCGCCGAGCGAGGGCTGCTCCCGGCGGGCGGCGAGCGCGGCCCGGTACAGCTCCAGCGTCGATCCGGGCACGCCCGTCTGCGCCTGGACGCTCAGCTCGCCCCAGCTCTCCGGCTGCGGCAGCCAGCTGCCCCCGTCCCCGAAGCCGTACGACGAACCGGTCCGCGTCCACGGGATCGGCACCCGGCAGCCGTCACGGAAGCCGTCCTGGCCCGCGCCGCGGAAGTACGCCGGGTCCTGGCGCACCTCGTCGGGCAGGTCCACGACGTCCGGCAGGCCCAGCTCCTCGCCCTGGTAGATGTACGCCGAGCCGGGCAGCGCGAGCATCAGCAAGGTGGCGGCGCGGGCGCGGGCGAGGCCCAGTTCACGGTCGCCTGCCGTGCGGATCTGGGTGCCGAGGCCGGGCGGGTTGGCGAAGCGGGTGGCGTGCCGGGTGACGTCGTGGTTGGACAGCACCCAGGTGGCGGGGGCACCGACGGGCCGCATCGCCTCCAGCGTCCGGTCGATGACCGTGCGCAGCTCCTCCGCGTCCCAACTGGTGCTCAGATACTGGAAGTTGAAGGCCTGGTGCAGCTCGTCGGGGCGGACGTAGTTGGCGGTGCGCTCGACGGTCGGCGTCCACGCCTCCGCGACGAAGATCCGCCCACCCGTCTCCCACCACCGCCCTTCTGAGGAAGGCCCTTCGGGCCCCTGCTTGTTTCCCGCGTACTCGTCCAGGACCGTCCGCCACTGCCGGTAGATGGCGTGCACGCCGTCCTGGTCGAAGAACGGCATGACGTCGTTGCCCAGCAGCTTGAGCTGGTCGTGCGCGCCCAGGTCCGGCAGCCCCTCGGCCTTGACCAGCCCGTGGGCCACGTCGATGCGGAAGCCGTCGACGCCCATGTCCAGCCAGAAGCGCAGGATCGAGCGGAACTCGTCGCCGACGGCCGGGTGGTCCCAGTTGAAGTCGGGCTGCTCGGGCGCGAAGAGGTGCAGGTACCACTCTCCGGGGGTGCCGTCGGGCTCGGTCACCCGGGTCCAGGCCGGGCCGCCGAAGATGGACTCCCAGTCGTTGGGCGGGAGTTCGCCGTTCTTCCCCTTGCCGGGCCGGAAGTGGTAGCGCTCGCGCAGCGGGGATCCCGGGCCCTCGGCGAGGGCGCGCTTGAACCACTCGTGCTGGTCGGAGGAGTGGTTGGGGACCAGGTCCACGATGATGCGCAGGCCCAGCTCGTGCGCGTCGCGGATCAGCGCGTCGGCGTCGAGCAGGTTGCCGAACATCGGGTCGACGGCACGGTAGTCGGCGACGTCGTAGCCGGCGTCCGCCTGCGGCGAGGCGTAGAAGGGGCTGAGCCAGACCGCGTCCGCACCGAGGTCGCGCAGGTACGGCAGTCTGGAGCGTACGCCCTCCAGGTCGCCCATGCCGTCGCCGTTGCTGTCGGCGAAACTGCGCGGGTAGACCTGGTAGATCACCGCGTCCCGCCACCAGTCACGACGCTGGGCGACGGTGGCGAGCGCGGAGTCGGTGGCCGGGGCTGCAGGGTTCTGCTGGCTCATGGCTTCCTTGCTGCGTAAGAGAGTTCGGTTCATGGGTGGCTGGTGAGGCCGGCGGGTGTGCGAGGCGGCCGCGGTGCCGGCGGGTCGGAGAGGCACCACGGCCGCCCACCCGCGCGCAGGCGCGCGGGAGCCCGGTACGGATCAGGGGCTCAGCCCTTCGTGCCGCCCGCGGTGAGGCCGGTGACGAGGTTCTTCTGCACGAGGTAGAAGAACGCGGACACGGGTATCGCGACGAGCACGGCGGTGGCGGCCATGTAGTTCCACTGCGCGTCGTGCTCGCTGACGAAGGTCTGCAGGCCCACGGCGAAGGTGTACTTCGAGTCGTCCAGCATGAAGGTCGTCGCGAACGCGACCTCGCCGACGGCGGTGATGAAGTTGTAGAAGGCGGCGACGGCCAGGCCCGGACGGGCCAGCGGCAGGATCAGCCGGAAGAAGGTGCCGAACGGGCTGAGCCCGTCCACCCGGCCCGCCTCGTCGATCTCGAAGGGGATCGTGTCGAAGTACCCCTTGAGCAGCCAGGCGCTGTAGGGCACGGCCGTGGTGCAGTTGATGACGATCAGCGCCCAGTAGGTGTCGATGAGACCGAGTTCGCTGAAGATCTCGTACATCGGCACGATCAGGATGGCGATCGGGAAGGCCTGGGTGAGCAGCAGCACCCACATCAGCGACTTGTAGCCGGGAAAGCGCATGCGCGAGACGGCGTAGCCGGTGGTCGCGGCGACGAACACACCGATCAGGGTGGTGCCGAGGGCCACGATCATCGTCGACTTGAACCAGTCGAAGAACGCGGTGTGCTCCAGCACGAAGCTGTAGTTGGAGAAGGTCACCTTGCCGAGGATCTTGCCCGGGTGCAGATAGTCGTCCTTGTCGGGCCCGAGCGACAGGAAGATCAGCCAGACCACCGGGGCGAGCGCGATCAGGCTCGCGATCGTGAGGCCGGTGTGCAGGAGGGCGGCGCCGAGCGGGCCGCGTTCGCCGCGCCGGCGGCGCCGGGGCCCGGGGGCGGGGGCCGGTGCGGTGCCGGTCTTCTCGGGGGTCGTGGTGCTCATGGCGGCGGCTCCTGCGGCGTCAGACGGCGAGCTGGTCATTGCGCTTCAGCCAGCGGAAGTAGAAGGACGTGAACACGGTGATGATCGAGAGCAGCAGGACACCGTACGCGGCGGACTGGGCGAAGTCGCGCGGCTGCTGGCCGAAGCCCAGGTAGTACGCCCAGGTGACGAGGATCTGGGCGTCCGGGGCACTGGTCGGGCCGAACAGCAGGAAGATGATGGCGAACTGGTTGAAGGTCCAGATGATGCCGAGGAGGACGACGGTCGAGCTGACGGGCCTCAGCCCCGGCAGCGTGACGTGCCGAAAGCGCTGCCAGGCACTCGCGCCGTCCATCTCGGCGGCCTCGTAGAGCGTGGAGTCGATGGACTGCAGGCCGCCGAGCAGCGAGAGCATCATGAACGGCACACCGCACCAGGTGTTGACCATGATCGCGGCGAACCGCTGCCAGAAGGTGTCCTCCAGCCACTGCGGCTCGGGCAGGTGGAGGGCGCCCAGGAGCTGGTTGACCGCGCCGGAGTCGGCGAGCATGATCCGCCAGGAGAAGACGGTCACGAAGGTCGGCACGGCCCAGGGCAGGACCAGCACCACACGGTAGAGGGTGCGGCCGCGCAACTTCTCGTTGAGCATGAGCGCGAGGCCCAGGCCGATGGTGTAGTGCAGGGCCACACAGGCGGCCGTCCAGACGACGGTCCACAGGAAGTGCGACCAGAACCGGTCGTACGACAGCGGTCCGAACAGGATGTCCTTGTAGTTGCCGGCACCGATGAACTTGTACGTGGCGGCGATGTGGTTGACGCCGATCGTCCGCGCCGAGTTCAGGCTGTTGGCGTCGGTGAGGGTCAGGTAGAACCCGCGGATCAGCGGGTACCCCACGATGACGCCGAGCACGACGACCACCGGGGCGATCATCACGTAGGCGTACCAGTGCTTCTGGTAGGCGTTCCTGAGGCGCTGACCCGGCCCTGGCCGCGGCGCGCGGTCACCGCGGCGGTCGCTGCCGGTCGCGCGGTCGATGGCGACTGTCATGGTTCGACACCTTCTGATGGTTCAGGGGTTGGGCCGGGCTGCATGTTCAGGGGTTGGGCCGGGCCGGGCCGACGGTTCAGGTCAGGACCGGGCTGAAGGTTCAGGGATCGCGCCGGGCACGGCTGGTGGCCGCCGGATCCTCTCCCCCTCTCGGAGGATCCGGCGGCCACGAGGGGCTCACTTGCTGAAGTCGGGCACCAGCTTGGCGATGGCGACCTCGGCGTTGCCCAGGCCCTTGTCCAGGGACTCCTTGCCACCGGCGATCTTGGGCAGCTCGGTGTCCAGCGGACCCCACAGGGAGCTGTACTCGGGCAGCGCCGGACGGGGCTGGGCGGCGTCGAGGACGCCCTGGTAGCCCGCGATGCCCGGGTCGGCCTTGACCTGCGCGGTGTAGGCGTCGGAGCGGGTGGGCAGCGTGGAGTTCTTCAGGGCGATGGTCTCCTGGGACTTCGCCGAGGTCATGAACTGCACGAACTTCAGCGCCGCGGCCTGGTGGGCCTTGTCGGAGCCGGCGTAGACCGAGAGGTTGTGGCCGCCGGTCGGGGCGCCCGCCTTGCCGCTGGAGCCGGCCGGGACGGTGGCGATGCCGAGGTTGGACTTGTCCGTGAAGGCCGAGCCCTTGTAGAAGTTCGTGATCTCCCAGGGGCCCTGGATGATCGCGGCGACCTTGCCGTTGACGAACGCGTCCTGGATGTGGGCGTAGGCGTCGGCGGTGGTGTCCGCCTTGTGCAGGCCCTTGCCGGAGAACAGGCTCAGCCAGGTGCCGTAGGCCCTCTTGGCGGCCGTCGAGTCCACGGTGATCTTCTTCGCGGCGGCGTCGACGGTGTCGGTGCCCTCGCCGTACAGGAAGCTCTGCGCGTAGTAGGCCTGGGTGGAGCCCCAGTAGCCGTCGACCTTGGCCTTGTCGGCGACCTTGGCGGCGTCGGCCTTCAGCTCGTCCCAGGTCTTGGGGGCCTCGGTGATGCCGGCCTTCTTGAACAGGGCCTTGTTGTAGACCAGGGCGAGGGTGTCGGTGACCAGCGGCGCGCCGTAGGTCTTGCCCTCGTACTGGGCCTGCTTGATCAGGTTCGGCTGGAACTTGGCCTGGTCGGCGAGGGCGTCGGTGCCGTCCAGCGGCAGGAAGTACCCCTTCTTCGCGAAGGCGGGGGTCCAGCCGACCTCGGAGCGCAGCACGTCCGGCGCGCCCTTGCTGCCGGCGGCGGTGTCGAACTTGTTCTGCGCCTGGTCGAAGGGCACGTTGACGTACTTGACCTTGATGTTCTTGTTGGCGGCCTCGAACTGCTTGACCAGGGCCTGGTACGTCGGCGCCTCATTGGTGGCGTTGGAGGTGTCCCACCAGGTGATGGTCACCGGGCCGTCCGACTTGCCGCCGCTGTCGCTCCCGCCGCACGCCGTCGCCGTGAGGGCGAGGGACGCCACCAGCGCGGAGGCCGCTATGCCACGCCGCATGAGTTCTCCTTCAGGTAAAAGCCCGTGTGGTGCGGGGAGCGGTCCCGTCCGCCGGTCCCCGCGGTCTTGCCGACCGCGCCTTTGCGTCCGCCGGGCGAGTGGGAACGTAACAGCGTTGTAAGCCTTGCGAAAGGTCTTGCAGAAAAAAAGTGCAAGAGAGCACGATGGTTACGCGGCCGTGACCTGCTCTCGACCCCGCCGCAACCGGGAATCGAAGCCGTTGAGCGGGCGGACGGGCACTTGTGCAAGACTCTGCAAGCTCTTGCCGTCACGAATTCGAGGGAGCGCGATGACGCAGCAATCCACGGGAGGCCGTCCGGCCGGCCGCGCACGGCGCACGGTCGGTCGTCCCGTCGGTGTGCAAGGGCAGGGACGACCGGTACAGTCCGGTGCCGTGACCACACGGCTTGCGGACATCGCTGCGCAGGCGGGGGTGAGCGAAGCGACCGTCAGCCGGGTCCTCAACGGGAAGCCGGGCGTCGCCGCCACCACCCGCCAGTCCGTGCTGGCCGCGCTGGACGTCCTCGGCTACGAGCGTCCGGTGCGTCTGCGCCAGCGCAGCGAGGGCCTGGTGGGCCTGATCACCCCGGAGCTGGAGAACCCGATATTCCCGGCCCTGGCGCAGGTCATCGGCCAGGCGCTGACCCGGCAGGGCTACACCCCGGTGCTCGCCACCCAGACCCCGGGCGGGTCCACGGAGGACGAGCTGACCGAGATGCTGGTGGACCGCGGCGTCGCCGGGATCATCTACGTCTCCGGGCTGCACGCCGACACCACCGCCGACATGCAGCGCTACGAGCGGCTGCGGGCGCAGGACGTGCCGTTCGTGCTGGTCGACGGGTTCTCCTCGAAGGTGCAGGCGCCGTTCATCTCCCCCGACGACCGGGCCGCGATGACGCTCGCCGTGACCCACCTGGTGTCGCTCGGCCACACCCGGATCGGGCTGGCGCTCGGGCCGAAGCGGTTCGTGCCCGTGCAGCGCAAGATCGAGGGTTTCGTGCGCGCGATGCAGGACCAGCTGGGGCTGGACGCGCAGACCGTCGAGAAGGAGCTGGTGCAGCACTCGCTGTACACCCTGGAGGGCGGCCAGGCGGCGGCGACCGCGCTGATCGAGCGCAGGTGCACGGCGGTGGTGTGCGCGAGCGACATGATGGCGCTCGGTGCGATACGGGCCGCCCGGCAGCTGGGTCTTCAGGTCCCCCGGGACGTCTCCGTGGTCGGTTTCGACGACTCCCCGCTGATCGCGTTCACCGACCCGCCGCTGACCACGGTCCGCAAGCCGGTTCCGGCGATGGGGCAGGCGGCGGTGCGCACGCTGCTGGAGGAGATCGGCGGGACGCCCGCGCCGCACAGCGAGTTCGTGTTCATGCCGGAGCTGGTGGTGCGTGGCTCGACGGCTTCGGCGCCGGGTGAGCGTACTCCCGGACGCGTGTGATCGTCGCTCCGCGTCGGTGATCGTCGTTCCCGGTTGCGTGTGATCGTCGTTCCGCGTCGCGCCTGATTTTCATACGTTTCCTCCGCACGTCGTAGGACATGCGTGGCAGGCCCGACCTTGGGATGATCTGTCGAGGAAGTCTTGTCTGGCAGACTCTGTGCCTATGAGTGACTCGACCGTGACAGATCCGGAAGGTCGCGAGGACGCGACCCTTCCGAGCGACGTCACGGGCGAGGACGGGCAGGGTGTGCGGGGCAGGCTGCGTCGGCCGCACAGGCCCCGGTTGTGGTTCGAGATGCTGCTGATCGCGGTGAGTTACTGGACGTACTCACTCGTCCGCAACGCCGTCCCGGAGCAGCGGGCCGACGCGCTGCGCAACGCGGACCGGATCTGGGGGCTCGAACACCAGCTGGGCATCGCCGTCGAGCAGTCCATCAACCACACCGTGAACACGGTGAATTGGCTCATCATCGGCATGAACTACTACTACGCCACGCTGCACTTCATCATCACGCTGAGCGTGCTGGTGTGGCTCTACCACTGGCATCCGGGCCGCTACGCGGCGTCCCGTACGGTGCTGTTCGCGACCACCGGTGTGGCTCTCGTCGGTTACTACCTGTATCCGCTCGCACCGCCTCGGTTGATGAGCGGCGGACGGTTCGTGGACACGGTCATGGTCCACCACACCTGGGGTTCGATGGCCTCCGGCGACCTCAAGCACATGTCCAACCAGTACGCCGCCATGCCGTCCATGCACATCGGCTGGTCGCTGTGGTGCGGGCTCACGGTCTTCGCGCTGGCCTCGGTGCCGTGGGTGCGGGTGCTGGGGCTGCTCTATCCGGCCACGACCCTGCTGGTCATCGTCTCCACCGCCAACCACTTCTGGCTGGACGCGGTGGGGGGTGTGGTGTGCCTGTGCTTCGGGTTCACGCTGGCACGGGTCTGGTACGGCAGCCTGCCGTATGCGCTGCCGAGGGTGGTGGCGGGGGTGGCCGAGCAGCCGGAACCGGTCGTGGTGGGGCGGCTCTGACAGAGTCGTGGTGGGTCGGTTCAGGCAGAGTCGTGGTGGGTCGGTTCAGGCAGAGTCGTGGTGGGTCGGTTCAGGCAGAGTCGTGGTGGGTCGGTTCAGGCAGAGTCGTGGTGGGTCAGTCCTGGTAGAACAGTTCGTCCACCACCGTTCGTGCCCTGCGCGTCGTACGGCGGTACGCGTCCAGCATGTCGCCCGCGTGCCCGGCGCCGTAGCCCAGGTAGCGGCCCACCGCGGCCAGCTCGCGCGGCTCCGTGGGGAACGTGTCCCCGGCCCGGCCGCGGACCAGCATGACCGCGTTGCGCACCCGGCCGGCCAGCACCCATGCCTCGTCCAGGACGGCCGTGTCCTCGGCGGACAGCAGCCCGGCGGCGCAGGCGGCGGCCAGGGCGTCGCGGGTGCGCGTCGTGCGCAGTCCCGGCTCCTGCCAGCCGTGCCTGAGCTGGATCAGCTGCACCGTCCACTCCACGTCGGACAGGCCCCCCGGGCCCAGCTTGGTGTGCAGCTTGGGGTCGGCGCCGCGCGGCAGGCGCTCGGACTCCATACGGGCCTTGAGCCGTCGGATCTCGCGGACCGCCTCGTCGCCCAGACCCCGGCGCGGGTAGCGCAGTGGATCGATCAGCTCGATGAAGCGGCGGCCCAGGTCCTGGTCCCCGGCCACCGTCTCGGCCCGCAGCAGCGCCTGTGACTCCCAGACCAGGGACCACCGGCGGTAGTACGCCTCGTACGACTTCAGGGTGCGCACCAGCGGGCCCGACTTGCCCTCGGGGCGCAGGTCGGCGTCGATCAGCAACGGCGGGTCGGCGCTCGGCAGCTGCAGCAGGCGGCGCATCTCGGCGACGACCTTGTTCGCCGCCGCCCCGGCCTCCTGGTCGTCCACGCCGTCACGCGGCTCGTGCACGAACAGCACGTCCGCGTCGGAGCCGTACCCCAGTTCGTGGCCGCCGAAGCGGCCCATCCCTATGATCGTGAACCGGGTCGGCAGGGTGTCGCCCCAGCCCTCGCGGACCACCGCGCGCAGGGTGCCGGCGAGGGTCGCGGCCGTGAGGTCGGAGACGGCGGCCCCGACCCGGTCGATCAGGGCGCCCTGGTCCGCCTCGGCGGGGTTCGTCTCGGTGCCGTAGGAGCCGATGATGTCCGCGGCCGCCGTGCGGAACAGCTCGCGGCGGCGCACGCCACGGGCCGCGGTGACACCCTGCGCGGCGTTCTCCGCGCGGCCCACCGCCGCGAGTATCTCCTGCTCCAACTGGGCGCGCCCACGCGGTTCGAGGCCGCCGATACGGCCGATGGTGCCGTCGCCCTCGCCGAGCAGCGCCACCGCCTCCGGGGCCCGCATCAGCAGGTCGGGGGCGAGGCGGCCCGCCGACAGGACACGGGCCAGGTTCTCGGCCGCCGCGCCCTCGTCGCGCAGCAGGCGAAGGTACCAGGGCGTCTTGCCGAGCGCGTCGGAGACCTTGCGGAAGTTCAGCAGGCCGGCGTCCGGGTCGGCGGAGTCCGCGAACCAGCCGAGGAGGACGGGGAGCAGGGTGCGCTGGATGGCTGCCTTGCGGGTGACGCCCGAGGCCAGCGCCTCGATGTGGCGCAGGGCCGCGGCCGGGTCGGCGTAGCCGAGGGCGACGAGGCGTTCACGGGCCGCTTCCGGGCGCAACCGGGCCTCGCCGGGCGCGAGTTGGGCGACCGCGTCCAGCAGCGGGCGGTAGAACAGCTTCTCGTGCAGGCGGCGTACGACACCGGTGTGCCGCCGCCACTCGCGGTTCACCTCGCCCACCGGGTCGGTGCGCAGCCCCAGCGAGCGGCCGAGGCGGCGCTGGTCCGCCTCGTCCACCGGGACGAGGTGGGTGCGGCGCAGGCGGTACAACTGGATACGGTGCTCCATGGAGCGCAGGAAGCGGTACGCCTCGTCGAGGCGGGCGGAGTCCTCGCGGCCCACGTAGCCGCCCGCGGCAAGTGCCTGGAGGGCGTCCAGGGTGGTGCCGCTGCGCAGGGACGGGTCGGTGCGGCCGTGCACCAACTGGAGGAGCTGGACGGCGAATTCGACGTCCCTGAGGCCTCCCGGGCCCAGTTTGAGTTCGCGGTCGATCTCGGAGACGGGGATGTTCTCCACGACCCTGCGGCGCATCTTCTGCACGTCGGTCACGAAGTTGTCGCGCTCGGCCGCCATCCAGACGAGGGGGCCGACCGCGTCGGTGTAGTCCTTGCCGAGGTCGGCGTCGCCCGCCACCGGGCGGGCCTTGAGCAGGGCCTGGAACTCCCAGGTCTTGGCCCAGCGTTGGTAGTAGGCGAGGTGGCTGCTCAGGGTGCGCACGAGGGGGCCGTTGCGGCCCTCGGGGCGGAGGTTGGCGTCCACCGGCCAGATCGAGCCCTCGACGGTGGTCTCCGAGCAGATCCGCATCATGTGCGAGGCGAGCTTGGTCGCCGAGCCGAGGGCCTTGCCCTCGTCCGCGCCGTCGGCCGCCTCCGCCACGAAGATCACGTCCACGTCGGAGACGTAATTCAGCTCGTGGCCGCCGCACTTGCCCATCGCGATCACGGCGAGGCGGCAGGCGGCCGCGTCCTCGGGGGCGGCGGCGCTCGCCAGGGCGAGGGCGGCGCGCAGGGTGGCGGTCGCCAGGTCGGCCAGTTCGGCGGCCGTCTGGGCGACGTCCGTGGTGCCGCAGACGTCCCGGGCGGCGATGGAGAGGAGGCAGCGGCGGTAGGCCACGCGGAGGGCGACGGGGTCGGCGGCCTCGGCCAGGCCGCGTTCGAACTCCTCCACGCCGGGGTGGAGGTCGCGGGGCTCGTAGGTGACGAGGACCTGCCAGTCGCTGGGGTGGCGGGCGAGGTGGTCGGCGAGGGCGGAGGAGGCGCCGAGGACGCCGAGGAGGCGGTCGCGCAGGGGCTTGGCCGCGATGAGGGTGTCGAGGAGTTCGCGGTGGGCCGTGGGGGCGGGCTGGGCCTCCAGGAGGCGGACGAGGCCGTGCAGGGCGAGGTCGGGGTCGGCGGTGGCGCCCAGGGCCTCCAGGAGGACGGGGTCGTCGCGGACGGCGGACAGCTCGGGGCTGTCGAGGAGGCGTTCGGCGGCGGAGGGGTCGGTGAAGCCGTGGCGGAGCAGTCGGGTGAAGGTGCTGCTTCTGCGCCCCGGCGTCATGGGTGGCCTCCCGTGAGTCGTCCTGGCCAGAGCGTAACTGGAATGGGCGGGGGGTGGGGGGTGGGGAGCGGTAGGTGGTGGGCGGTATGCCTGCGGCGGCCTCTGCGGGTGCGGTGGGGGTTCTGTCGCGCCTACGGTGGGTTGTGAGTCGGTGCCGCGGGGGGTGGTATCCGTCCTCGGGCCGGCGAGACCGTTCGTTTTGTCGGCACCCCCCGTTTGACGCCGGCCGCTGCGGGCGGACACCACCCCCCACGTCCCCTCCCCGCCGTGGCGAGCAAAGCGCCATCGCGGGAAGGGGGGCATGGCCCAGCAACGCGCCGTGGCGGGAAGGGGGGTATGGCCCAGCAACGCGCCGTGGCGGGAAGGGGGGCATGGCCCGCGACGCGCCGTGGCGGGAAGAGGGGCATGGCCCGCGACGCGCCGTGGCGGGAAGAGGGGCATGGCCCGCGACGCGCCGTGGCGGGAAGAGGGCGTGCAGCGCCGTGGTGGGAAGGGCGTGTGGCGCGTGGAGCGCCGTGGCAAGCGACGCGCCGTGGTGGGAAGGGGGTGTGGAGCGCCGTGGCAAGCGACGCGCTGTGGTGGGAAGGGGGTGTGGAGCGCCGTGGTGGGTTCTGCGGTGGGGCTCGGGTGTGGTGTGCGGAGGGGTGTTCATCCGGGGTTCATGCGTGGGGTTGGCTTCGATGGAGTGGGGGAATGTTGGCGTGTGCATGCTCGTGCTGCCAACTCCGTCCTTCCCCCCCTCCGGAGGTTGATGTGTCCGGCAGTTCCGTGTACCGACGTGCCCGAACCCTCGTGGCCGCCGCCACCGCGCTGGCCGCGGCCGCGATCGGCCTGTGGAGCGGGCTCGGCAGCCAGTCCGCGCACGCGGCGGGCGCCGTGCCGAGCCCGGACCACGTGGTCGTCGTGGTCTTCGAGAACCACGCGTACAGCCAGGTCATCGGCTCCTCCAGCGCCCCGTACATCAACTCGCTCAAGAGCGGTGGCGCCAACCTCACGCAGTCGCACGCCCTGACCCACCCGAGCCAGCCGAACTACTTCGCCCTGTTCTCCGGCTCCACCCAGGGCATCACGGACGACAGCTGCTACACCCCGGGGTTCTCGTCCGCGCCGAACCTGGCGTCCGAGCTCATCGCCGCCGGGCGCAGCTGGGCCAGCTACAACGAGACGCTGCCCAGCCAGGGGTCCACCACGTGCAGCAGCGGCAAGTACGCCCGCAAGCACAACCCGTGGTTCGGGTTCGGCAACGTGCCGACGTCCAGCGCCAAGACCTTCGCGCAGTTCCCGACGGACTACTCGACGCTGCCCCAGCTGTCGTTCGTGGTCCCCAACCTGTGCAGCGACATGCACGACTGCTCGGTGTCCACCGGTGACACCTGGCTGAAGAACAATCTGGGCGCCTTCGCCACATGGGCCCAGAGTCACAACAGCCTGCTCGTGGTGACGTTCGACGAGGACAACAGCCTCAGCGGCAACCGGATCCCGACGGTTCTGTACGGCCAGCCCGTCACGGCCGGGGCGAGCAGTTCCACGACGTACAACCACTACGACCTGCTGCGCACCCTGGAGGACTCCCAGGGCCTGACCTCGCACGCGGGCAACGCGGCCTCCGCCAAGGACATCACCGGCATCTGGGCGTCCTGACGTGTACGTAGCGGACAGCCGCGCGAGTACGCCGGCGTCCGCGGACGGCGCCGTCCGGCCCCCGGCCGGGCGGCGCCGTGCCGCGATCGCGCCGACCGTGCTCGCCCTCGGCACGGTCAGTCTGGTCACCGACGTCTCGTCCGAGATGGTCACGGCGGTGCTCCCGTTGTACCTGGTCACCGGGCTGGGGCTCTCACCGTTGGGGTTCGGGCTGCTCGACGGCGTCTACAACGGGTTCTCCGCGCTCGTGCGGCTGGTCGGCGGCCACCTCGCCGACCGGGGCGGCGGGCGGCACAAGTGGGTGGCCGGGATCGGCTACCTCATGTCCGCGCTGTGCAAGCCGTTGCTGCTCGTCGTCCATACGCTCACGCCCATCGGAATGGTCCTGGCCGCCGACCGGACCGGGAAGGGGCTGCGTACGGCTCCCCGGGACGCGCTCATCTCGCTGTCCAGCACGCCGGAGAACCGGGGGCGTTCCTTCGGCGTGCACCGGGCCATGGACACGGCCGGTGCGCTGCTGGGGCCCCTGGTCGCGTTCCTGATCCTGCGGGCCACGGTGGACGGGTACGACGCGGTGTTCACCGTCAGCTTCTGTGTCGCGGTGCTCGGAGTGCTCGTGCTGGTGCTCTTCGTGCCGGGTCAGGGGCAGGGAAGGCGGGGATGGCGGGGATGGCGGGGGGAGGGTGCGGGGGGGTCGGGTGGTGTGGGTGGTGTGGGGCAGACGCGGCCCACCCTGCGTGCCGCCGTGGGGCTGCTGCGGCGGCGTGACCTGCGGCGGATCACCGGCTGCTCGCTGCTGCTGGGGCTCGCCACGGTCAGCGACTCCTTCGTCTATCTGCTGCTGCAGCGCCGTCTGGGGGTTCCCGACCGCTGGTTCGCGCTGCTGCCGCTCGGTACGGCGGCGGCGTTCCTCCTGCTGGCGGTGCCGCTGGGGCGGCTCGCGGACCGGGTGGGGCGGTGGGCGGTGTTCCTGGCCGGGCACGGGGCTCTGCTCGGGGCGTACGTGCTTCTCCTCGTCTCGTGGCGCGGCTCGGCCCTGCCGTATGTCGTCCTCGCCCTGCACGGCTGCTTCTACGCGGCCACCGACGGGGTGCTGATGGCTGCCGCCTCGGAGGGGGTGCCCGAGGCGTTGCGCTCGTCCGGGCTGGCCGTCGTACAGACCGGGCAGGCGCTGGCCCGGTTCGCCTGCTCGCTGTTGTTCGGGGCGGCCTGGACGGTGTGGGGCGACCGGGCGGCGCTGGCGGGGGCCGCGTCGGTGCTGGTCGTCTGTGCCGTCTTCTCGGTGGTCGTCCGGCCGAAAGGTGCTGTCGCCGTATGACCGTGCGCACTCGGATTCTGATTCTGCTCTCGGCCGTCGTGGTGCTGGCGGGGGTGGGCCTGGCGGCCGTGCTGCACGCGTCGGCGCGGGCGGAGCGGCGTGATCAGGCGCAGGCCGGTGGCCCGGAGGTCGTCTCCGGCGCGGTGTCGCTGACCGGGCGCGGGCGCATGGTGTTCCGCAACATGGCGTGGGGTCCGCACCGGGACGAGCTGACCGCCGTGCCGGCCTCCGACCCGGCCGGGCCGCGCACCGCCTCGGGCGTCAAGTGCCTGCGTTTCCACGCCGCTTCGGGCACCGGTGTCTGCCTCCAGGCGGTGCACGGCCCGGTGTCCGACACCTACCGTGCGCTGATCCTGGACGCGCGGCTGAAGGAGACCCACCGGTACGACGTCCCCGGCATCCCCTCCCGTGCCCGGGTCTCCCCCACCGGGCACTTCGCCGCCTGGACGGCGTTCGTCGGCGGGGACTCGTACGCCGGGACGGACTTCTCCACGCGCGCGACGATCGTGGACACCCGTACGGGGGAGCTGATCCCGTCCCTGGAGGCCTTCCGGATCGTCAAGGACGGCCGGCCCTACCGGGCGGCGGACGCCAATTTCTGGGGCGTCACGTTCGCCTCGGACGACCGCACGTTCTACGCCACCCTGGCGACCGAGGGGCACACCTTTCTGGTCCGGGGCGACCTGCGCGCGCGGACGGTCACCACGGTGCACGCGAACGTCGAATGCCCCTCCCTCTCCCCCGACGGCACCCGCGTCGCCTACAAGAAGCGGGTCGCGGGGGTGTCGAAGGACGCTCCCTGGCGGCTGTACGTCCTCGATCTGCGGACGATGCGGGAGACCGCGCCGGCCGAGCACAGGAGCGTGGACGACCAGGCGGTGTGGAAGGACGCCCGTACGCTCGTGTACGCCCTGCCCGGGGACTACGGCGCCGATCTGTACGAGGTCCCGGCGGACGGCTCCGGAAGGGCGCGGCTGATCAGCAGGGCGGCGGTGTCGCCCGCCTATCTGCGCTGAGTCGTGTGCGGTGAGTCGTGTGCGCCGAGTGGAGTGGTGGTCGGGCCGTGTGTGGGGTCTTTCGCAGGTGGACGGCGCGGTCCGCTCGCCGCCCGGTCCGGGCGCCCAAGTGCCCAGGGGCGCACCGGAGTTCGGGGGGCGCCGCGCCGCGCCGCCTACAGCACCGGCAGGTTCTTCCGCAGCTCGAACGCCGTGACCTCGCTGCGGTACTCCTCCCACTCCGACTTCTTGTTGCGCAGGAAGAAGTCGAAGACGTGCTCGCCCAGGGTCTCGGCGACCAGGTCGCTGCGCTGCATCAGGGCGAGGGCCTCGCCGAGGTTCTGGGGCAGGGGCTCGATGCCCATCGCACGGCGCTCGGCGTCGGAGAGGGCCCAGACGTCGTCCTCGGCGCCCGGCGGGAGTTCGTAGCCCTCCTCGATGCCCTTGAGGCCGGCGGCCAGCAGGACCGCGTAGGACAGGTACGGGTTGGCGCCCGCGTCCAGGGAGCGGACCTCGATGCGGGAGGAGCCGGTCTTGCCGGGCTTGTACATCGGGACGCGGACCAGGGCGCTGCGGTTGTTGTGGCCCCAGCAGATGTAGGAGGGGGCCTCACCGCCGGCGCCTGCGGTGCGCTCGGAGCCGCCCCAGATGCGCTTGTAGGAGTTGACCCACTGGTTGGTGACCGCGGAGATCTCCGCCGCGTGCTTGAGCAGGCCGGCGATGAAGGAGCGGCCGACCTTGGAGAGCTGGTACTCGGCGCCCGACTCGTAGAACGCGTTGCGGTCGCCCTCGAAGAGGGAGAGGTGGGTGTGCATGCCGGAGCCCGGGTGCTCGGAGAACGGCTTCGGCATGAAGGTCGCGTGGACCCCCTGCTCCAGCGCGACCTGCTTCATGACCAGGCGGAACGTCATGATGTTGTCCGCGGTGGAGAGCGCGTCGGCGTAGCGCAGGTCGATCTCCTGCTGGCCGGGGGCGCCCTCGTGGTGGGAGAACTCGACCGAGATGCCCATCGACTCCAGCATGGTGATCGCCTGGCGGCGGAAGTCCATGCCGACGTTGGTCGGGGTGTGGTCGAAGTAGCCCGAGTTGTCGGCCGGGGTGGGGCGGGAGCCGTCCAGCGGGCGGTCCTTGAGCAGGAAGAACTCGATCTCGGGGTGGGTGTAGAAGGTGAAGCCCAGGTCGGAGGTGCGGGCGAGGGCGCGCTTGAGGACGTAGCGCGGGTCCGCGAAGGACGGGGAGCCGTCCGGCATGAGGATGTCGCAGAACATGCGGGCGGTGCCGGGGGTCTCCGCGCGCCAGGGCAGGACCTGGAAGGTGGAGGGGTCCGGCTTGGCGATCATGTCGGACTCGTAGACCCGGGCGAAGCCCTCGATGGCGGAGCCGTCGAAACCGATGCCCTCGTCGAAGGCCTGTTCCAGCTCGGCCGGGGCCACGGCGACGGACTTCAGGAAGCCCAGCACGTCCGTGAACCACAGGCGTACGAACCGGATGTCGCGCTCCTCCAAGGTCCGGAGCACGAACTCCTGCTGCTTGTCCATCTTCCGCTTCCCCATCCTTGCTGGTCAGGCCGCCTGTGCCCCCGAGTGAACGGGAGGCGGTCGGGCACCTGAGCATCCCACCACACCACCGTTTCGTGCGCGTTGCCGACCTTGATCGCGTGAGCGTCGCGGGTCTGAACGCGCCTTGCGGGGCTGGTGCACCGCTCTGCCGCCCATCTTGCCTGCTCGCACCGGCATTCGTCATGGCCCGTCGCGCCGGCATTCGGCGTGGCCCGTCACGTCGGCATTCGGCGTGGCCCGTCACGTCGGCATTCGGCGTGGCCCGTCGCGTCGGTATTCGGCGTGGCCCGTCGCGTCGGTATTCGGCGTGGCCCGTCGCGTCGATATTCGGCGTGGCCCGTCGCGTCGATATTCGGCGTGGCCCGTCGCGTCGATATTCGGCGTGGCCGGTTCGCTTCGGTCGTGACCCAGAACACGCCCGTTTAATTTGCATCTCAGATGCAAGTTTTCATAGCGTGCGGACCAGTCGAGTCGTGAGGAGTCCCGATGCTGTCCGACCAGTCCGCGGCCACCGTTCGCGCCACCCTTCCCGCCGTCGGCGGGGCCCTGGGCGAGATCACCGAGCGCTTCTACGCCCGGCTCTTCGCCGCCCACCCCGAACTGCTGCGGGACCTCTTCAACCGCGGCAACCAGGCCTCCGGCGCCCAGAAGCAGGCCCTCGCCGGTTCCATCGCCGCCTTCGCCGGCCATCTCCTGGAGCACCCGGACCAGCGGCCCGACGCCCTGCTCGGCCGTATCGCCCACAAGCACGCCTCCCTCGGAGTGACGCCCGAGCAGTACCCGGTCGTGCACGAGCACCTCTTCGCCGCCATCGCCGAGGTGCTCGGCGACGCCGTCACGCCCGAGGTGGCCGCCGCCTGGGACGAGGTGTACTGGCTGATGGCGAACGCCCTCATCGCCATCGAGAAGCGGCTGTACGAGGAGAGCGGCAGCCAGGGCATGCGGCCGTGGGAGGTCGTCGAGCGGGTCGCCGAGACCGCGGACGTCGTCTCCTTCCGGCTGCGGCCGGCCGACGGGGGCCCGGTGACGGACTTCCGCGCGGGGCAGTACGTCTCCGTCGGGGTCACCCTGCCCGACGGGGCCCGGCAGATACGGCAGTACAGCCTCTCGGGTGCGCCGGGCTCGGGCCTGCGGCAGATCAGCGTCAAGCGGGTGCACGACGAGGCGGGGCCCGACGGCGAGGTCTCCCACCACCTCCACGCGCGCGTGCGGGCCGGTGACGTCCTCGAACTGTCCGAGCCGTACGGCGACCTCGTACTCGGCGACAGCGACGGCCGGCCCCTGCTGCTCGCCTCCGCGGGCATCGGCGTGACCCCGATGGTCGCGATGCTCGCCGCCCTCGCGGCCGACGGCCACGGCACCCCGGTCACGGTCGTGCACGGCGACCGCTCCCCCGCCGAGCACGCCCTGCGCGCCGACCACGAGGCGTACGCCGGCAAGCTCCCGGACGCGTCCGTGCACTTCTTCTACGAGCGGGACGCCGCGCCCGGCACCCGTACCGGCCTGGTCGACCTCGCCGGCGTGGCCGTGCCCGCGGGCACGCGCGCGTACCTGTGCGGCCCGCTGCCCTTCATGCGCGCGGTGCGCTCCCAGCTGATCGGCAAGGGCGTGGCCCCGGCCGACATCCACTACGAGGTGTTCGGGCCGGATCTCTGGCTGACGCAGGGCTGAGC
This sequence comes from Streptomyces sp. NPDC048297, assembly GCF_043201585.1. NCBI lineage: Bacteria > Bacillati > Actinomycetota > Actinomycetes > Kitasatosporales > Streptomycetaceae > Streptomyces > Streptomyces sp. NPDC048297. Next base: position 156,984 of record NZ_JBICZA010000020.1, read on the forward strand.
GGGCGGGAGGAACGGAGGAGGGGCCCGTGTCAGAGGTCGCGCGGGCCCTTCGAGATGGTCAGCAGCAGGGGGCCGGTCGGGTCGGCGACCATGTCCCGCACCGTCACCGGGTCCAGGGTCGCGTAGAACGCCTCCTGGGCCCGGCGCAGGGCGCCCCGCAGCCGGCAGGCGGAGTTGAGGGGGCAGGGGTTCGCGCCCTCGCACTCGACCACCTCGTCCTCGCCCTCGAAGGTGCGGACGACGCCCCCGACGGACGCCCCGCGGCCCTTCTCGGTGAGGGTGAGGCCGCCGCCGCGGCCACGCCGGGCGTCGACCAGGCCCAGGTGCTGGAGTTCGGCCACGACCTTGGCGAGGTGCGTGTAGGGCACGGCCATGTCCTGCGCGACCTGGCGGGTCGTGGGGCTGTCGTCGCCGGCGACGGCGAGTCGCATGAGGACCCGCAGAGCCAGGTCGGTGGAACGCAGCAGCCGCATATCGCGAGGGTAGGTAATGCGCATCCCGCGTTCAAATTTTCCGGTCGCCTGTCCTCGCCACACGGTCGCCGTGCCCTCACGACGACCGCGAGCCGGACGGGGGCGACGACGTACGCCGTGCCCGCGCGACGCGGTCCCCGCGCCCTCACCACGCGGTCGCCACACCCTCACCACGCGGTCGCCACACCCTCACCACGCGGTCGCCACACCCTCACCACGCGGTCGCCGCGCCCTCGCCACGCTGCCGTCGCCGCGCCCTCAGCACGCTGTCGTCACCGCGTCCTCACCCCGCGGTCGCCCCGCCCCCCTACGGGAGACCGCACCGGGCCCACTACGATCGGCGAGCCTCACCGTCCACGTCTCTTTCCCCCAGAAGGACACACCTCATGGGTTCCGCCAAGAACAGCAGCAACGCGGCGCGCAAGGCGCGCATCGAGGAGATGCGACGCGCGGAGCGTGCCCGCGAGCGCCGAGGCCGGGTGCTGACCATCGGCGCGAGCGTGGTGGTCGTCGCCGGACTCGTCGTCGGCGGCGTGGTCCTCGTCAACGCCCAGAAGGACAAGGCGAACACGGCGGACTCGTCCGCGAGCGGCGACGCGAAGAACGCGGGCAACTCCGGGCACTTCGTCACTGGCAAGGACGGGGTGAAGACCTGGTCCGGCAAGCTGGCGCGGACACACGTGACGACGAAGGTGTCGTACCCGATGCACCCGCCGGTCGGCGGCAACCACAACCCCGTGTGGCTCAACTGCAACGGCGACGTCTACACCCAGCCGGTGCAGGACGAGAACGCGGTGCACGCGCTGGAGCACGGCGCGGTCTGGGTGACGTACACGGACAAGGCGAGCAAGGCCGACGTGGACGCGCTCGCGGCGAAGGTGAAGAAGACGCCGTACTCGCTGATGAGCCCGTACCAGAACCAGGACGCGCCGCTGACCCTGTCGGCCTGGGGTCACCAGGTGACGGTGAAGAGCGCGAGCGACCCCGAGGTCGACACGTTCTTCGCCACCTACGTGCAGGGACAGCAGACGCCCGAGCCGGGCGCGTCCTGCACGGGCGGGGCGATGAAGTGAGGCGGCGGCACGCCGGCTGGGTCGCCGGGGCCGCGGCGGCGGTGCTCGTCGCGGCCGGCGCGGTCACGTACGCGGTCGCCGAGGGCACCGACGGGTCCGTGGCGCGGGCGCCGGGTGCGCGGTCCGCCGACGCGGGGTTCGCGCGGGACATGGCCGTCCATCACCAGCAGGCCGTCGAGATGTCGTACATCGTGCGGGACAGCACGAAGGACGAGGAAGTGCGGCGGCTGGCGTACGACATCGCGCAGACGCAGGCCAACCAGCGCGGGATGATGCTCGGTTGGCTGGATCTGTGGGGGCTGCCGAAGGTGTCGGCCGAGCCGCCGATGACCTGGATGGGCATGGGTGACATGGCCTCCGGCGAGGACGGCGCGCTGATGCCCGGCATGGCGACGAACAAGGAGCTGGACAAGCTCCGTTCGCTGAACGGGAAGCAGGCGGAGATCCTGTTCCTCCATCTGATGACGGCCCATCACAGGGGCGGTATCCACATGGCCGAGGGGTGTGTGGCCAAGTGCACCGTCAGGGTGGAGAAGCGGCTCGCGCAGGGCATGGTCGACGCGCAGCAGTCGGAGATCCAGTTGATGGCCGACATGCTCAAGGAGCGTGGTGCGCAAGCCCGTTCGTAACGCCGACGGAGGGACGAATCCTCCATCACCCCCTCAAATCACCCTGAATGACGGTTCCTTGAGCTTCTCTTGACCTTCACGTTCCCCTGGCATGAACGGTTCATCGCAAGAGTGGCCCCCATCGTGTGATCCATTCGCCGGCCGATACCGCCGCGGGCCGGTGCGCGCCTCCACGACGTTCCGACCACTACATGCATGCGAACCGCATCGCAGGGGGTTCTATGAGATCCAACCGCGCCACCATGCGCGCCGGCGTGAGCATGGCAGCGACACTGCCGATGATCGCCGGTGCGCTGGCGCTCGGCATACCCGCGGCCCACGCTGCGGACACCCCGGCCCGTGACGCACTGGCGGGCTCGCGGCCCGCCTGGGCCACGGCCAAGGCGGACAAGGGCGCCACCGCCGACAACGCGCAGGTCAAGGCCCGTGTCTACCTGGCCGGCCGGGACCGCGCCGGACTCGCCGCCTACGCCAAGGCCGTGTCCGACCCCAGCTCGCCGCACTACGGCAAGTACCTCAGCGCCAAGAAGGCGCAGGCCCGCTTCGGGGCCACCAAGGCCCAGGTGTCCGCCGTCAGGTCCTGGCTGACGTCGGCCGGTCTGAAGGTCACCGGGGTCAGCGCGCACTACGTCACCGTCTCCGGTGACGTCGCCGCCGCGGAGAAGGCCTTCGGCACCCAGCTGCACCAGTTCGCCAAGGGTTCGAAGACCTACCGCGCCCCCGCGAGGACCGCGTCGGTGCCGGCCGGTCTGCGCGGTGCCGTCCTGACCGTGACCGGTCTGGACAACGCCCCGCACAAGTCGAACCACGACGAGCAGCTCCCGCCGCCGGACGCCGTGTTCAAGAACGCCGGGCCGTTCTCCTCGTACTACGGCTCGAACGCCGCGAGCACGCTGCCGCAGGCCTATGGCCACACGATCCCGTACGCGGTCAAGGGCTACACCGGCAAGCAGCTGCGCGCCTCCTACGGTGCGGGCGCGTACACCGGCAAGAACGTCCGGATCGCGATCACGGACGCCTACGCCTCGCCGACCATCGCCTTCGACGCCGGCAAGTACGCGGTGAAGAACGGTGACGCGGCCTGGAAGACCGGCCAGCTGCACCAGGTGCTGCCGAAGAAGTACACCAAGACCGAGGAGTGCGGCGCGGCCGGCTGGTACGGCGAGGAGACCCTCGACGTCGAGGCCGTGCACGCCGTCGCGCCGAACGCCGACGTCACCTACGTGGGCGCCGCGTCCTGCTACGACGACGACCTGCTCGACTCGCTCAGCAAGATCGTCGACAACCACCTGGCCGACATCGTCTCCAACTCCTGGGGCGACATCGAGGCCAACCAGACGCCGGACCTCGCGGCCGCCTACGACCAGGTCTTCCAGCTGGGCGCGGTCCAGGGCATCGGCTTCTACTTCTCCTCCGGCGACAACGGCGACGAGGTCGCCAACACCGGCACCAAGCAGGTCGACACCCCGGCCAACTCGGCGTGGGTGACTGCGGTCGGCGGTACCTCGCTGGCCGTCGGCAAGGGCGACGCGTACCAGTGGGAGACCGGCTGGGGCACCCAGAAGGCGACCCTGGCGGCCGACGGCAAGAGCTGGACGGGCTTCCCGGGCGCCTTCACCTCGGGCGCGGGCGGCGGCACCAGCAAGACGGTGGCGCAGCCGTACTACCAGAAGGGTGTCGTCCCGGGCGCGCTCGCCAAGGCCAACAGCGCCGACGGCAACCGCGTCGTCCCGGACATCGCGGCCGTCGCCGACCCGAACACGGGCTTCCTGGTCGGCCAGACCCAGACCTTCCCCGACGGCTCCGAGCAGTACAGCGAGTACCGCATCGGCGGCACCTCGCTGGCCGCCCCGGTGATCGCGGCGGTCCAGGCGCTGGCCCAGGAGGCGCGCGGCGGCAAGGCGATCGGCTTCGCCAACCCGGCGATCTACGGCAAGTACGGCAAGGCCGGTGTCTTCCACGACGTCACCGACAACCCGACGGGCTCCGGCCTGGCGGTGGCCCGGCTCGACTTCGTGAACGGCTTCGACGCCGCCGACGGCCTCGCGACCTCGGTCCGCAGCCTCGGCAAGGACAGCTCGCTGTCCGCGGTGAAGGGCTACGACGACGTCACCGGCGTGGGTTCGCCCGCGAACGGCTACGTGCAGTCGTACCGTCGCCACTGAACCGCTGACGTCAGCGATCCGCTGATGTCACTGATCCGCTGATGTCGCTGAGCGGCTGACGTGACACGCCGGTAGGGGGCGTGGGGTGTCCGACACCCCACGCCCCCCATCGCGTCGCTTTGACGATTACACTGGCCGGGTGCCTCCGTTGAACTTCTGGTCGATCTATCAGCACGGCTTCGCACGCGTCGCCGCGTGCACGGGTCACACGGTCCTCGCGGACCCGCGGGCCAACGCCGAAGCGGTCCTGCGCCACGCGCGCCGGTGCGCCGGGGACGGGGTCGCCGTCGCCGTCTTCCCGGAGATGGTGCTGTGCGGCTACTCGATCGAGGACCTGCTGCTGCAGGACGTGCTGCTCGACGAGGTCGAGGAGGCGCTGCGGGAGGTGGTGGCCGGGTCGGCCGGGCTGCTGCCGGTCCTGGTCGTCGGCGCCCCGCTGCGCCACCGCAACCGGGTCTACAACTGCGCGGTGATCGTGCACCGCGGCCGTGTCCTCGGTGTCGTTCCCAAGTCGTACCCGCCGAACTACCGGGAGTTCTACGAGCGCCGGCAGATCGGCGACGGCGCCGACGAGCGCGGCGGGTCGATCCGGGTCGGCTCCGAGAGCGTGCCGTTCGGCGTGGACCTGCTGTTCGCGGCGGAGGACGTCCCGGGGCTGGTCCTGCACGCGGAGATCTGCGAGGACATGTGGGTGCCGGTGCCGCCCAGCGCGGAGGCGGCCCTCGCCGGCGCGACCGTCCTCGTCAACCTCTCGGGCAGCCCGATCACGGTCGGGCGGGCCGAGGACCGCAGGCTGCTGTGCCGCTCGGCGTCCTCGCGCTGCCTCGCCGCCTACGTCTACGCGGCGGCCGGCCTCGGCGAGTCGACCACCGACCTGTCCTGGGACGGACAGACCATGATCTACGAGAACGGCGCGCTGCTGGCCGAGACCGAGCGGTTCCCGCTCGGCGACCAGTACGCGGTGGCCGACGTGGACCTCGACCTGCTGCGCCAGGAGCGGCAGCGGATGGGCACGTTCGACGACAACCGCCGTACGCATCACGCGCGGACGAGCGACTTCCGGACCGTCGCGTTCGAGCTGGACCCGCCGCTCACCGACCTGGGGCTGCGCCGTCGCCTGGAGCGCTTCCCGTTCGTGCCGGCCGATCCCGACCGCCTCGCCCTTGACTGCTACGAGGCCTACAACATCCAGGTCGAGGGCCTTCAGCAGCGGCTCGCGGCGATCGGCGGCCCGAAGGTGGTCATCGGGGTGTCCGGCGGCCTCGACTCCACGCACGCGCTGATCGTCGCCGCCCGCGCGATGGACCGCGCGGGCCGCCCGCGCAGCGACATCCTCGCCTTCACGCTGCCCGGCTTCGCCACCAGCGACCACACCAAGGGCAACGCCCACAAGCTGATGAACTCGCTCGGCGTCACCGCCGCCGAGCTGGACATCACGCCCACCGCACGGCTGATGCTGACGGAGATGGGCCACCCCTTCGCCTCCGGCGAGCCGGTGTACGACGTCACCTTCGAGAACGTGCAGGCGGGGCTGCGCACGGACTACCTCTTCCGGCTCGCCAACCAGCGCGGCGGCATCGTGCTGGGCACCGGTGACCTGTCGGAGCTGGCGCTCGGCTGGTCCACGTACGGCGTGGGCGACCAGATGAGCCACTACAACGTCAACTCGGGCGTGCCGAAGACGCTGATCCAGCATCTGATCCGCTGGGTCATCAGCAGCGGCCAGTTCGGCGAGGAGACCGGGCGGACGCTCGCCGCGATCCTTGACACCGAGATCAGCCCGGAGCTGGTGCCGGGCGAGGAGATGCAGTCCACGGAGTCGAAGATCGGCCCGTACGCGCTGCACGACTTCACGCTCTTCCACGTCCTGCGCCACGGCTTCCGGCCGTCGAAGATCGCCTTCCTGGCCTGGCACGCCTGGAACGACCCGAAGGCGGGCGCCTGGCCGCCGAACTTCCCGGAGGCCGAGCGGGTGGCGTACGACCTGCCGGAGATCCGGCGCTGGCTGGAGGTCTTCTGCCGCCGGTTCTTCGCGTTCGCGCAGTTCAAGCGGTCGGCCATGCCGAACGGGCCGAAGGTCTCGGCGGGCGGCTCGCTCTCCCCGCGCGGCGACTGGCGCGCGCCGTCCGACGGCAACGCACGGGCCTGGCTGCGCGACCTCGCCCGCTTCGATCTCTGACCGCGCTTCGGTCTCTGACCGCGCTTCGATCTCTGACCGCGGCACGGCAGCAGGGCTGCGGGGACGGGGAACGGGGGCGGGAACACGCCCGTGGGTGACGATCCGTCACGAAGGGGCGCCCGCTTCGTAGCATGAGCCGATGATCACGTCCGACGGACAGCGTCCGCAGCAGCGGCGCGAGCGGCACAAGGCGGTGCGCCGTCACCTCCCGTTCGCTCTCGGCCTGGCCGGGACCGGCGTGGTGGTCGCCGCGGTGTTCGCGTTCCGCGCCGGCCCCGAGGGCGCGGCCTCCACCGGCTCCGTCCCGGCCCCGCCGCACAGGACCGGGACCACGGTGTCCGGTGCGCCGGCGCCGCCGCGCCCGGCCGCCGATGTGCGGATCACCGCCGTGGGCGACATCGTGATGGGCTCGCTGCCGGACGCCCTGCCGCCGGACGACGGCGCCTCGTTCTTCGACCCTGTCGGCGATCTGCTCACCGGCGACGTGGTGCTGGGGAACCTGGAGGGCACCCTCGCCACCGGCGGCCCCAGCAAGTGCGACGACATCGACGGCCCGAACTGCTTCGCGTTCCACGTCCCGCCGTCCTACGCCCATGTGCTCAAGAAGGCCGGGTTCACGGTCATGAACGCGGCGAACAACCACATCGACGACTTCGGGGCGCAGGGGCGGCGCGAGACGTTCGACGCGCTGCGCTCGGTGAACCTGCCCTTCACCGGGCGCCTCGGCCAGATCACCGTCCAGCGGGTGCACGGCGTCCGGGTCGCGCTGCTCGGGTTCGCTCCCGACCAGGGGGCGAACGACCTCACGGACATCCCCGCCGCGAAACGGCTCACCGCGCGTGCCGCGAAGATGGCGGACATCGTGGTCGTCACGATGCACGCCGGCGCGGAGGGCTCGGACCGCACCCATGTGGAGCCCGGCACCGAGTACTTCCTCGGCGAGGACCGCGGCGACAGCCACCGCTTCAGCCGTGCGGTGATCGACGCCGGAGCCGACCTGGTCGTGGGCAGCGGCCCGCACGTGATGCGGGGGATGGAGTTCTACAAGGGCCGGCTGATCGCCTACAGCCTGGGCAACTTCTCCGGCTACAAGGTGCTCGGCCTCGGCGGCACCCTCTCCACCAGCGGCGTCCTGCACGTCACCCTCCGCGCCGACGGCACCTATGTGTCCGGGCGCCTGGATCCGACCCGGATCGTGGCGCCCGGCACCCCGGAGCCGGGCGGCGACGCGATCGACCTCGTCTCCGGCGTGTCGGAGGAGGACTTCGGCGCGGACGCCGCCCGTATCGCGCAGGACGGGACGATCCGGCGCCCGTAACCGGGGCGCCGGCGCCTCTCAGTGTGCAGCGCGGGGCCTCTCAGTGGTGCAGCACGCCGGCGCCTCTCGGTGGTGCGGCGTGCCCGCGTCTCTCAGTGGTGCAGCGCGCCGGACTCCTCGGGTACGTGCGCGGCGACCACCCGGCCGGCGTGTACCGGCGCCCGGCGCACGTCCACCGCGTACGCCACGGCGGCGACCGCGAGTCCGAGGACCGCGAGGGCGGCCCCGGCCAGCGCGGGGGACGTGGCGCCGAAGCCGGCCGCCAGGGCGAGGCCGCCGATCCAGGCACCGCCGGCGTTGGCCAGGTTGAAGGCGGCCTGGTTGGCGGAGGAGGCGAGGGAGGGGGCGCTGGAGGCCTTCTCCATGACCATCAGCTGGAGCGGGGAGCCGGTGACGAAGGCGGCCGTGCCGAGGAGGGTCACGGCGAGGGCCGCGCTCCATTCGGCGCGCATCAGGACGGGGAAGAGGAGCAGGACGACACCCACTGCGGCCAGTCCGCCGAACAGCGTGCCGCGCATCGCGTGGTCGGCGAGGCGGCCGCCCAGCAGGTTGCCCGCCGTCGCGCCGACGCCGAACAGGGCGAGCAGCACCGTCACGCTGCCCTCGGCGAAACCGGCGGAGTCCGTCAGCATCGGGGTGATGTAGCTGTAGGCCGCGAACAGGGCGCCGAAGCCGGCCACGGTCGTCCCCAGGGCGAGCCACACCGGCAGCGAGCGCAGTGCGGCCAGTTCGCCGCGCAGGCCCGTGGTGGGGGCGGTGGCGCGGTCGTGCGGGATCAGGAGGGCGAGCGCGGCGATGGCGGCGACGCCGATCGCGCTCACGCCGAGGAACGTCGCCCGCCAGCCGAGGTGCTGGCCGGTCAGGGTGGCGACGGGGACGCCCGCGACGTTGGCGACGGTCAGGCCGAGGAACATCAGGGAGACCGAGCGGGCCTTGCGCTCCGGCGGGACCATCGCGGTGGCGACGACCGCGCCCACGCCGAAGAAGGCACCGTGGGGCAGGCCGCTGAGGAAGCGGGCGGCGAGGAGGGAGTCGTAGCCGGGGGCCAGGGCCGAGAGGGCGTTGCCGACGACGAACAGGACCATCAGGCCGATCAGGACCGTGCGGCGGGGCAGCCGCGCGGTCAGGGCGGCCAGCAGCGGGGCGCCGATGACGACGCCCAGCGCGTACGCCGACACCAGGTGTCCGGCGGTGGGGATGGATACGCCCAGGTCGTCCGCGACGTCGGGCAGCAGGCCCATCATCACGAACTCGGTCGTTCCGATACCGAAAGCGCCGACGGCCAGGGCGAGCAGGGCCAGAGGCATGAAGGGCCTGTGCCTTTCGAGGGAAGCAGGGAGGGCGGAGTTCCGTCCACTCTATGTTCAGACGCGGAACAAACTCTCCCAGGCCCAGTATTCCGGCCGGTTAAGAGGACGTGTCCACCTTCACACGAGCAGCCACCGGCAAGTGGTCGCTGTCGGTGCGCGGCAGGGTCCAGGAGCTCTCCGGCTCGACGCCCTTGACCATGATCTGGTCGATCCTCGCCATCGGGAACGACGCCGGCCAGCTGAACCCGAAGCCGCTTCCCGCGGCCCCCTGCGTGGAACGCAGCTGCGAGGTGACCGCGTTGAGCGAGCGGTCGTTCATCGTACCGTTCAGGTCGCCGAGCAGGACGACCCGCCGCAGCGTCTCGTCGGCGATCGCCTCGCCGAGCGCGTCGGCGCTCTTGTCGCGCTGCCGCGCGGTGAACCCGGCCTCCATCTTCACCCGCACCGAGGGCATGTGGGCGACGTACACCGCGACGGGCCCCTCGGGGGTGTCGACGCTCGCGCGCATCGCGCGCTGCCAGCCGAGCTTGATGTCGACGGCGTGCACGCCCGCCATCGGGTACTTGCTCCACAGGCCGACGGTGCCGACGACCGCGTGGTGGGGGTACGTCGTCCCGAGCGCCTTCTCGTACACCGGGACGGCGGACGCGGGCAGTTCCTCCAGGGCGAGCACGTCGGCGCCGGAGGAGGCGACGTCCTGGGCGGTCGCGGCCGGGTCGGGGTTGTCGGCGTTGACGTTGTGGGTGGCGACCATGAGGTCGCCGCCGCTGCCCGTCTTGTCGGTGAGCAGCCCGCCGAAGAGGTTCAGCCACACGATCGCCGGGAGGAGGACCGCGATCAGCGCGGGCGCGGACCTGCGCAGCACGCCGAGCACCAGCAGCACCGGGACGGCCAGCCCCAGCCAGGGCAGGAAGGTCTCCGTGAGGCTGCCGAGGTTGCCGATCCGGTTGGGGATGCGCGAGTGCAGCAGCATCACCAGGGCGAGGAGCAGGGCCAGCGCCGCGAGGACCCGGCCCCGGCGCCAGATCCGCGGATCGCCGCGCCAGCGGGACAGAACGCGGTGCGACAGGCGCCGAAGCCGGGATCCACGTCGCTCGGGCCCCGAGCCGTCGCCGTCCGTCTCCGTCACGTACGCCTGCTGCGCCATACCGTCTGCCTCACTGCCCGCTGTGCACTCCGCCGTCCCCCGGTGTCCGACCCTAGGGGATGAACGGCTCCGTTCCGCCGTCCCATGACGGCCGTACGGAAGACGATGACGAACAAGGCGGGGCGGGGAGTTCCGAGCACCGCGCCGGGCGGGGAGTCTGTGACGAAACATGCACATCAGCGCCACCGGACCGTCGAGTTCCGCCCCGCGGTCCGGTCAGGCGGGTGCCTGCGTCAGGGGGGCACCCCGTAAGGCGGGTGCCTCCGCCGGGCGGGTGACCCCGTCAGGCCGGCGGGCCGGGCCGCAGGCCCGCGAGGACCGCGTCGACGATCTCCTCGGACAGGTCCTCGGGCAGGTCGGCGTCGGGGCGCATCACGGAGCGGACGAGCATGGGGCCCGTGAACATGTCGCTGGCCAGCTCCAGGTCGACGTCCGCCCGCAGTTCGCCGCTCCGCTGCCCCCGCTCCAGGACCTCCAGGGTCTGGGCGCGCCGGGGAGCTATGACGCAGGTGTGGTAGGCGGACCAGACCTTGGGGCTGCTCTTCATCTGGGCGTAGACGTTGTGCAGGATCGCCGACGAGCGGCTGGCCAGGCCGCGCCGGCGCAGCGACTCCAGCAGGACGACGAGGTCGTCGCGCATGGAGGTGCCGGGCAGGACCGGGTCGGGGGGTTCGGCGGCGCGCATGACGTCGACGAACAGTTCCTCCTTGCCGCTCCAGCGGCGGTAGATGGTGGCCTTGCCGACTCCGGCCGTGCGCGCGACGCGCTCGATGGACAGCTCGGCGAGCGGTACGCCGTCCTCCAGGAGCTTCATCACGCCTTCCACGATGGCGTGTTCCACGGCCTCGCTGCGGGGCCGTCCCCTGGCGGGGCCGTCCGGGCGCGGCCGGCTTTCGGCAAGGCTCACGATGGTCCGTCCTCTCGGTGTGCTGCGGGAATTGTCCCGCAGCGGCCTCCTTCCCCCGTCCCGGCGTCCACGGCTCTCAGTCGGCCGCGACCACCAACTCCTGTTCCTTCGTGTCCTTCTGACCCGCCGCCGGCCTGCCCGGCAGGAAGAGGGCCGTGACGACGGCGCCGACGAGCGCGACGCCCGTACCGCACAGGGCGGTGACGTGCATGGCGTGCAGGAAGGCGTCGTTCGCGGGGGTGACGAGGCCCTGACCGCGCGGGCCGAGCTTGGCGGCGACGCCGAGGGTGGCCTCGATGGACTCGCCGGCCGTGTCGCGCAGGGCGGGCGGCAGCAGGCCGAGCTTGCCCTCGATGCCGTTGCGGTACGCGGTGGAGAGCACCGAGCCGAGGACGGCGATGCCGAGGGCGCCGCCGACCTGGCGGAAGGTGTTGCTGAGCGCGGAGGCCGAACCGGCCTTCTCGCGCGGCAGGGCCTGCATGATGACGACGGAGGTCGGCGTCATGATGTGCGCCATGCCGGTGCCCATGAGGAAGAAGACGACCTCGATCAGCCAGATCGGCGTGTCGGCCTCGAAACCGGCGAACGCGGCCAGGGTGGCGGCGACCAGCACCAGGCCCGCCGTGGTGGTGGCCTTGTTGCCGAACCGGTCGACCAGCAGCCGGGCGCGCGGCGCGAAGATCATCTGCGCGGCGGCCAGCGGCAGCATCATCAGACCGGCCTGCAGCGGCGAGTAGCCGCGCACGCTCTGGATGTAGAAGACGCCGAAGAACGTGACGCCCATCAGCGCGAAGAAGACGAGCGCGATGGCGCTCATGGCGGACGAGAAGACCTTGTTCCTGAAGTAGCTGACGTCCAGGGACGGGTGGTCGCTGCGCTTCTCGAAGACGACGAAGGCGGTCAGGACGACGAGTCCGGCGACGATGGTCGCCAGCACCTTGCCGTCGGTGAAGTCGGCCAGCTCGCCGCCCTTGATGATGCCGTAGACGAGCAGGACCAGGCCGACCACGGACAGGACGACGCCGACCGGGTCGAGGCGGCCGGGGTTCGGGTCGCGCGAGTCGGGCACCAGCCACAGCATCAGCGCGATGGCGACGATCACGATCGGGACGTTGACCAGGAAGACCGAGCCCCACCAGAAGTGGTCCAGCAGCGCGCCGCCGGTGATCGGGCCGATGGCGATGGCGAGGCCGACGCCGCCCGCCCAGATGCCGATGGCCTTGGGCTGCTCCTCGCGCTCGAAGACGTTCATGAGGACGGCGAGGGTGGCGGGCATGACGAAGGCGGCGCCGAGGGCCATGAGGGCGCGGTAGGTGATCAGCTCCCCCGGTGTGCCGGACTCGGCGGCCAGGGCGGACCCGATGCCGAACACGAGCAGGCCGCCGATCAGGATCTTCTTGCGGCCCAGTCGGTCACCGATGAGACCGGCGGTGAAGAGCAGGCCGGCGAAGACGAGGGTGTAGGCGTTGATCGCCCACTCGATCTCGCTCTGCGTGGCGCCGATGCCTGTGGGCGCCGGGGTGGAGATCGTCTTGATGGCGACGTTCAGGATCGAGTTGTCGAGCACCACGATGAGCAGGCTCAGCATCAGCACGCCGAGGATCGCCCAGCGGCGCCGGTGCACGGCTTCCGGTATTCGGGAGGCAGGGACGGACGTTGTCATGTGTTCGATCGTACGATCATTCCAATACGGCACCGTCTCGTATCTGAATACTTTTACCGACTGCTTACACGGAGGGGCCGCTTCCGCACGTCCGGGCGGCCGTTCGGGTGGTCCGGCGGATCACAGGGGTCCCCCCTGGCCCTCTCCGGTACGAAGTGCCACCATGGAACCGGTCCGGGGACGCCGTCAGGGTGCCTCGAGATGACTGAAGGAGCCGTTGTCATGACGCAGCTTTCGGCTGCCCAGAACAAGCCTTCCGACGGCAGCACGACGCTGTACGGGGGGAAGGGCACCCGCCGCATCACCGTCCGCGACATCGCCCTCGCCAAGGAACGCGGCGAGAAGTGGCCCATGCTCACGGCCTACGACGCGATGACCGCGTCCGTCTTCGACGAGGCCGGGATCCCGGTGATCCTCGTCGGCGACTCGGCGGGCAACTGCCACCTCGGGTACGAGACCACGGTGCCCGTCACCCTCGACGAGATGACCATGCTGTCGGCGGCCGTCGTCCGCGGCACGCGGCGCTCCCTCGTCGTCGGCGACCTGCCCTTCGGCTCCTACCAGGAGGGCCCGGTGCAGGCGCTGCGCTCGGCGACCCGGCTGGTGAAGGACGCCGGGGTCGGCGCGGTCAAGCTGGAGGGCGGCGAGCGCTCGCACGAGCAGATCCGGCTGCTGGTGGAGGCCGGGATCCCGGTCATGGCCCACATCGGGCTGACCCCGCAGTCCGTGAACGCGATGGGCTACCGCGTGCAGGGGCGGGGCGAGGAGGCGGCCCAGCAGCTGCTGCGGGACGCGAAGGCCGTGCAGGACGCGGGCGCGTTCGCGGTGGTGCTTGAGCTGGTTCCGGCGGAGCTGGCGGCCGAGGTCACGCGCGTGCTGCAGATCCCGACGGTCGGCATCGGCGCGGGACCCGAGACGGACGCGCAGGTGCTCGTGTGGACCGACATGCTCGGGCTGACGCAGGGCCGGGTCCCGAAGTTCGTGAAGAAGTACGCGAACCTGCGTGAGGTCATGGGCGACGCGGTGAAGGAGTTCGCACAGGACGTGATCGACGGGACGTTCCCGCTGGAGGAGCACTCCGTCCACTAGAGCCATCGCGGCAACACCCCGGGCAGCCCGCCGACCGTCCCCCGTCGGTGGGCTGCCTGCTTTTTGCGCCTAACTGATCGTTTCAGAATGAGTTGCGCTGCGGGTCTTGTGCTCGACGATCTTGGTCGGCAGGGTGTCCGGAGTGCGTGCTGATCTTGTTCCT